>NZ_JBHFNU010000021.1:0-272127 GCF_041929145.1 Aerosakkonema sp. BLCC-F183 | reverse complement strand
AAAAACTCAAAAAGCTAACTTATTTTTCTCTTAAATCCTGATTAAATCAATCTTTTTTTACTCAGCTAAAAGCTGAGCTATTTTGCCTTGTATAGGAGTTTAGACTAACCGCGCCCTAAAGCGCGGTTAGTCTAAACTCCAGAAACTAATACAGAACCAGAAACAATTTTATGACAGAACATTCCAACATTCGTAAGCTGCTATGCGACCAGAATCTAGGGCTGTTACCACACATAGATAGGTGGCTTAAGGATATACAAATCCAATTGGGAGATAAGCAAGAAAATTTTCGCTTGGACGCTTATGATTTAGAATTCGGTGAATGCCAAACTCATGTGACACCTAACGATGTTAAACCGATTGTGACGCAGTTAGTTTCCATTAGATTTCCGCTATTTGGGCCAATCAAAGATAAGTTTAAACTGCTGATGTTAGCGGCGGAATTTCAGAATTCGCTTGATGCGGCAATTATCGATTGGAGTACTCGCGAAAGGAGTCAGTACGATAATAAACCTTTACGGCGACCGATCAGCACGATTACGGGTAAGTTAGATTGCGAATCATTGGGAGAACCGACTAATTCTTGTCGGATTACTATCTATCGGGATTTTGAGTTAACTTACGCGGCAAGTTTTTGATTTTTGCAGTTGCGATGGCGTAGCCTAGATAGTAGGTTATAAACGAGCTAAATACAGCGAGGTGTGTTAAGCTGAAAAGCTAACGCACCTATTTATGTATATTGTTTCTAAATTAATATGCGTCGATTTTTAAGCTTATTGATAATCTTGACAATTTTAGTGATATCATTGCCGATCTCCCAGCAAGTGTTTGCACAGGTGTGGCGTCCCGTTAAAGGAGGAATTTTTTTTGGTATTAGCGGGATGGCTTTAGTTAAGCAGCAAAGCAATACGTTGGACTTACTAATTGTTCACGATAACAAAGAAAAAGATCGAGGTCGTCTAGCAATTATTAGAATTCAGGACAAGAATCAACCTGAATATTTTCCGTTGCAATGGCCCAGCAATATAGATTTGCCGATTGATTTAGAAGCTGTCACATCTGTTACAGAAAAAAATAATCTTTCTTTTATGGCTCTCAGCAGTTTCGGTAAGGTCTATCATTTGAAGATAACTAACGATGACAAAAATGTCGAAATTATCAAAGTATTCGATTTGCCGAATGTTCCTCAAGGAAGCAATTTTGAAGGATTTGCTTTGCAGGAAATTGATGGTAAATTATTAGCTGTGTGGGCACATCGGGGTGATGGTAAAGAATCGGCAATAATATACTGGGGGGTGCTTGATTTGGCTGGATATCAAATTGGACAAATTGGTTTTACTAATCTAATAGTGCCGTGGCCCACGAGTAATGTTCGCCATATTTCCGATTTGAAAATAGACTCAGCGGGAATACTTTTTATTTCTTCAACAAGCGATCCGGGAAATGATGGGCCATTCGATTCGGCTGTTTACGTTGCAGGTGCGTTTGGGGTAAGCGGGAATGCGATCGCATTTCGTCAAAATCCCCAACTCGTTCCCTTGTATCGCTATAAGTATCATAAAGTGGAAGCGATCGAACTCGTACCGGGTGCGAATGGTGGTGTTATAGTCGGTACAGATGATGAAAATATGGGTGCGTCTATATATATTTCCGGTAGTAGTGACTAAGACTATAGGAGTTTTAGCAATATGGATGCGGATGAACTTCTGAGTAGATACGCAGCAGGCGAACGGGATTTTCGCAATGCGGATCTTTCTCAAGCGGATTTAAGTAAAGTTAATTTAAGTGATATAAAACTGATTAATGCTAAGTTGGGAAGTGCTTATTTGATGGGTATTAATTTGAGTAATGCTAACTTACGAGATGCAGACTTAAGCGGTGCTTACTTGAATGATGCTAATCTGAGTAATGTTAATCTCAGCGATGCAGATTTACGGATTGTTAATCTTAATGATGCGAACTTGAGTGACGCGGACTTAAGTTGTGCCAATCTTCATAGTGGCAATCTCAATTGTGCTAATTTGAGTGGAGCTAAGTTAAAAAACGCCAACTTGAGTCATGTTGACTTGATTGGTGCTAATGTAAGTAATGCTAACTTGATTGGTGCCGATTTGAGCGGTGCGAATTTGATTGGTGCTGACTTCAGTAATGCAAATGTGAAAGATGCTGTTTTCAAAGATTGTTTAGGAGTAAGTCAAGATATGAAGCATGAATTGCAAGGACGTGGGGCGATTTTTTGAAAGTGCGATCGCCTGAAAAGGGACAAATACAAAATTGGAAAAACGAAGCAAAAAATAAGAAATAAAAAGATGGATTTTGAGAGCGATCGCTCTCTTCATTGGATGCGATGCGTGAGTTCGATCGCACTTTCCCTCGTCACTGCTTACTCCTTAACTTACTAATAGGACTATATCTCTCCGTTGTCTGACTCAGCCAATACCTGTAAACGCCTCGCAAATTCTTCTAAAGACTCGTTTCTCTTAATCGTTTGACTGCTAATTTCTATATACTTCGCGACTTCGGGGGATTTATCCTCACGATACTGACGCTCTTTTAGATTCTGAAGCTTATTTTTAAGTTTCGGATTTATTTTAATTAGAATTTCTTGCGAAAGACTTTCTAGGTATTCTTTTGCATTTTTACCTCCAAGCTCAGCTTCTTCTATCAAATTCGTCTTACCAGGTTGTTTGCGCTTGGCAAATTTTATCCATTCCTCACTACTCCTAGTCTCTGCATTTTTTGTAAAGTAGCAGCAAATACCTAGACAGTCTACTAAAAGCCAAGCTTCCAGTTCTTGAAGCATAAGAATTAATATAGCTTTTCCTGCTGAATTGTTAACTACTGCTTGTATTCGGTTCACTAAAGAATTTCTTTCCCCACGTCGTTGAGCTTGCGATTTGGCGCTGTCTGCATCTATCAAAAATATTACTAAATCATTGCGTTTGAGGTAAGCGTCAACTGCTTTCTTTAATCCATCTGGTTCCCGTGCTGCATCATTAAATCCTTGTTTAGTTCCATATACAATTGTTACATTGCATCCATAGTATTTCACTATCTTTTGAGCAATACAGCAAACCGCATCTCGATCGTAGTCAGATTCCGGAGTCCAGATCCGCACGCTGGGCATACTAACTACCCACAATTTCTTCTATTAAGTGACTGTGATAAATTGCGCTACCTAATCCGAAATCATTCATCCAATCTAAGAGATCGTCACGATTTTCAGCTAGCTTATCCAGTAAACAGGCTTTTGTGCCAGAGTCATCTTTCTTACTCAAAAGAATTACTGATATTTCAGATGATATTTCTTCTGGCATAAAGCAATCCAGTAGTTGAGAACTATGCGTTGTAAAAACTACTTGAGTCCTTTTAGATAGTCTTTTCATTATAGAAGCAACATCTTTTAGAATACCTGGATGAAGGTTTCTTTCAGGTTCCTCAATACCAATGAGAGGGGGTATCTCGGACTGATAAAGCAGTATAAAATAAGCTATCAATCGGAGAGTACCATCTGACATACTGGACAACGGCATTAGTTTACCATGTGGCTCTAAAACTTTTACAATTTGCTCTCCCTCTTCAACTAGGCTTAAGCTTATATTGAGACACTCTTTGAGTTGTTCACTAATCCCTTCAAAAGTATCTCTTTCATTTTGAGCCCAGTAGTTCAAAACTTCTTGAACTTCACCAGCTCGATCGTCCAGACTTGGTATACTCTCACTGGGTTTACTTCGTTGCGAGATACCTTTAATCATGCCCATCAAATGAGGATATTGTCTTATTATATCGGGGTCTATATCATAAAATTTCCATTCTCTAATATAACTGGCTAGTTTTTTTGTAAAAGGTTTATTTCCGAAGTTTCCCGCCGACCTTAATGCCAACCCTTCTATACTTTCCGGGTCTGACTGATATTTTTGAGTGTTATTACCATCTTCATCACTTACTTCTCCTTCACCATTTATAATGTTAATTACCTCGTTTCCGTTTACTTTCAGATTTTCATGAGCTAGCAGAGGTTTTCGTCTATTAGATGCAAGAGATAAACTATATTCTGCTGCCTTACCACCATCCTCTACAGTAACGCTATAACAGATATTGTCATTACCGTATCTTAAAGATCTCTGCATTCCTTCTACTGCCGGAAGAGATTCTCTAACAAGGAGAGTGCTTAGAAAACGTAAGGCTTCTAAGGAATTTGACTTACCGCTAGAATTTGAACCGACAAGAATTGTTAAGTTTCTGAAGCTTAAGTCAATGTCGCCCAAACTCTTAAAATTTTTGATTCTTGCCGATCGAAGTTTCAGGGTCATAAGTCCACAACCTACTGTATGAGCGAAAATTTTACACATTAAAGCGGAACAACATCACATCCCCTTCCTGCACCAAGTACTCTTTTCCTTCACTACGAACCAAACCTTTCTCCTTGGCACCATTCATCGAACCTGTTGCTACCAAATCTTCATAAGCAACTGTTTCAGCGCGAATAAAACCGCGTTCAAAATCGGTGTGAATTACACCCGCAGCTTGCGGTGCGAACATACCCGCTTTAATCGTCCAAGCGCGAGTTTCTTTCGGCCCAGTTGTAAAGTAAGTACGCAATCCCAAAAGTTCGTAAGTAGCGCGAATCAAAGATTTCAATCCGCCTTCTTCTACCCCAAGAGATGCTAAAAATTCAGCCCTTTCTGCTTCTGGCAATTCGACTAATTCCGATTCAACTTGGGCGGAAACAATTACTACTTGCGCTTTTTCTGGCGCGGCTATTTCGCGCACTTGTTCTACATATTTATTGCCAGTTGCCAAATCATCTTCAGATACGTTAGCAGCATAAATGATCGGTTTGCCTGTGAGCAAACCCAAACCTTTAATCGATTCAGCTTCTTCTTCAGTTAAGCTGGCTTGACGAGCTGGTTTACCCTCATTTAATACAACGCTTAATTTTTCCAATGCCGATAATTCAATCTGAGCTTCTTTGCTGGTACGAGCCATTTTGCGCGTGCGATCGATCTTGCGTTCGATTTGGGCCAAATCGGATAAACCCAATTCCAGATTGATGATTTCAATATCTCGCGCTGGGTCAACAGAACCGGCGACGTGAATAATATCATCATTTTCAAAACAGCGTACCACTTGGACGATCGCATCCACTTCCCGAATATGGGATAAAAATTGATTGCCCAGTCCTTCCCCCTGGCTAGCACCTTTCACCAAACCGGCGATATCGACAAACTCGACGCGAGCGGGTACAATTTGTGCGGAATCCGACATTTTAGCCAGAACGTTTAAGCGCTCATCTGGCACTGCGACGACGCCGACATTCGGTTCGATCGTACAAAATGGAAAGTTAGCGGCGTGGGCTTTGGCGTTAGCAACCAAGGCATTGAATAGGGTGGATTTACCAACGTTAGGAAGTCCAACAATTCCGGCTCTTAGCATCTTAGTTCGGGGGTAAAAACTGGGTTAATTTTATTTGAAATTGGTTAGGGAACTGTTTGAGGAATTGGCCCGGGTACTGGCTGGGGAATTGGCGCAGGTACTGGTTCTGGGACAGGTTCGGGAATCGGTTCCGGTACTGGTGCTGGTACTGGTTGAGGTACTGGCCCGGGTACTGGTTCCGGGGATGGCGGTGGCTGAGGAACCGGATTTGGTATGGGTTCTGGCACCGGACTGGGAATTTGCGGTTCGGGAAAAGGAAGAGGGCCGGGATTAATCATGATTATATTTATTCGATCGTGCGACCCTATCAAATTAGATAAAAGCTGATAAAATAACATCCTCCTGAATAGTTACGTCCTGCCAGATTCCCTTTCAAAATATATCCGAATTTAGTGACATCCTCCCACACTAACCGCAAGCGGTATAGTGTAAGCTCTCCAAAACTCACATTTTGGATTTCCTGGTTTTTCCCTTTCGGGGTTTCGACACTTGCCTAGACTAGAGTTTCCCCAGTCCCCGGTAGATCGTCTGCACAGGCTGTTTCCTTTCCCGTCTGCCCAACGGTACTAATGAGAACTATTCCTCGGTTTCTAATGTTTTGACCTGCGGCTACGTCCCTATCGGTTCGATGCTTCTCGTAATTTTTAGACCGTTTCTGTTTTCTCGACAATCTACGTTGCAGCACTTTCAGCCTACCTTGCAGACTTTTAAAGAATTTAGGCGGTTTTACGATCGCACCATCACTGGTTGCCAAAAACTTCTCCAATCCGATGTCCACACCCACAGGATGACCATGAGGGGTTGGATCGGGGATGCTGACATCGCATTGCAGGCAGATAGATGCGTACCATCGGTCAGCTTTCCTCAAGATTCGCACCTGTTTGACCGCAAACCCTGCGGGAATAGGGCGATGCAAGTTGATAGGGATTTTTCCCAGCTTGGGCAGCTTAATATTAAGGTTAGTTACGGGATTCTCCTTGAATTGAGGAAACAGCAACGACTTCAACTGCCCGTACTTTTTGAACCTGGGAAAGCCAAATCCTCTCTCTTGGAAGTATTTCCACGCTACGTGCAATTGTTTAATAGCTTGCTGAAGAACCTGAGAAGGAACTTCACCCAATCTGGGGAATTCCTTCTTGGCTTTAGGCAAGTTGTTAAGTTGTTGAATTTCGTTGGGAAACTTCAGTTCACCAGAGAGAATGTACTCTTTTTCAAGAGAGCATCTATCCACCAAACACTTACGACTATCGCACCAATCTTTTATCTCTCCCCTGGCATAGTTATATGCACCACGACAGATATCCATCCACTCATTCAGTATTTGTTCTTGAGCGGTATTTGGGTAGATTCGGTAGCGGTAGTTTACAGTCAGCATTCCTTAATTATATAGAGTTTACTGAACACAAGTCAAACTTTAAATGTTAATTTGAGGGTTTCAACACCCCTTAAATTAACTTGGGGGAGTCCATGTATCCCACACCAAATTAAAAATTATGGCGTGGGTCTAGAGCTTCCCCCAAACCCCCACGAAAAGATAATTTAGCAGATAAAAGTTATTGAATCATGCCCTTTGCCTCAAATCCTCAAGCGAAAACGCCATTGCTGGACGCTCTCCGGAATTATGTTAACAATCCTCACGCTGCGTTTTACACGCCGGGACACAAGCGGGGAGAGGGAATTTCTCAGTCTCTAGGAGAATTGCTGGGTATAAAGGTTTTTCGATCGGATTTAACTGAGTTACCCGGTTTGGATAATTTGTCCGCGCCAGAGGATACGATTCAGGAAGCGCAAGAACTGGCAGCAGCCGCTTTTGGGGCGGAAAGTACCTGGTTTTTGGTGAATGGTTCCACTGCTGGCGTAATGGCGGCGATTTTAGCGACTTGCGGCACTGGCGACAAAATTATCTTACCTCGGAACGTACACAGTTCGGCGATCGCAGGTTTAATCCTTTCCGGTGCTATCCCGATTTTCGTCAATCCAGAATACGACTCGATTTTAGATATCGCCTACAGCATTACACCACAAGCTGTTGCGGCGGCGTTGGCGAAGCATCCAGATGCAAAGGCGGTGATGATGGTTTACCCAACTTATGATGGCGTGTGTGGGGATGTGGAAGCGATCGCACACCTTGCCCACCAGTACAATATCCCTTTGTTGGTAGACGAAGCCCACGGCCCTCATTTTACCTTTCATCCGGAGTTACCTATTTCTGCGTTATCCGCTGGGGCGGATTTGACGGTGCAATCTACTCACAAAGTACTCAGCGCCTTAACTCAGGCATCGATGTTGCACCTACAGGGTCACAGGATCGATCGCGATCGCCTCACTAAAGCGTTACAGTTAGTGCAATCTACCAGTCCCAGCTATTTGTTATTAGTTTCCCTAGATGCAGCGCGTCAGCAAATGGCATTGTACGGGAAAGAGTTGATGGCGGAAACTTTGCGCTTAGCCGATGAAGCGAGAATTCAAATTAGTGAAATTCCGGGATTATCTATTTTAGAAACAGCACATACTCCTGGTTTTGTCAATCTCGATCGCACGCGCTTAACTGTAACTGTTTCTGATTTAGGTTTGACGGGATTTGCAGCCGATGAAATTCTTACTCAAGGCGGTGTATTGGCAGAGTTCCCATCTATGGAACATCTAACATTTATAATTAGTCTGGGTAATAAACAGGCAGATATTGTGCAATTAGTGCAAGCGTTCGCGACATTAGCCAAACAGTATAAAGCACCAAGTCTGCGAATGAGTCAGCCAAGAGTTACGAATTTGGTTCAAATATATAATTGTGACGAGATGCCCCTGATTTCTCCTCGCGAAGCTTTCTTTGCCGCGACGGAAACATTACCGATCGAAACTGTAAGCGAACGCATTAGTGCTGAACTGATTTGTCCTTATCCACCTGGGATTCCTTTGTTAATGCCTGGTGAACTGATTACCCCAGTCACCCTGGAATATTTATTGAATATCCAAGCAATGGGCGGAAAAATTAGCGGTTGTACAGATCTAACGTTACGAACGTTAAAAGTTGTCAAATAGCGATATATGTCATTTGTCAAAAGTAGTTTGTGATTCTCTCGTGACCGATGACTGATGACTAATGACTGACGTTAGATGCCATAGTCGATCGCACTTCTTGATATTTAAATGCTTTAGCGTAGTCTCCCAGAGCGTAGCAAGCCACTTTCAGGCTGCCCAGCGCCTGCTGTTCAACGCGGTTATCGGGGATCTGTCGTCCGATTGCCAAGCGGCGTTCGTAGCAGTCGATTGCTGCATCGAAGTTTCCCAAAGCTTCGTAAGCGACTCCCAAACTTCCCAAAGCTTGCTCTTCTACCCGCAGGTCTTGAGTTTCTTTTGCTAAAGCCAAGCGCTGCTGATAGAATTCGATCGCTTGAGTGTAATTACCCAAAGCGTAGCAAGCGCTGCCCAGATTTCTCAGCACCTGCCCTTCTCCGCGCAAGTCTTGGATATCCCGCGCTAAAGCTAACCGCTGCTGGTAATATTCTATGGCTGTGGTGTAGTCGCCAAGCGCGTAGAAAGCATTGCCCAAATTTCTCAGCAATTGCCCTTCACCTTTACGGTCTTGTAGTTTCCGCATCAGTTTCAAGCTTTGCTGCTGGTATTCGATCGCTTTGGCATAATCTCCCAATGCTTTGTAGGCAAGTCCCAGGTTATTCAGGGCTGCCACCTCGCCTCGGCAGTCTTGAATTTCTGTGGTAATGATTAAGCTTTGCTGCTGATATTCGATCGCTTTAGCGTGGTCTTCCAGGTGACGGTAAGCGTTGCCCAGATTTCCCAGTGCCAGCCCTTGGGCACGGCGGTCTTGGATATCTGTGGCGATCGTCAACCACTGCTGGTAGTAATTTATCGCTTTGGGATAGTCTCCCAAGGCGTAGTAGGCATTGCCGATATTTCCCAACACCTTGCCTTCTAAGAGGCGGTGTTGTATGTCCCGGTAGATGGGGAGTGCCTGTTGGAAAAACTGTAATGCTGCTTTAAATTGACCGAGCTGATGCTGTTCGATTGCTTGTTCGAGTAGTTTGGTTGCCTGGGCGAGTTTGCTATTGTTGTCCGTTTCTTCAACCGATTTGCCTGACCCGTCTGCATCTAGGGAGAAGGCGATCGTTGTGCGTTCGTGTTCGGAAAGACCTTTAATTGGATTGCGGTCTGGTTGATGACCCTGGCTCTCCATATCTGCTACCTCTCAACAACTTCCTTTCTGGCAGTATCCACATCTTTAGGCTTAGAGGGCATGACCTGGATCACTCAAGAAATGTTAACTTCGTAAGTTTACAGGCATAAATTTAACTCTTTGTTGTATTATTCCCAGGTTTGAGGGCCGATCGCTCAATCGGAGGTAGGAGTTAGGGGTTAGGGGTTAGGAGTTAGGGGTTAGGAGTTAGGGAAGAGGAAAAAGAGGACTTTTGACTTTTCTCAACGATATAATCCCAAGTTCAAACTATACATTTATTAATATTTATTTGAAAATTTTAACTTCCATATTGATGAGTTAAATTCTACTTAAATTAAGCAATAAATTTGGGAAGTTAAATTTACAAAAAAAAGTAAAAAATATTTAACTAAAAAATAAGCTTCCGTAGAAATTTTTATAACATTAGTTATAGATGGAGGATAGGAGCAATTCGTTATGAGTACTATCACTCAACGCCGACCGGAAATTGATATTTTCAAACCGTGGGAAAGGTGTTGCGAGTGGTTGACATCCTCCCCGGCGTGAACGCACGGGGATTCCAGAAATCACTTTCTGAGTTGCCTCACTCCTTGCAGAGGTCGATGTCTCCAGAGGCGTTAGTTCCCGTGTGCCCCACGGTACGAAGTCCCAACTCAAGTATGTCGATCCATCCAGTATCTGAGACAACAATTGCGGAAGAATCTAGCGGTACGAATAGCTTCATCGAGCTTCTCGTACTGCTGTTTTGTCCCCTCAAGTTTTGCCTCAAATACAAGCATATTTACGCCGACATTTCTAGCGTAAGTATATCACAGTTAAAGAAAGCCGTCCTAGAAGGACGGGGCTTTAGACCCAGTTTTTTCGGTAATTTGAAGAAAAATTAAGTTATTCCTGGGTGTCGTAAAAATACTGCGTTAGGCAAATAAGATTTTCTGCCAGAGCGTCCTTATAATAGGGACGTTTTTTTATACAAACTGTAAGATGAAGACTAGATATGCCTTGTTTTGGTATCCCAGGTTGTTTCCAACGCTGGTGACGGTTTTTGGCTTGTTAGGCAGCTATATGGCGCTGCCGGGACGCCTATCTGACTCGCGGCGGCCCAGTTTGGCGATCGCACAACCGGTAAAAGTAACTAATCTGGTTTTTTCCGTACCGACACAATATCAAGGCAAAACGGTTCGGAAAGTGGATTTAGGTACTTCAGAAAAGGTGGTGGCGCTGACTTTTGATGACGGCCCCTGGCCGAAAACTACCTTGCAGGTGCTGGAAATCTTGAGGAAAAACAACATCAAGGCCACGTTTTTCTGGATCGGACGGAATCTGAAAAATTATCCGGATATTGGGCGAAGGGTAGTGCAAGACGGTCACGTTATTGGCAACCATACGTGGCATCACTGGTATTTTCGCATGAATCCGGCGATGGCTGCTGCCGAAATTGAAAATACAGCCGCCCTGATTTACAAGACGACTGGCGTCAAGACATCGCTTTTCCGTCCGCCTGGAGGCTTCCTAAACAACGGCGTAGCAGCTTACGCCCGCTCTCAAAAGTATGCGATCGTGATGTGGTCGGACGATCCGGGGGAGAACCATATCGGCAGATCCGCGCCTGTATTAGCCAATAATGTCCTCAAAGCTGCCCGACCGGGAGAAATTATACTACTGCACG
Organism: Aerosakkonema sp. BLCC-F183; assembly: GCF_041929145.1. Lineage (NCBI taxonomy): Bacteria > Bacillati > Cyanobacteriota > Cyanophyceae > Aerosakkonematales > Aerosakkonemataceae > Aerosakkonema > Aerosakkonema sp. BLCC-F183. The sequence goes on along the minus strand of NZ_JBHFNU010000021.1, from coordinate 260,833 downwards.
ATATTCACCCCAGAACGGTGCAGGCTTTGCCAATAATTATTGCCGGACTCAAACAGCGGGGATATCGATTTGTGACCGTACCGCAACTGTTGGCGATGCAGAAGCAGGCACAGAAGCCGAAGACTGAGCCCCCAAAGGCGGCTAACTAAGAGCGAGAGACTGGGAGAGTGGGGGAGCAAAACTATCTCCCCTCTTTGTCTCTGCTAAAGTGAGAAGCGCGGAACAAGCATAAGAGTTTGGCGATCGCACTGATAAAAATACTGAATTTCTTATTTTTATCTAACAATTAACTACTTAATAATATTCGTATTATAGCTTACTTTTTTATGAAAAGTATCAAAACCCACAATATATTTATAATAGCGGATAAAACAACCTAGAAATTGTTTTAATGAGAAACTAAAACGTCATGGAAGTTGTTTATTAAATAAAGTGATACTTTTTGGCCAACATCCCCCCAAACTTTGTAACATAGTATTAGCGCAGAAAGAAAAGATAACTGTGCAAAGTAACGGGGAGAAAAAAGCCATGTTGGAGCAATGGAAAAATTTTGTTCCAGGAAAATGGACAGAAGAAATAGATGTTCGGGATTTTATCCAAAAAAACTACACTCCTTATGAAGGAGACGAGTCCTTTTTGGCTAGCCCCACCGAAAGAACTCACCAGCTTTGGAATCAAGTACTGGATTTAATGAAGCAAGAACGACAAAAAGGCGTTTTGGATGCCGATACAAAAGTCGTTTCAACTATCACTTCACATCAGCCCGGTTATATTGACAAAGAGCGAGAACAAATTGTCGGTTTGCAAACAGAAAAACCGCTGAAGCGAGCAATTATGCCCTTGGGCGGTATCCGCGTGGTAAAAGCCTCCCTAGAAGCTTACGGCTACAAACTCGACCCAGAAACGGAAGAGATTTTCACCAAATATCGCAAAACTCATAACGATGGAGTTTTCGATACTTACACTCGTGAAATGAAACTGGCGCGGCATTCTGGAATTATCACCGGATTACCGGATGCCTACGGTCGGGGTAGGATTATCGGCGATTATCGCCGCGTAGCTTTGTACGGCGTTGACCGCTTAGTTGCTGACAAAAAAGCACAACTCAAAGAACTGGAACTCGACTCGATTGTAGAATCGGTTATTCAGTTAAGAGAAGAGATTGCCGAACAAATTCGAGCGCTGCAAGAACTCAAACAAATGGCAGCTAGCTACGGATTCGATCTTAGCAAACCCGCAGCGAATGCCAAAGAAGCCGTACAGTGGACATACTTCGCTTACCTGGGTGCCGTGAAAGAACAAAACGGTGCGGCGATGTCCTTGGGGCGAGTTGCCACATTCTTGGATATTTATTTTGAGCGCGATTTGCAAAATGGCGATGTCACAGAAGCGCAATTGCAAGAAATTATCGATCATTTTGTGATGAAGTTACGCATGGTGCGCTTCCTGCGGACACCAGATTACAACGAACTGTTTTCGGGCGACCCAACTTGGGTGACAGAATCGATTGGCGGTATGGGTGAAGATGGGCGCACTCTCGTCAGTAAGAACAGTTTCCGTTTGCTGCACACACTATATAATTTAGGCCCTGCGCCAGAACCGAATTTAACGATACTTTGGTCGGAAAGATTGCCAGAAAGCTTCAAACATTTCTGCACCAAAGTTTCGACCGATACCAGTTCGCTGCAATACGAAAACGACGATTTAATGCGTCCGTATTACGGCGATGATTATGGAATTGCCTGCTGTGTATCCGCGATGCGTATCGGTAAGCAAATGCAATTCTTCGGGGCACGCGCCAACCTTGCCAAAGCTTTACTGTATGCGATTAACGGCGGCAAAGATGAAAAAGCGGGAGATCGAATTGCGCCTGAATTTGAACCGGTGACATCGGAATACCTGGATTATGATGAGGTGAAAGCGAAGTTCGATATCCTGTTAGATTGGTTAGCGAAACTGTACGTTAACACCCTCAACGTCATCCACTATATGCACGACAAATACTGCTACGAACGGCTGGAATTTGCGTTGCACGATCGCGAAATTGTTCGCACTCTAGCTTGTGGCGTTGCAGGTTTATCTGTAGTAGCAGATGCTTTCTCGGCGATGAAATATGCCAAAGTGAAAGTACTGCGAAATGAAAGCGGTTTGGCAGTGGATTATCAAATCGAAGGCGATTTCCCGAAATACGGAAATAACGACGATCGCGTAGATAGCATTGCGGTTAACTTGGTCAAGGATTTTATGGATAAGATCCGCCAAAACAAAACATACCGGAATGCGGTGCCAACTCAGTCTGTGTTGACAATTACTTCTAACGTTGTTTACGGTAAGAAAACGGGAAATACACCCGACGGACGCAAAGCTGGGGAACCGTTTGCACCTGGGGCAAACCCAATGCACGGACGGGATACCAAAGGTGCGATCGCATCTTTAGCCTCAGTTGCCAAACTACCTTACGAACACGCCCAAGACGGCATTTCCTACACCTTCTCAATTGTGCCGAAAGCCTTGGGTAAAACAGAAGACGATCGAGTCAAAAACCTGAGTGGAATGTTAGATGGTTATTTCCACGATGGCGGACATCATATTAATGTCAACGTACTCGATCGCGAAACGTTACTAGATGCCATAGACCATCCAGAAAAATATCCGCAACTCACAATTCGGGTATCGGGATACGCAGTTAACTTCATCAAATTAACTCGCGAACAACAACTCGATGTAATTAAGCGGACATTCCACGATCGGATTTAATTATTAAACGCAAAGGAACGCAAAGGTTTCCGCAGAGGAACGCAAAGAAAGTAAAGAGTACAAAGTACCAAATGAAAAATCCTCTCCTTTCCTCGGCGTCCCTTTGCGATTACCTCGGCGTCCCTTTGCGTTAAAAAACTCTTTCCTGTCTTACTTATGACTATTTGCGGACAAATTCATTCTGTAGAAAGTTGCGGAACAGTTGATGGCCCAGGTATCCGCTTTGTTATTTTTACAAAAGGTTGTCCTCTGCGTTGTTTGTATTGCCACAATCCCGATTGTCGTCCCATGACCGATGGCAAACAAGTCACCGTCGATGAATTAATTGCAGAGATTGAAAAGTACAAATCTTATATGCGCTTTTCTGGTGGTGGCGTTACTGTCAGCGGTGGCGAACCTTTGATGCAGCCTCATTTTGTCGCGGAAATCTTCAAACGCTGTCAAAAACTCGGTATCCACACTGCGTTAGATACTTCCGGTTATGCGGATTTAGAACACGCCGCCAAACCAGTGCTTGTGTACGCTGACTTGGTGTTATTGGATATCAAATCCTTTGAACCGGAAACTTACTTTAAGGTTACCAGCGTTCCCATCGAACCAACCCTAAAATTAGCCAAATATCTGAGTGAAATTAACAAACCAACTTGGATTCGGTTTGTTTTGGTTCCGAATCTCACTGATGACCCCGCTAACGTTGAAGGACTTGCTAGTTTTATCTCCACTTTGGGAAATATAGAAAAGGTGGAGGTACTGCCTTTTCACAAGATGGGTGAGTATAAATGGGAACAGTTGGGTTATGATTACCAACTCAAAGATACTCAACCGCCAACAGCGGAGTTAGTGCAACGCACTGTAGATATCTTTAAAAAACACGGTCTGACAGTTGTATCGTGAAATTCGCACTTAATATCTGGGGAAATCTGGAGAAATTCGTCCTAAAAAAAAGAATGCCAAACCTGGATTGAAGATAAAAGCAAAAAGTAGGCGATCGCAATTACTCCACCCCCTAGCTTTTGACCCGCTGACAGGGAGCGTATACTGCATCAAAAGCTTAAATTTTGCTAAATACGCTCGCCAACTGAAAAATGCCTATAAAAGCGTTTTCAACTATAAATAAATATGGAAGATAATTCCCAGATGTGGAAAAAGTAATATATACTTAGAACAGAAAGATAGATAGGAAACTAAAAAAAGTTCAAGAAAAAGTTAGTCGGATAGTTTCACTGGGTAAAATATAAATAGATAAACAGGCAAGACGTTATCCAGAGAAACAAAGCCAGCCCAAAAAATTTCCATCCTCAACATCAATATAGCCAGAGCGTTCTGGTTGTAAACCCTATCTCCATCACATCCAGCCAGATCCCAAAGGAATCCTCATGACAGTCACAAACATAACCGAACTAGAAGCATTAATTGCACGAGTCAAAACGGCGCAAGAAAAATATGCCACCTACACCCAAGAACAGGTGGATGTTATCTTCAAAAAAGCCGCACTTGCAGCCAATACCCAACGCATCCCGTTAGCCAAGATTGCGGTTTCCGAAACAGGAATGGGAGTGGTAGAAGATAAGGTAATTAAAAACCACTTCGCTTCCGAAATTATCTACAACAAATATAAGCACGAAAAAACCTGCGGCGTTATCGAAGAAGATAAATCATTTGGATTCCAAAAAATTGCGGAACCAGTGGGAATCCTGGCAGGTATTGTGCCGACAACAAACCCAACTTCGACGGCAATTTTCAAAGCCCTTCTCGCCCTAAAAACGCGCAACGCGATTATCTTTTCTCCTCACCCACGGGCGAAGAAATGCACGATCGAAGCCGCCAAAATCGTCCTGAAAGCAGCAGTAGAAGCTGGTGCGCCGGCAGATATCATCGGTTGGATTGACGAACCCACCGTACCACTTTCCCAAGCTTTAATGCAGCATCACGATATCAAACTGATTCTCGCTACAGGTGGTCCAGGGATGGTGAAAGCTGCCTATTCTTCAGGACACCCATCTTTGGGAGTAGGCGCGGGAAATACCCCGGCGGTAATTGATGAAACTGCCCATATTAAAATGGCCGTATCTTCAATTTTGTTGAGTAAAACTTTCGATAACGGCATGATTTGCGCCAGCGAACAATCGGTGGTGGTTGTCGATTCAGTTTACGAAACAGTGAAAGAAGAATTTCTGGAAAGGGGCGCTTATTTCCTCAATCCAGAAGAACGAGAAAAAGTCGCCAGCAAAATTAGCGTCAACGGACGTTTGAATGCGGAAATCGTCGGACAATCGGTAGAAACTCTCGCTAAATTAGCTGGAATTACCGTTCCGCCAGAAACCAGAGTGCTGATTGGGGAAGTAGAAGAAATCGGTCAAAACGAACCTTTCTCGTTTGAAAAACTATCGCCAATTTTGGCAATGTATCGGGCGAAAAATTACCAAGAAGCGGTAGAAAAAGCCGATGCTTTAATTACTTTTGGCGGACACGGACATACTTCCGTATTGTATACAGCGCCATCCAATCAAGAACACATCAAATATTTTGAATCGAAGATGGAAACAGCGCGGGTGCTGATTAATACGCCATCTTCGCAAGGTGCGATCGGCGACCTCTACAACTTCCGCCTCGATCCTTCTTTGACCCTCGGTTGCGGTAGCTGGGGCGACAATTCGGTATCGGAAAACGTTGGCCCTCAACACTTACTGAATATCAAAACCGTCACCGAACGTCGGGAAAATATGCTGTGGTTCCGCATCCCGCCCAAGGTGTATTTCAAATACGGTTGTTTGCCAGTGGCGTTGCGGGAATTAGCGGGGAAAAAACGGGCATTTATCGTTACCGATAAACCGCTATTTGACTTGGGCCTAACTGATAAAGTTACTGACATCCTGGATGAAATCGGCATCAAACATCAAGTTTTCTTTGATGTGGAACCCGATCCCTCTTTGGAAACAGTCAATAAAGGATTGCATGAAATCAAAATCTTCCAACCCGATATCATCATTGCGATCGGTGGCGGTTCGCCGATGGATGCTGCCAAAGTTATGTGGTTGATGTACGAACAACCGGATACCGAATTTGAAGGTTTGGCGATGCGGTTCATGGATATCCGCAAGCGGGTTTACGAACTGCCAAGTTTGGGTAATCAAGCCATCTTTATTGCTATTCCTACTACTTCGGGAACAGGTTCGGAAGTAACGCCTTTTGCAGTAGTGACAGATAACAAAACAGGAATTAAGTATCCTTTGGCAGATTATTCGCTAACTCCTACTATGGCGATCGTCGATCCCGAATTAGTGATGAATATGCCGAAGAAGCTGACAGCTTACGGCGGTATCGACGCACTAACTCACGCGCTGGAAGCTTACGTTTCCGTATTAGCTTCGGAGTTCACCAACGGACAAGCATTAGAAGCAATTCGCTTGCTGATGAAATATCTGCCTTCTGCTTATAAGAATGGTGCTAACGATCCGAAAGCGCGGGAAAAAGTTCACTATGCGGCGACGATGGCAGGGATGGCATTTGCTAACGCTTTCCTGGGAGTTTGTCACTCAATGGCGCACAAATTGGGTTCTACTTTCCACGTACCCCACGGTTTAGCAAATGCGTTGATGATTTCTCACGTCATTCGCTACAATGCTACCGACGTGCCCTTCAAGCAAGCGATTTTCCCGCAGTACAAGTATCCGAATGCCAAATGGCGTTATGCCCGAATTGCGGATTACTTAGGTTTGGGTGGCAAGACGGAAGAAGAAAAAGTTGAAAAGCTGATCGAAGCGATCGAAAATCTCAAGAAGGAATTGGATATTCCGCTGACGATTAAGGAAGCTTTGCCGGAACAAGAAAAAGCTTTCTACGAACAAGTAGAAGAAATGGCAGACCAAGCTTTCGACGATCAATGTACTGGTGCTAACCCACGCTATCCGCTGATTCGCGATTTGAAGGAATTGTACATTTTAGCTTACCGTGGTTGTCAAGTTGGTGCAACTCTATATCATCAAGATGATGAAGTTGTGACGGCGAACGGTAACGGTAAATCTGATGAAAACGATGAAAAAACGGATTTGCCTGTGCTGTTAAATGTGTAGTTTTGGATTTGGTTGATTGCGTTAAACTCTCCAATAGGTAAACAACTGTAGGGTGGGCAATGCCCACCTTTTTTTTACCGCAAATATTTACAGATAAACGCTAATTAAAATGGGGGATTATTTATGATGGAAAAAGATAGTGCGATCGCTCAGTGAGAAAAAATGATAAAAAATCCGTATCTACTGCTCTCTTTATTATAAAGTGCTTTTTTATACTAAAGGTGCAAAATTGGCAGGCAACCAAAAGTAAACAATAAAGGTAATGTTATAATTCGGTTTATGTTTACCTACCCTACCTTTTGGCTGCTTGGATAAGTATGCGTCGGAGAAAGACGATCGTCTGGTTAACTCTTGTCCTGTTAGGAATAGTGGCGAGTATAGGTATTGCTATATTCAACGCGCAAAACCAAGAAAATATAACTATAGCGATCGCCGTTCCCTTAACCAATACGGGCGAAGCAACGCAAGCCGCAGGCAAATCAATGCTTCAGGGTGTAGAACTATACATCAACAAAGTAAACCAGGCTGGCGGTATTCAAGGTAAACCGCTGAAGTTACAAGTCTATGACGACCAAGCCAAGCCGGAGGTAGCGGAGAAAATAGCTGGAGACATTGTGCGATCGAAAGCAGTCGCCCTCATCGGTCACTATTCCAGTAGCACATCCAAAGCAGGGGGAAAAATTTATCAAGCCGCCGGTATTCCAGCGATCAGCGGTTCGGCGACTGCTGATTCAGTAACCGAAGGAAATGAGTGGTATTTTCGCACCATTTTTGCCGACAGCTTTCAAGGGAGATTTATTGCTTATTACCTGAAAAAGGTGCTGGGATATTCAAAAATTTTCCTCATCCACGGCTACGATGCTTATGGTTTAGGTTTAGGCCAAACCATTGAAGCTGAATTCCGACAATTGGGGGGAAACATCGTAGCAAAGTGGCAGTTAGAACCAAATCAAACGAAAGCCACAGACGAGATTATTATACAGGATTTACAAAAACTCAAAGATAGCGGTCAACCTCCCGATGCGGTTGTCTTGGCGACTAATCGCGATCAAGTGACGAATTTGATGGTGGAAATGAAAAAGCGCAATCTGGATTTTCCCCTATTTGGTGGTGATGATTTAGGTGATGTGGCTATTGATGAAAGCCTTGCTAACCTTCCTGAAGAAAAGGAAAGTCCCGGCTTTTTTACAAACGGTCTTTACGCTACAGTCCCACTGATTTATGATGTTGCGGACGATCGAACTCAACAATTTAGGACAACATTTGAACAAACTTACGGAACTCCTCCAGGTTGGTCTGCGGCTTCTTACTATGATGCTGTCAGTGCGATTGTAGAAGCAATCAATCGGACTTTATTGACGAAGAAAGACTTACCGAAAACGGCTTTTACGGGGAAAGATGTCAAAGCAGACCGTTACTTGATTAAAGAGGGTTTGGCTGCTATTAATAGCCCAGAAACAGCTATCCAAACAGGAACAAGAACGTTTTACTTGAATGACCAACGAAATGCGGTTGTCCCTATAGCTGTAGGGCTGTTTGATAAAGGGAATCTTGTCTCGGCTTTTACGCAATTGCAAACAATACGCAATATCAAGAAAATTGCCGATTTTGAGGAACAAATCAAGAAAGGCGAGATTTTGCAAGTTGGCGATCGATATCTACGCAAGACCGACATCGTTTACGTGGGTATCGATATCAATAAAGTTAGTTACCTAGATGAAAAGACATCAAGCTATTTGGTTGATTCTTATCTGTGGTTTAGATATAAAACAACCCTAGATGCCGATAATATTGAGTTTATTAACTATGGGATAAATCGTCTGGATTCAGGGGAAAGATTAAAACTTGGCGAGCCGATCAAATCAGGACAAGAAGCTGGTGTAAAGTATAAAGTATATCGGATTAAAGCCGATTTTCATGAGGAGTTTGATTTTCACAATTACCCGTTCGACACTCAGCTTTTATCGGTGAGATTTCGACACGCCAACCTCACAAGAGACAAGTTGATTTACGCGATAGACTTTGTAGGAATGCGGGATAAGTCCTCTACCACTAAAGAATTACCTAAACAATGGAAACAGGAGGTTTTTAAGGAAATCAGCGCTTGGACTCCTGAAAAGGTTACCTTCTACCAAGATACCTTGGTTAATAAATCTACTTTAGGCGATCGCAGAGTTATTGATACCAACTCGGATTTAGAATATTCCCAGTTCAATACTGTCATCTCCATCACAAGAGACTTACTCGGTTTCAGCATCAAAAATTTGCTGCCCCTCTGGTTCTTTGTGGTTGTGGCATACTTATTATTGTTTCTTCCCTTCGAGAATCTCTCCGCTGAGGTATTGAGCGGTTTGTTGCTAGCAGTGGTATTTTACCATCTCAGCTTGCTAGAGTCCCTACCAGATGGGGTGGGTTATGTTGTTGCTCTCGACTATGCTTTTTACTTAGTTTACTTGCTACTTGGTTTAGAACTGCTGCTAGTCATAGTGGGGCATAAAGAGCGTTTCCAAAAGGATAAAATCAAACTCGATCGATTAATTACGTTTGGAAGAATCTCTTTTCCTGCGATTATTTTGATTTTCTTTGCTACGTTTTACTCCCTGTATTTAAGGTGAATAACTACCTCAGTAGGGTGTGCGAGCGATAAATGGTAGCCGAATCGAGCAAACTAAGCTAAAAATAGATAGGGCTTGCTGAATAAGTTGGCGATCGCACCTGATTTAAATTTTGGGATTTAGTGCGATCGCAATTAGGTACGTTGTTGCGCTTCAGTGCTAAAATGTAATGCGATCGCTTTAAAGTTTCTTACTTTTTCATTCTTCACGATCGCAGCAATAAACCATTAACCATTACCTATTAACCATGAACAAACCTTTTCTTATTCTACCGCCACTAGCTCCGTACCAATGGAACTTTTTTCAAAGTTTATAACCTATCTTCCGTAAAAATTCCTGACGCGCTTTCACATCATCGGCAGTTTCCACACCTTTGGGCGAAAATCCATCCACAACGCCCAAAATACCGCGTCCTTGGTCTGTTTCCGCGACAATTACTTGCACGGGATTGGCTGTAGCGCAATGAATTCGGCAAACTTCTTGGCACTGTTTTATAGCATTCAAAAAATTGATCGGAAAGGCTTCTTTTAGTAGAATAACAAATGTGTGTCCGGCTGCAATATTCTCTGCATTCTTCGTCGCTACTTGTTGTAAATTCCCATCATTTCCCGCTACTCTAATCAAGCATGGCCCAGATGCTTCGGAAAAGGCAATGCCAAATTTCACTTGCGGCGAACTTCCGACCATAATTTCATATAAATCTTCCACTGTTTTGATAAAATGGCTGTGACCTATGATAATATTACTTCCCTCTGGAATTTCCACTTGGACTAATTTTAGTTCCATAGTTTCCTCCTTTATCTGCATAACAGTATGAACTGACTATGCGCCCAAATTGTCAGTTTGGTAATAAAAATTAATCTGCGCTTAAATTAGCCTTTATTGGTTCTAAAAGGATACCCAAAATTTTATCTATTTCTTTAACATAATACTCAACTCGATCGATAAATAGCGTTTTATCTTCTAACTTTAAAAATTTCCAAACTGTTCCTGTTGTGACCGTTCCGTAAATAGTTTTAATCTCATTATTTGCCCGTTGGTTAAATAATTGCGCTCCTACCATACTCGCTACGCATTGACCTAAACCACCAGTGATATTTTCATTTTTTGCTTCAGCAATAGTAATCACTGGAACCGTAATAAAATATTGTTCTGGAGAGCAACTAATCAGAAAATCGCAATAACCGTTAAGTCCCAATTTTTCATCCACATTAAAATCAGTTCCAGAAAATAAACTAATTCGGTAATTTAATTGTCGTCTGACATCTGCTAATACTTGAGAAATCAGTAATTCTGAGCGGGCTTTTTCGGTATTAATTGCTGTGGCTAAAGGAATATACTCTTGTAAAATTATCGATAAAATCTCGGAGGGTTTAACAGCCTCAACTTCGCTAAACAGGTTTTGATTTTCCTCTATAGTTAAATCAAAGGCTTGTTTGACGTTAGATAAAGTAAAATTACTGTATGCCATATTTTGACAAAAAGGTGGGCGATGCCCACCCTACTTTTTACTTTGTAGTATTGCACCCCCTCCCCGTGGACGGGGAGGGGGCTGGGGGGTGGGGTGATTTTTACAACTCAAAAATTGCTTTCACCATCGGTTCGCCGATAATGCGTTCCAGCCGGAAACCCAACTTTTCAGAAATGCGCTGCATCGCCATATTATTGCTGAGAATATCAGCAGTAATGCGATCCAATTTTTCATCGCGAGCAATTTGCACCAAGCGGCGCAGCAACTCAGTTCCCAGACCTTGACGTTGGAAGCGATCGCTCACTAACATAGAGAACTCAGCCTCAGACGTACCGTGCAATTTACTTAACCTACCGATACCGATAATCTGCGCTTGTCCGGTTTCGGGATTGACGTACTCGGTCACTAACGCCATTTCGCGATCGTAATCAATAAAGCACAGACGCGACAACCGTTCGTGTGCAGTCCGCTGACTTAGTTTTACCAAATGAGCGTACCGCAAATAAACAGTTTCTTCCGATAGCGTTTGATGGAATTTAACCGATAACGGCTCATCTTCCGGACGAATTGGGCGGATAGTCACCTCCGCGCCATTTTTCATCTGCCAAGCGGCGACATATTGCGTCGGATAAGGACGAATGGCAGGTTTCGGTAACTCCGAAGCGCTGATATTCGGTTCGTGCAATACCACACGCGCATCTAGCGCAATTAACCTTTGCGGGGAAGCGAGTAACGGGTTAATATCAATTTCCTTGATCCAAGGTTGTTCGACAACTAGCTGGCTGAATTGCACTAACAGCTGTTCGAGTGCGGCAATATCCACAGGGTCGCGTCCGCGCACACCTTTAAGAGCGGTGTAAATTTTGGTTTGTTCCATCATTCGCCGCGCTAGAGTGCTGTTAAGCGGCGGTAGTGCGAGCGCTCGGTCTTTAAATACTTCTACCAGTTGTCCGCCAGTACCGAATAACAGCACTGGGCCAAATTGCGGATCGACACTGCTACCCAGGATAATTTCGTAGCCTTCCAGTTTCAGCATTGGCTGAACTGTGACGCCTAAGAAATGTTCTTCACCAACCTTTTCGATGACAGAATGTTTGATACCGTTATAAGCACCTGTGACTGCGATCGCATCTTGTAACAACAAGCGCACACCGCCGACATCTGTTTTATGGGTGATGGTTTCGGAATAAAGTTTGAGAACAACCGGATAGCCAATTATTTCTGCTAACTCTACAGCTTCTTCTGGAGTCTTGGCTATTTTGGTTTCTACGGTGGGGATGCCGTAGGCGCTCAAAAGTTGTTTGGATTCGTACTCAGTTAGAATTGTGCGACCGGCAGAGTGTGCCATCCTAATAATTGTTTCTGCCAAAACGCGATCGCACGCCTTGTCTCCACAATTGTCCGGCAGCAGTGGAGTTTCGTAAATCCCGCGCAAGTTATAACTGTAGCGCCACATCAAATTAAATACATGAGCTGCTGTATCCGGATAGGGAAAAGTAAAGATACTAGCACGGTTGAGAATTTCTTCCCCAGGCGCAACTTCTGCACCTCCCATCCAGCTAGCCAGCACAGGTTTGCTTTGTACAGACTTGGACTTTAACTTTTCTGCTTCCAAAGTCTTGACAAGTTGTTCCGCAGTCTGGGTAGGATCGCTCATCGCTTGTGGAGTCAGGATTGCCAGCAAACCATCGCTGTTGGGATCTTTAGCCACAATTTCCAGCGTTTTGGCATATCGCTCTGGTTCCGCATCTCCTAGAATATCGATCGGGTTGTGCGTACTCGCCGCCGGTGGCAGAATTGCTTTCAGCTTTTCGACTGTATCTGGCGATAATTCTGCCAATTCTCCGCCTTCGGTAATTAAGGCGTCGGTCGCCAGTACGCCTGGGCCACCCGCGTTGGTGACAATGGTGAGGCGTTTTCCTTTGGGACGCGGTTGCTTTGCCAGCACCTCTGCCATATTGAACAAGTCATCGATACTGTTGACGCGCAACACGCCAGTACGTCGGAATGCGGCATTGAGTACTTCATCGCTACCGGTCAGCGAACCGGTGTGAGAAGCTGCTGCTTTTGCTGCTGCCTCGGTTTGTCCTACTTTAATGACAATAATCGGTTTGGTGAGGGCAACTTCTCGTGCGGCGGAAAGGAACGATCGCGCATCGCCGATCGACTCCATATATATAACGATACTTTCCGTGCGGGGGTCGTCTCCCAAATAGTAAATCAAGTCGCCCCACCCCACATCCAGCATAGAACCAATGGAAACAAAGGCGCTGAAACCGACGTTTTCGCGGAAACTCCAATCTAAAATTGCTGTGCAAAGTGCGCCGCTTTGACTGATGAAGCCGACATTGCCGGGACGCGCCATTGCGCTGGCAAATGTGGCGTTCAGTCCCGATATCGGACTCATGACGCCCAGGCAGTTGGGGCCAATTAGTCTCATTCTGCCGCGACGCGCTTGTTCTAGCACTTGTCGCTCTAATTCGATCCCCGATGGGCCTGCTTCTTTGAAACCGGCGGAGATAATAATTGCTCCTTTCACACCGGCATCGACGCATTCACTAATTACTCCCGGCACTGTTGAGGCGGGTGTGACCACAACGGCGAGGTCTACTTGTTCGGGTACGGCGGCGATGTTGGCGTAAGCTTTAATTCCCAATACGCTGGGGCGTTTGGGGTTAACTGGAAAAACTGTACCGCCGAAGGGATTGCTAATTAAGTTCCACAGGATGGTGCGTCCGACGCTGCCTGCTTTTTCAGTTGCGCCAATGACAGCAACGTTTTTTGGTGCAAAGATGGCATCGAGGGGTTGATGTTCGTAACGCAGTACGTCATGGGCGGGGTCGGTGGTTTGTTTAGTTGGCGTTGGCGTTTGCATCGCTCGCTCCTGTCGATCTATCTATTTAATTAATCGCTATTTCTGTTACAGGTTAGCGAAATTGCTCGATTGCTGTCCGTTGACTGCGATACCTGTTGTGCCAGAAATTAGCTCAGCAGAGTTTGTGTAGCTAAACAAACTCTCAACTGCTTGTCGTCTCAGAAATCGATTTTATTCGGGGTTGTCGTCGGAAAGAAACCCGGTTTTTGCGAAACCGGGTTTCTTAAAGCCCTCAAAAGTAGGGACTGCGGGCTATTTCGCTTGCAGTTGAGTGCGATCGCAATCTTAATTCAGCTAACTACTAGATCGGCTGTATCGTAACTTTTTATTTGTAATTCTGGTAATTCCTGGACGTGTGTTTGGGAGTTTTTGTGTATTAGATTACTGTTTTCTTCTACATTTTCGTAGATCTCGCATTTTTTCATAAATTGCGGTATCCCTAAATGGCAACCTTTCCATCCACCTTGCACCGATACGCCCAGCATTTCGCAAGAACCACCCCGTCTTCCCACTGGTTTGTAATATTGACAATATTTACATACTGAAACTGGAGTAGTTAAGGTTTTCATAATATCGTTTCCCTTTCCAACCATTTCCACGGCGAAATCGGTCTTCCTTTAATTAAGTATGCGGCAAAATTTTACAACTCTGCGTAAATTTTAGTATTTGCAATCAAAACATTGCAAATCATTACAAAACGTCATAAAGACAATTTACACAAGCCTTAGCGTCAACTTTACTTATGTTAAACAAGCACAACATTAACTGAAATAACCTGTATTTTGTGATCTGTGACACAGCAAAAGCAGATGCGCTCGCTTAGAAATTTAGATTAAATCTGCAATTATATTTTGTGGAGGTTTGACGTGAGCGATCGCGTTAAAGTTCCCGGACGTAGGGTTTAGCTACGGCTACGATGCGATCGGCTGATATAATTTCTCTGGTGTAGGTTTTGACGTAAACTTGCGTGAATTCTGCCCCCAGAAACAAAATTTCCGCAGAATAAACAACCCAAGTCAGAATGCTAACTAGGGAACCAGCTGCACCGTAAGCAGAAGTTAAACCAGTCTTGCCCAAATAGAAACTTAACAGGAACTTGCCTAGATCAAATAGTACTGCGGCGATCCCCGCTCCGATCCAAACATCCCTCCAGCCAATTTTGGCATCAGGCAGAATTTTGTAAATCATCCCAAATAGCAGGGTGACAATCGCAAATGAGAAGAGAAAATTAAGAATTTGCCATAAGTAGGTAAAACCTGGTATTAAACCTCGCAAGTAATTATGCCAAATGACGAGGGACGACTGCGCTTTGTCGTCCCAAACGAGAAAAAACAAACCAGCTTTGTGAAGTTTAAAGCTACTATTCAGGCTTTTTCTCGAACTTAAGAGCGGCAGAATTCATACAGTAGCGCAGACCTGTCGGACGAGGGCCATCGTTAAATACGTGACCCAGGTGAGCGTCACACGTAGCGCAAAGTACTTCTGTGCGACGCATAAACAAGCTGTTATCTTGTTCAACCGCTATGTTATCTTGTGCGATCGGAGCCCAAAAACTAGGCCAACCCGTTCCAGAATCGTACTTGGTTTCTGAGCTAAACAAGTCATTACCGCAACAAACACATTTGTAAATCCCTTTTTGTTTGTTATTGTAATATTCGCCCGTAAATGCTCTTTCCGTTCCCTTCTTTCTGGTGACTTTGAACTGTTCGGGCGTTAGCTGCTGTTTCCATTCTGACTCAGACTTTTGTACCTTGTCAATCATGCTCCGAGACTCTTTTTTGATATGTTTGTATGGGATTTTAGCGGCTCGACGCAAAGGTGTATACCTTCGCTAATCCAACCCACAGTTAGATTGTAAGTGTCGCGCCATACTTGTGGGGGTGCGGATTACCGGAATCCGATACATACTAGGCAAAGCTCCTAGTTTTTAGTCTTCCATCCCGCACAATCCCAAAATTCAAACGTTTTCAACATAAGATCGTATTATATCGAGCCCGCAGCCAAAGCTATGGCTTGAATCGCGATTAACTCAAGGATAATGATAATTGCGATCGTTAAAGTTTTCGATCTCTTTCATAATTTTAGCAAAAACAGCTACATCAATTTCATTCTCATATTTTTTAATGCCAAAGCTAAGCATGGCTCATTCCTAGATGAAAGCCGGATATAAAATGTTACAATTCGTTGACAAACTTTGGCGGGCGCGTAATAGCTGACAACGCCAATCGCTGGCAATTACCCAACACAAATTTAACCAGCACGCACTGGGATCGGCGAATGTTTTTAAACTTCTAAAAATTTCCTAAAAATATTTTCCCACCCAAACCGTTTCAAATAGCCTTGTATATTCAGAACCGCGTCCTTTTTTTAGCCCCTAAAGTTAATTAGAGCGTCGCCTTAATATATTTAAGGGTTGAGCAAGCTTTAGTTCTATTTGAACTCAGCCACAGCAGAGCCACTTAATCCCACAAAAGTGCCTATTTCCTGAATATGTACTTATTCTGCAAATAAACCGTATCCTGCGTAACAGCTTTTGGAAATTTCTGGCCTACGAAGTTTAGATAGCACAACAGTAACTAACATGAAACGAGTAGCAATTAATGGATTTGGACGGATCGGACGGGCTTTTATGCGGATAGCGCATCAAAACCCAGATATTGAAGTCGTCGCCGTCAACGACGTGGCATTAAAAACCGATTTAGCAGCATATTTGTTGCTATATGACTCCATATACGGTCGCTTCCCAGGTGAGGAAGTGACTCCTACAGAAAAAGGTCTTAAAGTTGCCGATCGCGAAATCCCCCTTTTGGCAGAAAAAGACCCCGCCGCCCTTCCCTGGAAAGACATGGGAATTGATGTGGTAATTGAATCTACCGGAGTTTTTCGCAGCGCCGAAAAAGCTGGTTTGCACTTGCAAGCAGGTGCCAAAAAAGTGATTATCAGTGCGCCTGCCAAAGGTTCATCAGTCCCCACCTTTGTCTATGGCGTCAATCACGAAAAATACGACAAAGAAAGAGATAACGTCATCTCAGCCGCTTCCTGTACCACCAACTGCTTATCGCCAATTGCCAAAATTCTCAACGATGAATTCGGCATCGAAAAAGGTTGGATGACTACCGTACACGCCTACACTGCCGATCAGCGTTTAGTTGATATGGGACATCCGGAAGAATGGGCACGCGGACGCGGTGCAGCTCAAAATATTGTACCGACTACCACTGGTGCGGCTGTAGCGGTTGGCTTAGTTTTACCGGAATTGAAAGGACGTTTTGATGGCATCGCCTTGCGCGTACCCACCCCCACCGGTTCTGTTACCGACTTGAATGCGATATTGCAAAAATCGGTCACGAAAGAGGAAATTAACGACGCCTTCCGCAAGTATGCCGAAAATGGTATGAAACCAATTCTGAAAGTGAGCGATTTGCCTTTGGTTTCTAGCGACTGTGTGGGCGATCCTCACTCGGCAATTGTGAATCTGAAATCGACTAGCGTGCTTGATGGCAACTTTGTCAAAGTTCTCGCTTACTACGATAACGAGTGGGGCTACTCAAACCGATTGGTTGATTTAACTTTGTATATTTAGCCATTTCTTTGTAGGTTGGGTTTCGCTTCTCTCAACCCAACCAACGAAACTACTTATAAACCCGGTTTCTTTAAGAAACCGGGTTTATGGATATTTGCTGGTACAGTGATTGAGGTGGGTATCGATGTCCCAAATGCCACTGTCATGCTAATTGAACACGCCGAACGATTATCGCTTAACAGTAAGCTGCCACTCACCAGAGGGAAATGTGATCGCATCCTTATCCAGCCGACCTTTGGGGCGATTTACTCCCAATAGGTAATCTGTTTTAAGCTGGTGTTGTAAAATTGCTTATAGTTGTTATTGCTATCATTGTACATCTTTAGCCCAAGCGATATGCCCATAAGTCTAGAACTCTACCGAAGTATGTTAAGCAAGAAAAAAAGCTTCTTAGTTAAACAAATATTTACTTGGCTATTAGTGTTGTTACTCTTGCTTGGTTACGCTGGGCAAGCACAGGCTGCAAATAGAGATCAGTACATACATATGACAGGTGAAAAAAAGTTCACCGAGATAAAAAAACAGGTGACTCGTTCATCTGAGAATGTGTTGCAATATAAGGCATCAGATGCCTACCAAGAGATAGTCAAGGCATTAAAAGATTTGCGGCAACTTCATACTCGAATACAGAAAGCCGATCATATTGACGATGTTATCGAGGAAGTGGCCAGCGGTCTCGATCAGATTGCTTCTACTTACGAAAGAGTAGCTAATTTTAGCACGAGCATGACCCAGTATCGGAAAAGTGAGTTTACTTACTTGGGGGCTATTAATCAAGACACTTGGAAGACCGAGCAGAAATTAAAGGAACAGATAACTAAACTTGAATCACAGAACAGGTTACTTCAGCAGATGCTCAGCAGAGCCATAGATAAAATCGAAGCGCAGAAACTTGAAATTAGTCTTAAGGGAAATGCTTCTATTATCCATTCCCTAGAAGCACAACTTATTATTTGGGATAAGTTTTATCTGGCACAGAAGAAGCTGCTAGAATCGCTAGATCGGAGCGGAAAGAATATTGACTTATTACTTCATATCTTAGAAGTCAATGCCAAGGTGTACCGAGAAGCGGCAAATCTTGCCCGACTTAGGCATAGCGCCAAGGATGCGTTGGAGAACCTCAGTTCGATGGCAGATATTCAAGACATAATCAGCGATCTGGAGGACAGCTGGTTGCAAGTGAATGACATTGTAGATGAGATCAGCAAACCAGATTTCACGATCAATATTGAATGACATTGAGGAGAGATGATCGTCATGCGTCGCTTAATTATATTCAGTTTCGCACTTTGTATGCTTTTTTTTGTCGTATTACTCTCAGGGTGTTCCCCAAAAACCCATATAACATGGGTTGATGTCAACCAGAAGTTCATTGAACTAGAACAGGAGAGAGTGGGTACCCTGGAAGCACTTAAAGATAAGCCTTCAATTTCTGCTACCAAGCCAAGTAAGCCTGTGCAAGGAAGAATCTAAGTTCACCTATTTGACAATCAAAAAGCTATGAAAGTAAGCACTATTGGTAACGCGCTACTCCTGACTGCTATTTTATCAGCCTCTCCTGCGATCGCACTCAATCCAGTTCCCATAAATAAATGCAATAGCTATTCCTCCGCCTGCCGCAACACGCTTATATCTAGGTTAAGTAGCGAGCAGTTGAACCCCTTTTTGCGACTAATTCAATCGGGAACAGACGATCGAGAAGCCAAAAATTACGATCGAGCAATCCAAACATTTCAAGCCGCTTTGCAACTAGCACAACAGCTTAATTACGCCGATGGTCAATGGTCGGCTAGATATAACATGGCACAGACCTATCTAGAATCGGATAATTTTCCGAAAGCACTCGAACTTCACCAACAAAATTTAGCGTTTTTCCTGCAACGTCAAGAAGATTTCGACGATAAAACTAAAGCTCCTTACACCTTAATTTATATAAGCGATATCTACACCGCTCAGAAAAACTATGCAAAAGCAATAGAAGCTCTCAATCAAGCTCTCGCATTTATAGAAAAGCTAGATCTACTTTCTTCTTCCGATAGCAAAGCCAGAGTTTTACAACATTTGGGAATGAATTATTTTCTAGCTGGCAATATTCCCGCCGCTGACACCAACTTAGCAGCATCACTAGCCGCTTATCAAAATATACGCAAGCAAAGAGTAGGCGAACAGTTACCTCAGCAAGTTGATTATACTTACGAAATCGAAGTAAATCGCTGGCGACAGCAAGTTTTAGTCGCCCAAAACCGATTTAACGAAGCATTAGAATTAGCGGAACAAAATCGCGCCCGCGTTTTTGTGGGGCTTTTAGCGTCTCGCCTAAATTCTAGTTCTGGATTTCCGGCGACAGATGAAGCACCTAACATTCAGCAAATCAAGCAAATCGCCAAAGCAGAAAATGCTACTTTAGTGACTTATAGTGTGATTTACGATTTCAGTCCACAGGGAGCTTTTTGGGCAGAAAATTATCAAAAATTTCGGGCAACAAAATTGCTGATTTGGGTAATTAAACCTACAGGAGAGGTGGCATTTCGGCGCAGCAATATAGTCAGCGGCAATGCTTCTTTGCAGGAAATTGTCCGTCAAGCGCGAGCATCGATCGGTGCGAGAGGAATCGGGATTTCAGTCACAGCAGCACGAGTTGTTAATAATAACAGACCAAATACCGGACAAACAGCAGAACTGAAGCAACTTTATCAACTCCTCATCCAACCGATCGCCAATTTGTTGCCAACTAACCAAAACGATCGCATTATTTTTATCCCGCAAGACTTTCTGTTTCTAGTTCCTTTTCCAGCACTGCAAGACAGCGCTGGCAAATACTTAATCGAAAAGCATACTATGCTCACATCGCCATCAATTCAAGTATTACAACTGACGCGATCGCAACAGCAACGCATTCAGCAAGAAGCCAAAGGAATATTAATTGTCGGCAATCCTACAATGCCGAGTATTAGAGTTAATCCCAACCAACCGCCTCAGCAGTTACCCAGCTTACCGGGAGCCGAAAAAGAAGCGATCGCGATCGCCAAAATGTTTGCTACCCAACCTTTACTGGGTGCAAACGCTACCAAAGCTACTGTGTTGGAATACCTGTCAAAAGCGCGAATTGTTCACTTAGCAACCCACGGATTATTAGATGACATTGGCGGCTTTTTCAGTTCCCTCGCCTTAGCACCAACAGATCGAGATAATGGCTTTCTGACAGCACGAGAAATTATCAGTTTGAAATTAAGTGCCGAACTCGTAGTGCTGAGCGCTTGTGACACTGGGAGAGGACAAATTTCGGGCGATGGAGTTGTCGGACTTTCTCGTTCTTTAATTGGTGCAGGCGTACCGAGCGTCATCGTTTCTTTGTGGTCTGTTCCCGATGCTCCCACCGCTAGCTTGATGACAGCATTCTATCAGAATATTAAATCTGGTTCCGATAAAGCGCAAGCACTGCGAAACGCAATGCTGAAAACAATGAAAGAGTACCCAAATCCGATTAATTGGGCAGCATTTACCCTCATCGGTGCAGCTAATTCTTCTGGTACTCTGCAAGCAGTAACGGGTGGAGTTGCTGTTGCTAATAACAGCAATACCAACAGCACTCAAGCAGTAGTCCGCTACTACACAGTTTTCCCAGTTCCCGATAACGTCACCGACTACCGCGAGTCGCCTTCATTACGAGTACCGGGCGAAGTCGATATATTTTTCCATAGCACTCTCAGCTTTGAACAACTAATCGATTTTTATCGCCAAGCTTACCGCCAAAGAGGTTTAACTGAAAATTCTGGCAATACCAGACTCACCAAAGATAGCGCTCAGCTAGTCTTTTTCGGTTCCCCAAATGGCAAACGCATCATCATTCAAGCTAGCGAAGACTATTTGGGGCGCGGTTTTCGCAGCGTTAGCGTTCGTTTTGAATAACCCGGGTCGGGTCGCCCACCCCAGTTCGCGCAAGTTTGTATACCATTATACCAAAAAACGCGCCCGTCAAGGCGATCCCAAAGAAATTGTAAATTAAATTACAAAGTGATGAAATTTACCCATTCCTCTGCTGTCGATCGCTAGACTGAGGCTAGATAGCAGGAAATACTTATGGTTATAGCAACAGAAGAAAAATCTCCCAGGTTCTCCAAAGAACAATCTCTCATTCTCTGGTTCGATGAAGTTGGAATTATCGATGTACCCTTAGTTGGAGGCAAAAATGCTTCCCTGGGAGAGATGATCCGGCAATTAACTCGGAAGGGAGTTAACGTTCCCAACGGATTTGCAACCACAGCTTACGCCTATCGTTATTTCATCCAAGCAGCAGGTTTAGAAGAAAAGCTGCGCGAATTATTTGCGGACTTGGATGTGGAAGATATTAACAATTTACAAGAACGGGGAAAGAAGGCGAGGTCATTGCTGTTGCACACACCTTTTCCCAAAGAATTGCGGGGTGCGATCGCACTAGCTTACCAAAAGATGTGCGATCGCTACGGTGCAGAAACAGAAGTAGCAGTGCGTTCCTCCGCCACCGCCGAAGACTTACCCGATGCGAGTTTCGCCGGTCAGCAGGAAACTTATCTCAACATCCAAAGCGTAGAAAGCGTCATCGGCGCTTGTCACAAGTGCTTTGCATCGTTATTTACCGATCGCGCTATTTCCTATCGCCATGCAAGGGGATTCGATCACTTCAGCGTCGCCCTTTCCGTCGGCATTCAAAAAATGGTACGTTCCGACTTAGCTTCATCTGGTGTGATGTTTTCGATCGATACCGAATCGGGGTTTAAAAATGCCGCATTAATTACAGCCGCCTTCGGATTGGGAGAAAATGTCGTTCAAGGTGCAGTCAACCCAGACGAATACTTAGTTTTCAAACCCACTTTAAAAGATGGCTACCGCCCGATTATCGACAAAAGATTAGGCAGCAAAGAATACAGACTCGTTTGCGATGTCGGTGGCTGCAAGCAAATGAAAAACGAGCGAGTTCCATCCACATTACAAAACCAATTTGCACTAGAAGATGATGAAATCTTACAACTAGCACGTTGGGCTTGCATAATTGAAGACCACTACACCGATGTGCGCGGTACTTACTCGCCAATGGATATCGAGTGGGCGAAAGACGGTTTGAGTAACGAACTGTTTATCGTGCAAGCGCGTCCGGAAACGGTACAATCTCAGAAATCGCAAAATATCATTCGCAGCTATCAGCTGCAACAAAGCAGTAAAATATTGGTAACTGGTCGCAGCGTTGGGGAAGCGATCGGTCAGGGAAAAGTCCGCGTTATGTTGGATGTTCGCAAAATCGATTTGTTCCAACAGGGAGAAGTTTTAGTAACAGATAAAACCGACCCCGACTGGGAACCGATTATGAAAAAAGCCAGCGCCATTATTACTAACAAAGGCGGGCGCACCTGTCACGCCGCAATTATCGCTCGCGAAATGGGTATTCCCGCCATTGTCGGTTGCGGCGATGCTACAGATCTCCTCAGAACCGGTCAAGAGGTAACCGTTTCTTGTGCGGAAGGCGAAGAAGGAAAAGTTTATCAAGGATTGCTACCTTTTGAAGTCAAAGAAGTTGCGCTGGAAAACTTGCCTCGCACCCACACAAAAATTATGATGAATGTGGGCAATCCAGAAGAAGCATTTCGTTTGTCCGCACTTCCGAATGATGGTGTCGGATTAGCGCGATTGGAATTTATCATTGCCAATCATATCAAAGCGCATCCTTTGGCTTTGATTAATTTCGACGAATTGGAAAATGACGAAGTTAAAGTGCCATTGGCCAAACTAACCGCAAGTTACGAAAATAAACCTCAATACTTTGTCGATAAGTTAGCCCAAGGTGTAGCGAGAATTGCCGCCGCATTTTATCCCAAACCGGTAGTAGTGCGGATGAGCGATTTCAAGAGTAACGAATACGCCAATCTTTTGGGCGGTCGGCAATTTGAACCAAAAGAAGAAAACCCAATGCTGAGTTGGCGCGGTGCTTCTCGCTATTACGATCCGAAATATCGGGATGCTTATGCTTTGGAATGTCAGGCTTTGAAGCGAGTGCGAGATGAAATGGGTTTGACGAATGTTATCCCGATGATTCCTTTTTGTCGCACGCCAGAAGAAGGTCGGAAGGTGTTAGCTGAAATGGCGAAACACGGTTTGGAACGCGGCGTTAATGGGTTGCAAGTTTACGTGATGTGCGAGTTACCCAGTAACGTCATTATGGCGGATGAATTTAGCGAAGTGTTTGATGGTTTTTCGATCGGCTCTAACGATCTTACTCAACTTACTCTAGGATTAGACCGAGATTCGGCGTTAGTTGCACACATCTTTGACGAAAGGAATCCGGCGGTGAAGCGGATGGTGAAAATGGCGATCGAATCTGCCAAAAGGAACGATCGCAAAATCGGTATCTGCGGTCAAGGGCCCAGCGATTATCCGGAATTCGCCCGCTTCTTAGTCGAGTTGGGAATCGATTCGATGAGTTTGAATCCCGATTCCGTTCTCAAAACACTTTTGATGGTAGCTGAAGTCGAAGGCATTTAATTTGTAGGGTGGGCATTGCCCACCCTATTTTATTGATAGATAAGTTCAATGAGCAGAGACATAACCGCCCTACGAAGCATTGTCAACCACCTACCAACAAATATTAGAGAGGCTTTGGAGGCTGACGCTGCGGATACTGGAATGCCTCTAGAATTCATAATTGAAATGGCGATCGCATCTTTTCTTGATGTAGATAGCACCACCTTTGCAGATTGCCGTACCGATTCACCAGGGCGGTTAAGGGAGCGAATTGAAATGTTAGAAATTCAATTAGCAGCTGCCAAAGGGCAGCTACCATGACATGACGTTGGGTGTAAAAGTATTTTCCTCGTTGCTTTGTAGGGAACGAGCGAAGATTACAAGGCTTTAATGGTTATTCTTTATTACAATACTTGTTTCAAGACAAATACTAAAGTGAAACCACAACACAGATTATGTTTGAACAATTCTTTACACCCTCACCTGAAATAAATCAAGAGTCAACTACCATTCGGCGTCCCCGCAAAGGTGTGATTATTGGCGCGGGTCAAGTTGGTATGGCTTGCGCTTACTCGATGCTGATTCAACACACCTTGGATGAAATGGTCATCGTCGATGTCAATCGCGACAAGCTAGAAGGCGAGGTGATGGACTTAGTACACGGTCTGCCCTTTGTTGAACCTAGTATAGTGCGATCGGGTACTTTAGCAGATGGTCACGATGCTGATATCGTGATTATCACTGCTGGCGCAAAGCAAAGACCGGGAGAAACTCGTTTAGACTTGGTACAGCGCAATGTGCAACTATTCAAAGGCTTGATTTCCGATGTGGTAAAGTGTTGTGCCAACGCTATTTTGCTGATAGTCACCAATCCAGTCGATATCATGACTTATGTGAGTTGGCGGCTATCTGGGTTACCCAGTTCTAGTGTCATCGGTTCGGGTACAGTGTTAGATACAGCTCGTTTTCGCTATCTTTTGGCCGAAAAGTTACAGCTAGATCCCCGCAGTCTCCACGCCTACATTATCGGGGAACACGGCGATAGCGAAGTTCCGGTTTGGAGTAAGGTGAATGTGTCTGGAATGCCACTGTTTGATGGAGATTTGGATAACGCATCTGAGGATAATCAGCAACTGGAAGAAGTTTTTGCACAGGTAAAAAATGCTGCTTACGAGATTATCCAACGCAAAGGTGCGACTAGCTATGCGATCGGTCTTGGTGTCACCCAGATTGTACAGGCTATCCTACGCAACCAAAATCGCGTTTTGACTGTGAGCAGTTTGATTAATGGTTTGCATGGGATTGAAGATGTCTGCTTGAGTTTGCCTGCGGTGGTTAATCGTCAGGGAGTTACTAGGCTTTTGAATATGTCTCTTACCCCGAAGGAGGAACAGCACCTGTTACACTCTAGCCAAGTTCTGCGCGAAACAATTGGGAAACTCAATCTATAATATCGTTGGATTTATTTCTGTGACTCTCTCTAGTGTAGAGTCAATTCATGAATTGACTCTACAGATGTAGCGAAGATTTGGGTAATCCATATATTTTTAGTTGGTTTTATAATGTGCTATCTCATTTCCGGTAGCATCGTTAGTGTAAGATTCATATCCTCAAATTGTTTGTTGTCATTGAGGGTTAAATTTTTACCGCAGATGACAGCAGATGAACGCGGATGAACGCAGATGAATGGGATGAAGTATATTGACTTTGGCAATCTTGTCTATTGTTTTTCATTCACTGCGAACCATCTATTATGCGCGTTCCCACTGTAGCAATTTTGACTTTGGCTACTCTTGTCGTCTGGGAATCTCCGGAGGCTCAAGCTATTTCCCCATCACCTGTCCCGCACCTGGCTGACCTTATTGTAGAGCCAACGCCTGCGGAAACAGGTATTCGATCGACTGCGATCGCACAGATACCATTAGCCGATACAGTTGAATTTCCCGACATTATCTCTACAAATGCCAAGGATTTACTGTATACCACAAATGTGGATTCTCAATTGGCGATCGCGGAAAAAAATGATTCTTCCCCCATCCCCAATTCCCAATCTCCACTTGTCACAGATATCCAAATCCGGTTTGTCAACAACAAAGGAGAAACAGTCGAGGGTCGCACGCGCAAAGATTTTCTTTTGGGGGAATTGCGACTCAAACCGGGTCAGGTGTTCCGCCAAGAGGCGCTGGAGTCGGATTTGCGGCGGCTGAGGCGATTTGAGTTTGTTGATAAAGTCAATGTTTCTGTAAATTCAGATAGTACTGGCGTCATTATTATCTATGACATCAAAGAGAGTCGCTTCCCTTCTCTAAGTTTCGGTGGCGGCTATAACGAAGATATCGGAATTTACGGTACGTTTGGCTATCGGGATGCCAATATAGGCGGTCTCAACCAGCAACTGCGCGGTAGACTACAGGTGAGCGCTAAAGACGCTCAGTTTGATGTCCAGTTTACCGATCCTTATCGCGCCAGCGAACCAAATCGTTTGGGTTACAGTCTAAGAGCTTTTCGCCGTCGCACTTTTTCCCGTACTTTCGGGGATGAAATCGATCTGCCTAACGACGATGATGCTAGGGAAGGAAGATTTGGCGGTTCTGTGTCGGTTTTGCGGTCTTTTCACGATTGGGATGCGGCGCTGGGTTTGAATTACACGCGCATCAGCATTCGCGATGACAACTGGCGTGTTTCGCCGGTGGATGAGTTGGGTAATCCTTTATCTCTTAGCGGTCAGGGTATTGACGATTTGGTAACGGTGTCTTTTGCTGTAACTAGAGATAGACGCGATCGGCGCTTATATCCCAGTACAGGTTCGATTTTCTCTCTCAGCACCGAACAGTCGATTCCTATCGGACTTGGCGATGTTTTAATCAACCGATTGCGGGCTAACTATATCCAGTATGTTCCGGTCAGCTTGGTGAGCAGGGGTAGACTGACTCAATATCCGGAATTGACAGAAATGCTGGCTTTTAATTTGCAGGCCGGTACTATACTGGGGGAATTTCCACCCGCTGAGGCGTTTAATCTGGGCGGCGCACAGAATGTGCGCGGCTACGGTGGGGGTGGGGTAGGTAGCGGTCGCAGTTATGGTTTGGCTTCTTTTGAATATCGTTTCCCGATCGTTTGGCGTGTGGGAGGCGTTGTGTTTGCCGATTTCGCGTCGGATTTCGGTTCTGGTGATACGGTGCTGGGGGAACCCGGGCCAATCCGCGACAAACCTGGAAGCGGTTTTGGCTACGGACTGGGATTGCGAGTGCGATCGCCTTTTGGCCTAATTCGGGCTGACTTCGGCATTAGCGATCGTGGCGAAAACAGTTTGGAAATCTCTTTCGGTCAGCGCTTTTAATGAAAATGGCAGGAAATGGGAAATGCTTTATATTTTATCTCATTCCCATTCCCGATTGCTCATTCACCACAAACATGAACTTTTCTAAAGCTCGTCACTCATTCTGCGATTTGGCAACCCCTAGTTGCTTAGAATATGAGCTTAAGTTCTTCTGTAGATTTTCAGAGAAACAGGAATAATAAGTATGGCCGATCCTAGAGACGCAGAGCTTGTAAAAGCTTATAATGGAGACCCATTTGTTGGAAATCTCTCCACCCCTATTAGCGATTCCGCTTTTACCAGAGCTTTCATCGGTAATCTCCCAGCTTACCGCAAAGGCATATCTCCACTCCAGCGGGGACTGGAAATTGGCTTGGCTCACGGCTATTTCATAATTGGCCCCTGGGTTAAGTTCGGTGCATTACGCGATTATGGAGAGGCTGCCAATCTAGGCGGATTGATTTGCGGTCTAGCTTTGATTCTGATCGCCACTGCCTGTATGTCCGTTTACGGCATCGCCTCTTTCCAAGATCAAAAGAACATTCCCAACTCCAATCCTCAAGCACCCGACCAATGGAAAACTGCGGAAGGCTGGAGCCAAGTTACAACCGGTTTCTTTGTGGGTGCTATGGGTGGCGCTTTCGTTGCCTACTTCCTGCTGGAAAACTTCACTGTCGTGGATGCGATTTTCCGGGGTATAGTCCATCACTAAACCCTATTTATCGCGTTCCGATCACTTTGAATCCAATAGTTTACTCTCTTTGGAGATTTTGACATGACAGGTTCATACGCAGCTTCATACTTGCCCTGGATTCTCATCCCCGTAATTACCTGGCTGATGCCTGCGGTGCTGATGGGTTTACTGTTTATCTACATTGAAAGCGATGCTGCTTAATAGCAGTTTCATGAGATTGCCGATTTCACTAAAGTGAAATTCTCAACAATCCCTTGCCTGCGGGTAGGGGATTTTTTGATTAAGTTTTCATACAATTTTGAGCCGATCGCTCAAATTATAGCCAACTTTTCTTTTGTATATAAATGTCTTGTAGATTTTGCCACCCTGTTTCAGACAGCAATGATTTCACTAAATTGACTATTTTGCCCCACTCCAACAGTTCGCTCTCCCAAACAGCTTGTTGAAACTGGTGAGTGTAGAAATTTTGCCAGAATTCTGTTGCCGATTTCTTTAGCCAGCGTTTGTGCCAAAATACGAAATCCGTTACTGTGGGTGGGTTTACTGCCGAAATTGGCGGAAAATCCGCATAACTGACAAATCTACTCACGCCTTTGCCGTGTACGTGAACTACATACCGCAAGCAGGTGATTCGATAAATATCCTCAACATCAATACCGAACATCATCGCAGCGGTTTCTTCTGTGATAAATCTGGCTAATGGATGAAGTATCGGCGACTTATGAACTATTTTTGATTCTCGGATTTGATAACGTGGCAAATCGATCGCACTTGGCAATTCTGGCTCTGAAATTGATACCATAGTGGTTAGCTCCCTTTATTTTTGGGGATTTCAGCGATCGCTCTGGAGTTTGTTATACTATGGAGAGCGATCGCTTTTAAACATATAACTATTAAATCCAAAAATTTGTAAATTGTCAATATGAGTGCAGGCTTGGTAAGGTTGCGAGTCCGAGAGTTAGCAGAAGAAAAGGGTTGGACACTGAAGGAAGTTGCTCAGCGATCGGGAGTTGGCTACACTACCATTAGTAACTACGCCCGTTCGCGTGGTATGGCAATGGTTGACTTTGCTGCCGTACACAAATTGGCACGGGCTTTTGATGTGATGATTGAGGACTTAGTGGAAATTTTGGAGGAGTAAGCGATCGCTTACTCTTTGCATCTTTCATTACTATATCTTTTTCGCTTAAGCGCGTATATACCCGATTGGGCGAATTACTTAACCTTAACGAAGAGATGCTAAGATTTAGGCGATGTAGTTCGTAAACGATTATTTTTGTGCCTAGAGCTAGTACAGCGATCGGCGTTAGTCCGATAATCAAAGATATGGTTCAGAAGAAAGCGCGATCGACTAGATTGACGCTCAAAGAAGTTATCCTTATGGGAATGTTAGCGATCGATGAATTAGATGATAAACGTCGTCAAGAACTAGCTGATAAGGTGCATCAGATGCAAGTTAATGGAGAAATTTAGAAGTAATTAGTTAAAAGGTGCGTGAGATGCGATCGCTCTGAGGTTCTAATTCCATACACTGATAAATACTCCATTTGCGAAGGAATAAGCACGTATTGGGCTGCATATAATCCATTAATAGCAACTGTTGTCGCACTGGGAGGAGTGTCAATGATTACATAGTCAGCATTTTAACCTTGTCCAAAAAATTTATTAAAAAATTTGCTATTGGTTGAACTTTGTTTGGGTTTTCTATCTCGTATTTACACCTTAAGTTTGGTTGCCATTCAGTGTATTCATATATTTCAACTAAAAACGGGTCAACCAGTACTCCAAACCTTGTATGTGAGTATTTGAGGTAAGTTTGTAACTGTAGGCGGGCATCATCATCTATTCTAGTTTCAGCAGTTTTTATCTCAATAAGAAAGTTAATATATCTACTTAAATCCTCTATTAGAAAATCAACCTCTTTTTGCGTACACTCTATATGACCTGTTAAGGCTAGCTTAGGTACTTTTACTTTAAATTCTGGAATCCAATGAGAATAACCACTCTTACGAGGCAAACCAGCTTTCTCTAGCATTGTTTGAACCAGATGCAGAGACACATAAGCTTCATTATTCCACTCTGAAGATAGTTCCACTGCACTTAAAACTCCGACTTTCTCTTTATTATACCCAGCAATCGAGGCTGACTAACACACCTAAGAAGAATTTTAGTTTTCTGATAGATGATTAATTGACTAGATAAAACACTGTATTCGTTTTAATTTACTAAACATATACAAAAATCCCCCGCCCGGAGGCAGGGGATTTTCTAATTACCTAACAACGAGGTTATTCAATTGAGGACATCAACCGAATTTACCAGCAGTAGAGGCAATTAGGAAGGCCGCGTAGGTAAGGACATAACCAACAGCGAAGTGGGTTAAACCAACCAAACGAGCTTGAACGATCGACAGAGCAACTGGCTTGTCTTTCCAACGAACCAAGTTCGCCAGAGGAGTGCGTTCGTGAGCCCAAACGAGGGTTTCGATCAACTCTTGCCAGTAACCGCGCCAGCTAATCAGGAACATGAAGCCGGTAGCCCAAACTAGGTGTCCGAAGAGGAACATCCAAGCCCAGATCGACAGGTTATTCATGCCGTAAGGGTTGTAGCCGTTGATCAGCTGAGACGAGTTCAGCCAGAGGTAGTCGCGCAGCCAGCCCATGAGGTAGGTAGAGGACTCATTGAACTGAGCCACGTTGCCTTGCCAAATACCCAGATGCTTCCAGTGCCAGTAGAAGGTTACCCAACCAATGGTGTTCAGCATCCAGAACATAGCCAGGTAGAAGGAGTCCCACGCAGAGATGTCGCAAGTACCGCCACGACCGGGGCCATCGCAAGGGAAGGCATAGCCGAAGTCTTTCTTGTCGGGCATCAGCTTGGAACCGCGTGCATCCAACGCACCCTTAACGAGGATCAGGGTAGTGGTGTGCAGACCGAGAGCGATCGCATGGTGTACCAAGAAATCGCCAGGGCCAATGGTGAGAAACAGAGAGTTAGTGCCTGCATTGATTGCATCCAACCAGCCCGGTAACCAGACGTTGGCGTGGTTAGGCCAAGCGGTGCTGGCAATACTGTCTGGATTGGACAGCAGCACATTCATGCCATACAGCACTTTCCCGTTAGCCGACTGCACGAACTGTGCAAACACCGGTTCGATCAGGATTTGCTTTTCAGGAGTTCCGAAAGCTACCACCACATCGTTGTGGACGTACAAGCCCAAGGTGTGGAAACCCAGGAACAGAGACACCCACGAGAGGTGAGAGATGATTGCCTCTTTGTGCTGTAGGACTCGATCGAGTACGTTGCCTTTGTTTTGTTCGGGGTCGTAATCACGCACCAAGAAGATAGCTCCGTGGGCGAAAGCACCGACCATGATGAAACCAGCAATATATTGGTGGTGAGTGTACAGCGCTGCCTGAGTGGTGAAGTCCTGCGCCAAGAAAGCGTAAGAAGGCATCGAGTACATATGTTGAGCCACCAACGAGGTGATTACACCCAAGCAAGCTAGGTGCCAACCCAACTGGAAGTGCAAAGAGTTGTTGTAGGTGTCATAAATGCCTTGGTGAGGCATATTGAACGGTCCTTCAACCTTTGTGCCAAAGAAATCTTTGGCATTCATCATTTCCTTGATGCTATGACCGATTCCGAAGTTCGTCCGGTACATATGACCGGCGATGATGAACAGAACTGCGATCGCCAAGTGGTGATGGGCAATATCCGTTAACCACAGGGACTGAGTTTGGGGATGGAAGCCACCCAAGAACGTCAGAATTGCCGTGCCCGAACCTTCCGAAGTCCCGAAGATGTGTCCCGCGGTATCTGGGTTCTGGGCGTACACACCCCAGTTGCCTGTAAAGAACGGAGCCAGACCTGCTGGGTGTGGCAGAGTAGTCAGGAAGTTATCCCAACCTACGTGCTGTCCGCGTGCTTCCGGGATTGCAACGTGAACCAAGTGGCCTGTCCAAGCCAGCGAGCTAACACCGAACAAACCAGCCAAGTGGTGGTTCAGACGGGATTCAGCGCTCTTGAACCAAGAGAGGCTGGGGCGGAACTTGGGTTGTAAGTGCAACCAACCTGCGAACAAGAACACAGCTGCCAGCAGCAGGAGGAACAACGCGCCTTGATACAGGTCATTGTTTGTCCGCATACCGATCGTGTACCACCACTGATACACACCGGAGTAGGAAATGTTTACCGGGTAATCAGCTCCACCTTGGGTAAAAGCTTCTACTGCCGGTGCGCCAAATTGGGGGTCCCAGATCGCGTGTGCTATGGGACGAACATTCAGCGGGTCTTTGATCCACTGTTCAAAGTTACCTTGCCAGGCTACGTGGAACAGGTTGCCGGAAGTCCACAGGAAGATGATTGCTACGTGGCCGAAGTGGGAAGCGAAGATCTTTTGGTAAAGATTCTCTTCTGTCATGCCATCGTGGCTTTCAAAGTCGTGGGCCGTGGCTATCCCGTACCAAATCCGACGTGTTGTCGGGTCTTGCGCGAGATCCTGGCTAAATTTTGGGAATTTAGTCGCCATCTTTAAGTCCTTCTCGCATTTCCTCAGTTATTGTTCATGGTTCGCCATTCATTGCTCCTTATTCGTTATTTTTGTTCATTTCAACGAACTGGGAACAATGAATCGCGAACATGAACTATCTAGCCCAGTGAAAGTGTGCGAGCTAGGAAGAACGCCCATGTGGTTGCGATTCCTCCCAGGAGGTAGTGAGCCACCCCCACAGCCCGACCTTGAACGATGCTCAGGGCACGAGGCTGAATGGATGGAGCCACTTTCAGCTTATTGTGCGCCCACACAATCGATTCGATCAACTCTTGCCAGTAGCCGCGACCGCTGAACAAGAACATCAAGCTGAATGCCCAGACGAAGTGAGCGCCCAAGAAGATCAGACCGTAGGCAGACAAAGCTGTTCCGTAGGACTGAATCACCTGAGAAGCTTGAGCCCACAAGAAATCGCGCAACCAACCGTTGATCGTCACGGCACTTTGGGCAAAGTTACCACCTGCAATGTGAGAGACGGTGCCATCTGGGTCAATAGTACCCCATACATCGGATTGCATTTTCCAGCTGAAGTGGAAAAGTACTACCGAGATGCTGTTGTACATCCAGAACAGACCGAGGAATACGTGATCCCAACCCGATACTTGGCAAGTGCCGCCACGACCGGGACCATCACATGGGAAGCGGAAGCCCAAATTAGCTTTATCTGGAATCAGACGAGAGCTGCGGGCGAACAGAACGCCCTTGAGCAGGATCAGAACGGTAACGTGGATGGTGAAAGCGTGGATGTGGTGAACTAAGAAGTCCGCTGTTCCCAGCGCGATCGGCATCATTGCCACCTTACCGCCTACAGCCACAATTCCGCCCCCAAAAGCATAGCTTACAGGCTGAAGCGCATTGGGAGCTGTAGCACCCGGAGCCAATGTGTGAATATTTTGTACCCACTGAGCAAATACGGGCTGTAGCTGGATCGCCGTATCCGAGAACATATCTTGGGGGCGACCGAAAGCACGCATCGTGTCGTTATGGACGTACAAGCCGAAGCTGTGGAAGCCCAAGAACATACACACCCAGTTCAGGTGAGAAATGATGGCGTCCCGGTGACGGAGAACGCGATCGAGCAAGTTGTTTTGGTGTACTACCGGATCGTAGTCCCGCACCATGAAGATTGCTGCGTGAGCTGCTGCTCCTACGATTAGGAAGCCTCCAATCCACATATGGTGTGTGAACAGGGACAGCTGCGTCGCGTAGTCTATCGCTTGGTAAGGATAGGGTGGCATGGCGTACATATGGTGCGCCACGATGATGGATAGAGAACCCATCCACTGGAGGTTCCAAGACAGCTGAGCGTGCCAGGAAGTTGTGAATACTTCATTCATTCCCTTGTGGCCTTCGCCTGTGAAGGGACCTTTATGAGCTTCTAGAACTTCCTTAAAGCTGTGACCGATACCCCAGTTCGTCCGGTAGAAGTGTCCGGCAATAATCAACAGTACTGCGATCGCCAGGTGGTGGTGTGCTGTATCCGTCAACCACAAGCTACCGGTTACTGGGTTCAATCCGCCCTTGAACGTGAGGAAGTCGGCATACTGACCCCAGTTCAGGGTAAAGAAAGGCACTAAGCCTTGTTTGAAACTGGGATAAATCTGCGCTATCAAGTCACGGTTCAAGATGAACTCGTGGGGCAAAGGAATATCTCCCGGAGCCACACCAGAATCAAGTAGCTGGTTTGTCGGCAACGATACGTGGATTTGGTGACCTGCCCACCCCAGAGAACCGCAGCCTAGCAACCCAGCCAGGTGGTGGTTCATCATCGACTCCACGTTTTGGAACCATTCCAATTTGGGAGCCCGCTTGTGATAGTGGAACCAACCGGCAAACAGCATCAGAGCTGCCATTACCAGTCCACCGATCGCCGTGCAATACAGTTGGAAGGTATTCGTGAAGCCTGCGGCACGCCACATATAGAACAGACCCGAAGTGATCTGAATTCCGTGGAAGCCGCCACCTACATCAGCATTAAGAATTCCTTGACCTACGATCGGCCACACAACCTGGGCACTCGGTTTAATGCCCGTTGGGTTAGCTAGCCAAGCTTCGTAGTTCGAGAAGCGAGCGCCATGAAAATACATGCCGCTCAACCAGACAAAAATGACAGCCAAGTGACCGAAGTGTGCGCTGAAAATTTTACGCGATATATCTTCCAGGTCACTGGTATGGGTATCGAAATCATGGGCGTTCGCATGGAGATTCCAAATCCAGGTTGTGGTTTTTGGACCTCTGGCGAGAGTGCGATCGAAATGTCCGGGCTGACCCCACTTTTCAAAGCTAGTCGGAACCGGATCTTTATCGACTACAACCCTTGCCTTTGCTTCCCGCTCCGGAGGACTTACAGCCATGAAGACTCTCCTCTCTTTTTACAAGGCACGAGCATTGACTCGTCTGAACTCACTCTTGAGGATTGTAAACTGAGGAGCTCCGCTTTGCTTGCAATTAAGACGACTGCCAACTCTTACAAGCTTTTGGGGCCGCTTTAATTGCCTGCGGTAGTTCCTTCTGTTGAATTATAGGACTTGCTTCCCAACCTGTTTGTCAGCACTTAACAATAATTCAAATTGGCTAGAGCGAAGACATACACTAGCTTTTACCCTATAACTATTGGTTAAAAAGTCAAGAGGTATTTCGATTTAGTTAATAAAACTCAATAATTAGTTAAGATTAAGCCTCAAATAAGGGAGCCGAAGGTAATAATTAGAAGTGTTTGAGCCTTTTGGGCTATAGTCTCCTATGGACGGCTTGTAGGGTCGGGTTTAATCCAGAGCCATAAAGGTAAAAAATAACTTATATAAAACCGTCCCAGTTATGTATAGCTTGTTTAGGAGCTTTGTAGCGTGCTTGATACAAACTGGCAGCAAAGGGCTGGAAAAGCGCTCGTCACATCATTCTTAATAGCGGGAATACTTGTTTTGAGTTTGACGGGCTGTGGCGATCGCATATCCACATCCGGGACATCTGACAACTTAAATACCGCACCAAACCAAAACGCACCCAAAATTGCGGAAGTTTCCCCGCCTCAAGTCATTCAAGAGCTGCGTCAGGCATTGGAAACTTACCAGCCCCAGGTAAGTATTGTCAGTCCTCAACCCAACGAGGTTTTAAACGATAACACTCTCACAGTGCGATTCCAAGTGCAAGACCTACCGATCTTCAAAAATCCAGAACTAGGTCTTGGCCCCCATCTGCAAGTCTTCTTGGACAACCAACCCTACCAGACAATTTATGACCCCAACGAGCCTTTAATTTATAGAGATTTAGCCCCTGGTACTCACACACTCAGGGTTTTTGCCTCTCGTCCTTGGCAGGAAAGTTTCAAGAATGAGGGAGCTTATGCCCAAACCACATTCCATATATTTACTAAGACAGATGACAATAACCCCGACCCCAATCTGCCACTGTTAACCTACAGTAGTCCTCAAGCCAATTATGGGGGAGAACCAATCATACTGGACTTCTACCTCACTAACGCTCCACCGCATGGAGTAGCGCAAGAAGATCCTCAAGATAACATTTCAGATTGGCGGATTCGTTGTACCATCAACGGCGAAAGCTTCATCATCGACCAGTGGCAACCAATTTATTTAACAGGTTTTCAACCAGGGAAAAACTGGGTACAACTGGAATTGCTCGACGAACAAGGCAACCCAGTCAAAAACGCCTTTAACAATACAGCTCGTCTAATTACCTACGAACCAAACGGAAACGATACGCTTTCCCGCCTCGTTAGAGGGGAACTTTCAGCTGACGATGCTCGTGGCATAGTCGATCGCAACTATATCCCCAAACAACCAGAACCTGAACCCACACCTGAACCCACAGTAGAAGCCACACCTACACCCGATTCAGCAGTAGAAGCCATACCCACACCTGAGCCAACACCGGAATCAGTACCTTTCGTTACTCCTGTACCCGAAGTTATACCACCACCCGCACAACCACAAGAGGAACCAACAAAAGCAGAAACTGATGCAGAAGCTAGCAAATCCGCCGAAACACAACCAGTAGAATCCAAACCAATACAAACACCCCAAGCGAGTGGATACTTTAATCGCTTTTCGCGTCCAGATAGCATTCCCGAACCAACACAACCTAAAGCATTTGAAAAACCGGGATTTGGCGGATTTTTTAATCGTTTCCGACGTCCGCAAATGATTAAGCCTTCTCCTACACCACCAGAAGCGATCGAAACACCAACGCCTGCGTTAATTCCTACTCCACCAACTCCCTCAACAGAAACTGTACCGACACCGGAAACAGAGGTAGCACCAACTCCCTCAACAAAAACTGTACCGACACCATTACCCGAAACATCCCAAACTTTAGAACAGGATCTGGCTAAATCCGAGCAAGGAGAATCTCAAGATAGCGAAAATGTCGATCGCATCGAAACCACTTCTGCTACCGAGACGTCACCATCTGTAGATTTGCCGCCGACTTTACCTGAAATAATCGAAACCCCTACTCCAGAGCCAATTGCACCTCAAGCAGAGCCATCTCCACTAGAAACCTCTTATCCACCTCAAATTGAGGCAAGTGAAACGAACAGATTAGAAACCACCCCTGTACCCCAAGCAGAAGCAACTGATACAACCAATGGGAAATCGGCGACATCAGATCTAGAAGCAAAATCGAGCGAGTTACCTGCTAGCGAGGCAAGTCCAACTATCCTTGAGGTGGAATCATCACCCAGCTTGCCACCTACACTGCCAGAAATAATCGAAACATCAACCCCTGAGTTGAAAACTCCTGGCCCATCTACTCCTGCATCGGAAACATTAGCCGAATCTAAGGCCGATCGAATTAAAATTCCGGAGGCAAAATCTAATCAACCAGATGTAACGCCACAACAAGCACCCAATCAAGAAAAAATCAACCAATTTTTACGATTCTTCCAGCCCTTTAGGCGTTCACCTAGCTCGGTGTCTACACCTCCAACCGTTCCCAGTTCTCAAATTGAGAAATCAGAAACATCTCAACCAACTTCAGAGGTGTCATCTCCGACAGAACCCTCTGAGGTACCAGCAGATGCTAGAGCAGTTGATGTAGTGACGGAAACTTAGATTACACTTCCGCCACAACTCCCCTTTTTCAGGGTGTATCAACAATCACAGAACTTAGCTAGAACATCTGAAAGTCGGGTCAATTCATGAATTGACCCGACTGCGTAAGCGATCGATAAAATGACTGTAGGCGATCGCATTTATACAGCCCATAAAGCGGATTTCTTCAAGAAATCCGCTTTATATACACAATCGATACAACCGGACATAATATGAAATACGCAACGATCGCAAAATCAGTACACCTACTAGGTAACTTGTAGCCTTAGCCACTCAGAAAAATTTGGGTTAGGTAAAGAAATTTGAAGCTATGCTATGGGATATTGTCCTAATTGAAGGAGATCCTATGGCACCTCGCGTCAGAGCCCCAGAACTGCCTCAAAACTATCCTTGGCTTAATACCGATCGCCCCCTATCCCTCCAGCAACTGAAAGGACGAGTCGTACTACTTGACTTTTGGACATATTGTTGTATCAATTGCCTACACGTTTTACCCGACTTAAAATTTTTAGAACAAAAATATAAAGACAGCCTTACCGTCATAGGTGTCCATTCAGCCAAATTTGAGAACGAGAAAGAAGTTGAAAACATCCGTCAAGCTATCCTGCGCTACGATATCGAACATCCAGTCATAGTTGACAGCGGCTTTAGAGTTTGGGAACACTATGCAGTGAGAGCGTGGCCAACTCTGGTACTCATCGATCCGGAAGGCTACTATGTTGGTAACGTTTCCGGTGAAGGCCATCGGGAAAAACTCGACAACCTGATTTCACAGTTAATACAGACACACCAAGAGAAAGGAACTATTAATTTTCAAGAAATTAGTCTGGCTTTAGAAAAACAGCGACAACCATTAAGCGCACCGCTAGCTTTTCCCAGCAAAGTTTTAGCAAGCGAAAACGGGATTGGCGGTCAGTGGTTGTTTATCGCAGACTCCGGTCATCATCGCATCGTCGTAAGTACTTTAGATGGAGAAGTTTTGCATCTAATCGGTACGGGAAAACCAGGTTTAACCGATGGTTCCTTTAGTGAAGCTCAGTTTTTTGCTCCCCAAGGAATGGCTTTTGATGAAGAAAATCGGATTCTCTACGTTGCCGATACGGAAAATCATGCTTTGCGTCGGATTGATTTTCAAAGCCAAACAGTTGAAACTATAGCAGGCACAGGCGAACAAAGCCATAATATTCCGCCTCACAGCGGAGTTGGTTGGGAAACTCCCTTGAATTCCCCTTGGGATTTGCTCAAACTGGCTAATAGTCTTTTTATTGCAATGGCTGGTTCTCACCAAATTTGGGAAATGCGTCTGGACACAGGGATTGTGCAAACTTATGCTGGTACGGGTGCAGAATCTTGCGTTGATGGCACTCGTCAAGAGTCCGCTTTTTCCCAACCGAGCGGGATTACTACAGACGGTCGAGAATTATATATCGCCGATAGCGAAATCAGCTCGATTCGTGCTGTCGGACTCGGAGACATAGATAAAGTGAGAACTGTCTGCGGTAGTGGGGAATTATTCGGTTTTGGGGATGAGGATGGCATTGGATCGAAAGTAAGACTACAGCATTGTCTGGGTGTAGAATATGCGCCAGATTACCTTTGGGTAGCCGATACTTATAACCACAAAATTAAGCGAGTTGACCCTCACACTGGCAAGTGCCTGACGATGCTAGGCGATGGCAAGCAGCAGTTAAGAGATGGTCAAGGTCTAGATTGTAGCTTTTTTGAACCATCCGGTCTAAGTGCGATCGCAACACATCTTTTTATTGCCGATACGAACAACCATGTTATCCGTCGTGTGGAACTGGATACTCTTAATGTCACCACCCTTCATTTTCCCGGCTTGTGTGCGCCAGATGTCTGCCTTCCTGCTACCTAAGAGTATCTTTTGAAACTAACAGCCACATTATTCTGTCTACATCCTCTATTTCACCGACAATTCGTCGTATCGGTCGAGGCCAAACCTTAACCAGAGTGGGTGTGGCAGAAATCTGGTCAGCTTCTGCTTGTTCTGGATGCTTAAAAACATCAATAACTTTTAGAGTGTAAGGCTGGTAGAGAGATTGCTCTAGAAGCTTATGTAAAGTTTGCAGAATTCGTTCTGTAGTGCTGTTGTGACCGGAAACAAAGAGACGCAGTACGTATCCCTGAGCTTCTGGCGACTTTGGTAAGGGTGAGTAGAGTTCTGGCTGGAAACTGGGATGAAGAAGGCTATTTTCAAACCGTACCACGAGATCGTGTTCTTCCCATAGCTGCGGAAATCGATCGCGATAAGTTCCCAACACCATCGGATCGCACAAGTCTTCATGCCAAGGGGCAGTCTGCCAAACCAATTCCCCGGTTTCAAAGACAGCATTCAGAAGTGATTGATACCGTAAAACCGCTGGATAAGCTTCCGCAGAAATACGCACT
Source organism: Aerosakkonema sp. BLCC-F183 (assembly GCF_041929145.1). NCBI lineage: Bacteria > Bacillati > Cyanobacteriota > Cyanophyceae > Aerosakkonematales > Aerosakkonemataceae > Aerosakkonema > Aerosakkonema sp. BLCC-F183. Next base: position 220,921 of record NZ_JBHFNU010000021.1, on the reverse strand, counting down.
TGCTTGTTGCGAGGATCTATCCATCTGTCTATAGTCGCTGTATAGCAAGGTACTAAAAAGTGGGGTGGTTCTGTTAAGCCCAAAATTTCTTGCAATCCGGCACATAAATGCAGATGCCATCGATTCTGCTTGTTTGGATCGATGCAGTAAATGAGATCTCCTCCTGGTGTAAAAAGCGCAATCCCTTTAAAAAGTTGCCCTTTGTCAGCGGTCATTGGTCATTAATTATCGGTCATCAGTTAGCGGTCTTTGGTGCCCAGTAATGAGCTCGGCACAAACAAAGGACAAGAAAAAGAGCGTTCTGAGGAATCCTCCTGAGAACGCCAGCAAATACAAAAATTAGACACGTCCCCGCAGGAATTGAGCCATTTCGTTCGGGGTCGGCGACCTTTCCAACGCTTCCTCTTCGGTAATCCGGCCTTCCTGATAGAGCGCCAAAAGAGCTTGGTTCATGGTCTGCATACCGTCAAATTTAGATTTGAGCATAACTCCAGTGATTTCCTCGTATTTGCCCTGGATGATGTACTCTTTGATCGCATCTGTGTTGATCAGAATGTCATGGTAAGCTGCACGCTTGCCATCGGTGGTTTTGCACAAACCCTGTGCAACTACTGCTACCAGGGATTCTGCGATCGCCACTTTCATAGAATTCTGTTCTTCTGCCGAGTATAGGTTGAGAATCCGTTCAATTGTTTTTACCGCACTGTTGGTATGTAGCGTCCCTGCTACTAAGTGACCCGTTTGTGCAGCTTTAAGCGCCGTGTTAACGGTTTCTTTATCCCGCATTTCCCCTACCAGAATCAAATCCGGGTCTTCCCGCAAAGCCGCTTTCAAAGCGTTATCAAATTTTCGGGTATGCTGTCCTACCTCCCGGTGTTTAATTAGAGATTTTCGACTGACGTGGACAAATTCTATGGGGTCTTCGATCGTGATGATATGCTTGGCCATATTCTTGTTAATGTAATCGATCATGGCCGCCATCGTTGTGGACTTACCAGAACCTGTTGGCCCCGTCACCAAGATCAGACCCTTATGGTAATGACAAATATCTTTAAACACTGGAGGCAAGTTTAATTGCTCCATGCTCAAGATATTGTTTGGAATCAAGCGCATCACCATCGCTGGGCCTCTCATACTACCGAAAACGTTGATGCGGGCCCGCGAGAATTCGTACTGCGTTACTCCATCAAAGTCTAGATGTTCTTCAAATTTCTGAATTTCCTCGTCGCTCATCACCTCCTGCATCCAACTCATAAAAGTTGGATAATCGACTTCGGGGAATTCCGCGAGAATGATGTCGCCGCGCTTGCGAAAGCGCGGTGCTTCACCTACGCCGGCGTGGATATCCGAGATGCCGTTGTCAAAAGCATACTTGACAACTTCTGCTAGAGTTGGCTGCCCTGGAGATCGACCGTTACTTCCCCCTGGTGTCCGTCCGCCTGCGGATGCTGGCGTTGCTGCTGGTGTTGCTGCTGGTGGAGGAGTCGGCTGCTGTCTTGGGGGTGGAGCAGGCGGGGCACTGGCAGCCCCGCCTGCTGTTGGGAAGGGCGGCGGTGGTGGCGCAGCACCCGGAGTCCTTGCTACGGTCGGTGGTGCCCCTGCACCCGGAGGTCGAGAAGTTGTAGGCGGCATACCCGTGCGAGCGGTGTTGGGCATAGCTACAGTTTCTTCTGTTGGTCGCTGAGTTGCTCCAGCAGATGTCTCAGGTCCGGGCATTCTTCTGGCAGGTGGTGGCCCTGGTGGTGGGCCTGGTGGCATCCCACGAGAACCGGGCGGTGGTGGCATGGGGGGGCGCTGTGAGTCTGTCATAGGTTTAGTACTTTACGACGCTGTGAAATTTTTCTGCCGATAGAGCGGACACACTTCTATCTCTTTTAAGTTTTCCCATAATTTGGTACTGTGCATCAGTTTCGTCAAAATATCCGCTAAAATTACAAAAACTAGCTTTTTACAACTTAACTCCCTTCTTAGCCGCCTGGATTACCATTTGTGCGGTTGTGTTTCTGCCATTACAAGCTTATCCTCTGGCTGAGCGATCGCTTACAACTGTTACGTCAGTATTAAGTCCCAAGCTCAGACACAAAGTTAGCTTTGTTTTGGCAGTAGGTATTTCTCTTGTGTTCCTTTGATTTTGCAACAGTTTTCCAGTTTTTTGCAAAACTGATGACAAAATTATGAGAAACGCAGCCGGAACTAATAAGAAATATTAAGGAGTTTAGCAGTATGTCCACCGATTAAGTTTTACTGCCTTGCTCATAATACCTATATCCAAAGACATAGGTTATAGAACAGTTTTTGCCTAAGAGTTACCTCTTTAGGCAGACATAGAATGCAAAAATTTACTGAGATTCTAGTAACGCCAAGAAAACTGATAAAATGTAAAGTTTATTAAAAATATATTCATCTTAACCAAAAGTTTATATATACTAAAAACCACCGAGCTATCAGTCGGAAGTAATAATCCGAATTTTACGTAAATCAGATTTTTTCCTTATTAAGGAAGGAGGAATGACTATGACACTAGCAAAAAGCCAGAATTTAAGCACAACCTATGCCTTTTCTACGATCAAAAGCTTTTTAATCTGGACGTTCACCCTCTCAGTTTGCTTACTGGTAGTTGGTTTTCCGATAGTCATGCTCATGGTTGTTGTAGGCTCTCTGCTATCGATCGCGCTGCAATCGGTTATGCCAGTTAGCGCGGTGTTACTGGTAGCGGGCGGTTTAATTGCCGCTAATGTTCTAGCAGTTATGGCAGGCGCAGCCATGCTTTCCCTGAAAGGCGTTCATCCTCACGAAGTTAAATGGTTAAATTGGTTGCGTGGAGAGGAAAACCTACGTCATAGTTCTGTTTACGCGGCCTGCCCTTTAACGTGCGACATCAATATAAAGTAAACGTCCACGGTTAGCCGTTATTTTAAACGGTTATAAGGCCCGGTAAAACCGGGTTTTTTCATGTGTAGGGAGATCTGCCAAACAGTATGTATAAATCTTATGGCTTGAAATAAGCCAAAAAAGAAAAAATGTTATTTTTTTTCGCTGATAGATTGGAGTGGCTAAGCAAATTACTTCACCCTTGACCTTTTGAGAAATTCTCTAAAATTTATTTCGTAACTGGTAAATGTTTGTAGATTTAAGAAAATATATTTAGCGTTTTATCCTTCGTTACATTCGGTAAAACCCCTATATCTGCTACCAACCTAGTTATTTTATCCACCCAGCGCCCCTCAAATATAAAAATCCGGATTTCTTCCGAGATAGCTGTACCATGATGGCAGACTTGTATTTGCACCTTTGCTAGCCACTCGATTTCAATGTCCCAATCACCCTTCAAGATTTGTATTATCGTGGGAACCCGCCCGGAGGCGATTAAACTAGCTTCAGTGATTCAACACTTCAAGAGTTCCTCATCTTTTGACACGCGGGTGATTTTGACAGGCCAGCATCGCGAGATGGTAGATCAAGTGATGCAACTGTTCGACCTTCGCGCTGATGGGAATTTGGCAATTATGCAGCCCCAGCAAACCTTAACCGATATTACCTGTCGCAGTTTACAGGGTTTGGAAATGTTATTTAGGGAAATGCACCCGGATGTAGTCTTAGTGCAGGGAGATACGACCACGGCTTTTGCAGCAACCCTAGCAGCATTCTACCAAAAGATTCCCGTAGGACACGTAGAAGCAGGTTTGCGGACAGACGATATGTTCAACCCCTACCCGGAAGAAGCAAATCGGCGTTTGATTTCTCAACTAACCCAGCTGCATTTTGCGCCGACTTCGCAAGCTGTGGATAATCTTCGGCGTTCGGGAGTTGTGGGAGAAATTTACCAGACTGGCAATACTGTGATCGATGCTTTGTTGATGGTGGCGGAACGTCAGCCTGCTTGTAACATACCCAATTTAGATTGGCAGAAGTACAGAATACTACTGGCAACGGTGCATCGGCGCGAAAATTGGGGGGAACCCTTAAAGGATATTGCGAAAGGATTTCTGCAAATTTTAGATAAATTTCCGGATACGGCTTTGCTGTTGCCCCTGCATCGCAATCCTACGGTGCGAGAACCGCTACAGGCTATGTTGGGTAAGCATTCCAGAGTATTCCTGACCGAACCTTTGGATTATGGGGAATTGGTAGGTGCAATTCAGCGCTGTTATTTGCTGTTAACAGATTCTGGCGGACTACAGGAGGAAGCGCCTAGCTTGGGGAAACCAGTCTTGGTGTTACGGGAAACTACGGAAAGACCGGAAGCGATCGCAGCTGGGACAGCTAAACTGGTGGGAACCAATCCCACTAATATTTTTGCTGTTGCCAGCGAGTTACTGTCCAATCCCACTGTTTATAAAGCAATGGCAACAGCAATCAATCCCTTTGGGGACGGTCATGCAGCGAAACGGATTTTACAGATTGTCGAGAATTACTGCCAGAGGGCGGCGGCGAGATCCTGAGAATCCCATCTCTGTATAATACTGTTCCGATTAGGTCAAGCTCTCACTTGACTAAGTTGGGTTTTCTTTGCTGAACCCAACTTATTAGTTATTTACTTTGTTTTCCCTTTTCCTCTCTCTTTTACTCAATAGAGAGGAGCGGCTACGTTACAGGTTTCTACGGTCTCTTCATCTCAGCTTTATAAAGTAAGCCAAAAAATCCGCAATATTACGAAGAATTTGTAAAGATACTGCTTCACTTATAGCACTATTTCGTAAGTGTGGCATAAACTAAACTCAACAAATACTGGCGTTCTAATAGTATTTACAGACTTATTTGGGCGTTGATTTAGATTTCCAGAAACTTAGGTTCCTGGTACGTACTGACGCGGCAATTTTTAGCGACAAAAAATTTTTTAGGAGGAAAATTTATGTTACCAAAGATTCTCACAATAGGTGACTCTATCACTCATGGAGTTATTTATCCCAGTAGCGATACAGAGAGCGGGGGATACCGCACAGAACTATACAACTTATTTGCAGCTGATAATTTCAACGTAGACTTTGTAGGCCCCCGATCTAATGGACCGAGTAACATCGATAAAGACCATGCGGGAAATCGCAGTTGGAGAACAGATGAAATTCTTAATGGCAGAGTTTCAGAACCTGAGATTGGCAAACTCGATGATTGGCTGAATGCTTATCAGCCGGATGTAGTTCTGCTAACGATCGGCACCAATGATATACTACAGAATTATGACCTTGGAAATGCAGACGATCGACTCAACGAAATAGTCGATAAAATTACGACGAAATTACCTAATTCACATTTGTTTCTAGGCTCTATTCCCAACTCTTATAAATACGCCGACGATCTGCAACAGGTTGCTAATTTCAACTTCCAAGCTCTCCAAATTGTAAACAACAAAGTCGCACAAGGAAAAAATGTTACTTTTGTCGATATAAACTCCAAGCTAAACCAGAACGATTTAGCCGATAAAATTCACCCGAATTTGGATGGCTATACGAAAATGGGTAATGCTTGGTACGATGCGCTAGTGCCATTTCTGGGTATACAGAAAACCACTCGCGTCCAAGCTGAAAATATGACACTGACGAACTACATTGTCGAATCGCGGAACAGCTCGGCTTTGGGTCAGAAGGTAATCAGTGTCAATGCAGCTACAAACTCCATTGGTACGGCTTCCTTTCAGTTTTCCGGTTCAGCGAATAAATACGATGTAGTCGTCGGTTATTATGACGAAAACGACGGACAAGGACAGCTAAAATTCAAAATAGGCGGGAACCAAGTAGATCAATGGACGCTCAACCAAAACTTGGGCAATGCCTCTCCAAACAGCCAAACAAAGTTACGCCGAACAGTTGCCACGGGAATATCCTTAAATCCGGGAACTGCGATCGAAATTCAAGGCACGGCAAACCAAGGCGAGTATGCACGAATAGATTACGTAGAATTTATTCCCTACTCGAACGCAAGCTTCTCTGCTGCTAATATTACACAAGCCAACGGCACCACTCACACTATTTCTGTTACCTATACAGATGAGGACGGTATAGACTTATCTAGTATCGACAACAACGACATTCGGGTAACTGGGCCAAATAACTTCAATCAACTGGCGACCCTTACAGGAGTGAATCAAAGCAACGGTGCAGTCACCGGCTTTTACCGCATTAACGCTGCGGGGGGTACTTGGGATACAGCCGACAATGGCACTTATACTGTAGCGCTACAGAACAATCAGGTTAAAGATAACAGCAACAACTTCTTCCCAGGCGGAAATTTGGGAAATTTCCAGGTAAATGTGGCTCAGTCTGGCGGAAACATCCGTATAGAAGCTGAGAATATGCAGCGAACAAGCTACCTGATTGAATCAAATACTGCTGCTTCCAACAGTCAATTAATCAGTTTAGGTTCATCGGGTAGTTCAAGCGGTAAAGTAACGAGCAACTTTAGCGGTGCGAGCGGTATATATGATGTAGTAGTTCGCTACTTTGATGAAAACGATGGACAAGCAAGTGTAAGCGCAAAAATTGGCGGTACTCAAATAGCACAGTGGAGTTTTAATCAAAACTTAGGTAATTCTGGCGCTGTCAGTCAAACGGCAGTTACAAAAACGATCGCTTCTGGACTATTTATCAACCAAGGTGCAGCGATCGAACTTCAAGGCATCGCCAACAGTGGTGAGTTTGCCAGGATTGATTATATCGAATTCCTGGCCGCCGGTACAGCGCCACCGCCAAGTGATGTCAGCGCACCGATACTGACCTTATCTGCAACAAACATCACCAACACTAGCAATAGTGCCTACACTTTCACAGTTACTTACACTGATGACCAAGCTGTCGATATTTCCAGTTTGGATAGCAGCGACTTGCGCGTCACTGGCCCAAACGGTTTTGACCAATTGGCAACCTTTGTCAGCGTTGACAGCAACACCAATGGCGCTACCCGCACCGCTACTTACAGTCTTAATGCTCCCGGTGGCAGTTGGGATGCCTTAGACAACGGCAATTACACTGTAGCTTTGCAAGCAAACCAAGTTAAAGATACCAGCGGCAACTTTATTAGTGGTGGAAATCTGGGTACATTTCAAGTGAGCGTACCTCAGCCTAACGGAACTGTCCGTATAGAAGCTGAGAATATGGTGCGGACAAACTATCTGGAGGAGTCAAACAGCGCTGCTTCTGGTGGCAAAGCAATAGGTCTCCCGAAAAGTGGAGCCACTTCTGGTAGCGCCAGCACAAGCTTTACTGGCGCTAGCGCTACCTATGATGTATTTCTGCGATATTTTGATGAAAATGACGGACAAGCAACATTGAAAACTTCGATCGCAGGTACTCAAATAGACCAACGTACCCTCAACCAAAATTTGGGTAGTGCGGCTGCGGATAACCAATCTGCCGTCACTCAAAAGATTGCTACGGCTTTATCTATTAACCAAGGCGCAACAATTCAAATCCAAGGGGTAGCAAACCAAGCTGAGTATGCGCGGGTCGATTACATCGAATTTATCCCTGTACAGCAAGCACCGCTCACGGTAATTAATGGTACTGATTCTGCCGATATCCTGACAGGAAACTCTCAAAATAATACCATTAATGGTTTAGCAGGTGATGATACCCTAATTGGTGGTGCTGGCAACGACAGTTTGAATGGTGGTAGCGGTGCGGATTTGTTCGTATTAGCACAAGGACAAGGAACTGATACCATTGCAGATTTTACAGATAATCAAGATGTGCTGGGATTATCGGGTGGTTTGACGTTCCAGCAACTTTCTATTATCCAAGGTACTGATGTTAACTGGAACAACACTTTAATTAAAATTACAAGTACTGATGAGCTTCTAGCGACTCTGAGTGGGATTCAAGCTAGCAGTATTACGGCAAATGATTTCACTGTGGTTTAGGAGTGCGATCGATTGGATCGGGACTTACGCACGCCGAAGCCAGAAACCGGGGTTCTTCGTCGATATCTAGTTGAAAAAGCAACGATTTTTCTAAGAAACCCGGTTTTTTTGCGTAAGTCCTATGGATAATTTCAATCACCAAAACAAAAAAGCCCCCACTGTGGGGGCTTTTTTGTTTTTACACACTTCAAATTTGCGCGAGATTAATCGCCAATTTGAGGCGCAATCGCCACAGTTTTCAAAGTTGTTGGCAATGTCCTATTTGCTTGTGCTTTTTCAGTCAAACTAGGTACAGAATCTCGAAGTCGTGCCGTCAACGCCACTGTAGTAGCATCGTAGATTTGAGTCAGCATTTTGGGATAGAAACCAATGCCAATAATGGGAACTAATAGAGAGGCAATAATGAACACTTCTCGCGGTTCCGCATCGACCAAAGCTTCATGTTCGACTAACGCTTTGTTTTCCGGGCCGTAGAAAATCTCCCGCAGCATAGACAGCAGATAAATTGGCGTCAAAATCACACCAACCGCTGCTAAGAATACGATCACCACTTTAAAAGTGGAACTGTAAGCATCGCTGGTCGCAAAGCCGATAAATACCATCAACTCTGCCACAAAACCGCTCATTCCCGGTAACGCTAAAGATGCCAGAGAACAAGCAGTCCACATAGAGAAAATCTTCCGCATTTTCTGACCGACGCCGCCCATTTCATCTAACATCAGGGTGTGCGTGCGATCGTATGTTGCCCCCACCAAAAAGAACAAACTAGCGCCGATCAAACCGTGGGAAACCATTTGCAAAACAGCACCGCTTAAGCCCAAATTAGTAAAAGAAGCCATGCCGATCGTCACAAATCCCATATGAGATATTGACGAATAGGCAATCTTGCGCTTCAAATTCCGCTGGGCAAAAGAAGTTAGCGCCGCGTAGATAATATTCACAACCCCCAAAACTACTAAAGCCGGGGCAAACACCACATGGGCGTCAGGAAGAATGCCCACATTCATCCGCAGCAAGGCGTATCCACCCATTTTGAGGAGAATGCCGGCCAGCAACATATGCACTGGCGCGGTTGCTTCACCGTGGGCATCTGGCAGCCAGGTATGGAAAGGAATAATGGGAAGTTTGACAGCGTAGGCAATAAAGAACGCCGCATACATCCACAATTGGAAATTGAGGGCGAAGTCCTTAGCGGCGAGAGCTCTCATATCGAAAGTTACTTTATCGCCGTAAAAGGCCATCGCCAGCGCTGCCACTAAAATAAACAGCGAACCGCCAGCGGTGTAAAGGATAAATTTAGTAGCCGCATAGAGACGTTTCTTGCCGCCCCAAATCGCCAGTAGCAGATAAACCGGAATCAATTCCAGTTCCCACACCAGGAAAAACAGCAGCATATCCTGAACGGCAAAGACAGCGATTTGACCGCCGTACATCGCCAGTATCAAGAAGTAAAACAGCTTTGGCTTCAAAGTCACAGGCCATGCTGCCAAAGTTGCCAGCGTGGTCATAAAGCCGGTGAGAATGATCAGGGGCATGGATAGCCCATCCGCGCCTACCGACCAATTCAAGTCGAGTTGAGGCACCCAGGCATAGCTTTCCGCCAGTTGCAGACCGGGTTCGGATAAATCGTACCCCGTGTAGAAAGCATAAGCAATCAGGGCAAAATCAATCAGCCCTACAGTTAGCGCGTACCAACGCACCGTCTTACCGTCCTTGTCAGGCAAGATGGGGATGAGAAGGGACGCCGCAATGGGGAATAAGATTATGGTTGTCAGCCAAGGAAAATTAGCTGTATTCATTGCCACTCAAGTTTGGAAATACCGAGTCTGGAAGAATGATGAGTTTGGAGTTGAGTAGGTACACCGCAGTGTCCTGCCCGTACCATTTTGAGTTCTAAAGAGGCAGATGAGTATATTTCTTTGGATTTAATTCCAAAGTGTGCGCTCAAAACTACTCCTCCACTCAAAACTAAAATAGGGCGGTCGATCGAAATGTTGGTGCTGTGAAGCTGACATTGCGATCGAACACGCCCCTAAAAAACCAACGCTACGATCAAGTCACCCCAAAGAAAATCACTCCCAAGAGGACTGCGGCAAACACGATGAGCGCGTAGAATTGAGCGCGGCCCGTTTCAAAGTATTTCAGACCTTCACCGCTTAAGAGTGTCACCAAGCCGGTCAAGTTGACCGCACCATCGACGACTTTGAGATCGACTTCCATAACTGCCCTAGCTAAGCGACGGCTACCTTGAATGAAGAGCAAATCGTAAACTTCGTCAAAGTACCACTTGTTCTTAGACAGTTTGTAGAGAGAGGGGATTTTGGCAGCGATCTCACTCGGATCGATCTTAGCCAGCAAGTACATCAAAGTAGCTAACGTTATCCCAATTAAGGATATCCCCACAGAAGTACCCGCCATCACCAGAAATTCCGACAAACTTTCGTGTCCGGCTTCTGCGTGTAACTCTGTAGCTAATTCGGTCGCTGGATGGATGAACTCCTCAAAGTAATTGCCAAAAGGTGTTCCCACCAAACCAATCAGTATAGAAGGAACTGCCAAAACCATCAGCGGCAGAGTCATCGTGATGGGTGATTCGTGCGGTTTATCGCTGTGGTGATGACCTTCGTGTGCTTCATGGTCATCGTGACCGTGCGCTTCTGCTACAGTCAGTTCTTGAGGATTCATGGCACCTGGGCCAAAAGCCAAGCCCTGACTTTGTAACACTTCTGCTTTAATCTTGTTGCGGATATTTTCATCTTTACCTCGGAATTTACCTTCAAAGGTAGTGAAATACATCCGAAACATATAAAAAGCAGTTATCCCAGCAGTCAACCAGCCGATCGCCCACAGAACTGGATTAGCTTGGAAAGTAGAACCCAGAATTTCATCTTTTGACCAAAAACCTGCAAAAGGCGGGATACCGGAAATCGCCAAAGTCCCGATCAAAAAGGTAATCGCAGTAATGGGCATATATTTCCGCAGACCGCCCATCATCCGCATATCTTGAGCGTAAGCCGGGTCGTGACCGACGACTGCTTCCATACCGTGAATCACCGACCCAGATCCCAAAAACAGCATCGCTTTAAAGTAAGCGTGAGTTGTCAGGTGAAACAATCCAGCACCGTAAGCGCCTACTCCCATCGCCATCACCATGTAACCCAACTGGGACATAGTGGAATAGGCGAGACCTTTTTTGATGTCATTTTGGGTAATTGCAGTAGTTGCGCCCACAAAAGCTGTCACCGCACCTGTCCAAGCGATGACATTCATCGCCGACGGTATACCTTCAAACACTGGGTACATCCGCGCAATCAGGAATACACCAGCGGCGACCATCGTGGCGGCGTGGATGAGGGCGGAGATCGGCGTTGGGCCTTCCATCGCATCCGGTAACCAAACGTGGAGGGGTACTTGAGCGGATTTGGCGACTGGGCCCATAAATACCAAAATTGCAAATAGTGCCGCCAAACCTGCACTGAGATAACCCGATTCTACAAAAGCTTGTAGTTTAGTTCCAATGACATCAAACTCAAAGCTCCCGGTCGCCCAGTATAAGCCCAGGATACCCAGAAGCAAACCAAAGTCGCCGACGCGGTTAGTGACAAATGCTTTCTGGCAGGCGTCGGCGGCGGCTTTGCGATCGTACCAAAATCCGATCAGCAAATAGGAACACATCCCGACGAGTTCCCAGAAAATATAAATCTGCACCAAGTTGGAACTAACCACCAAACCCAACATAGATGAGCTAAACAAGCTCAGATAGGCGTAGAAGCGCACGTAACCTGGGTCGTGAGCCATGTAGCCATCTGTATAGACCATGACGAGGAAGGCTACGGTGGTCACGACGACTAACATTAGGGCTGTCAGATGGTCGATCGTATAGCCCATTGTCAGGTGGAAATTACCAGCTGCTGCCCATTCCAGAGTACGGGTGTAGGGTTCGTGGCCTTGAAATTGACTCCAGAACAAGGCAAAGGACAAAACCATTGCCGCGCCTAGCATCGATACCACAAACACGGCATTTAACTGCCGCAGCTGGTTAGTAAATTTGTTAAATGAAATCAGCCCGATGCCGACTAACATGGCCGCTAAGAGCGGCAGGACGGGTATTACCCAAGCATACTGATAGATCGGTTCCATCACGGATGTCTACTTTAAAGTTGTTCTCTCTAGTTGGCAAAACCGTTAATAATTGTGGCACACACAGGATTGCTTCATCTCTGCCACGAGTTAGGCCAAATCTTAAAAAAAACTGGTTTTTTGGGATGTCCGAGTCGCACTGATGAAATTTTTGCTTCAAAAAAACCCGCTTTTCGCATTAGTTATGCGATCGGTTACCATAACCGAAAAATATCCCACCCTAATATACCAGGGTGGGATATTTTAATTATTTAACTTGCTATCGGGGCAAATTAGGCAGAGAAATGTTGATATTCGATCGGCTGTAACCGTTGCTGTTTGCTATGCTCTGCACAACCGAGGGAAATCAACTCCAGTACCGCAGAAAGATCGTCCCGATTCCGGAAGGAATCGAAACGATAGGCGATTTCACCATCTACAAATAAAATTAGCGTTGGCAGTGTTGTCAGTCGATAACTGTGGGAAATTTTAAAATTTTCATCAGCGTTAACGCACACTACCTTGACTTTTTCGCCCAATTTTGCTTGAAATCGAGCTAATTGGGGGGTTATCAGCTTACACAAACCACACCAGGGAGCCGCAAAATGAACCAGCACCGGAGTGGGAGATTTTAAAACTTCTTGTGAAAACGTCCGCTCGTTAACCGACAACAGCATGATCCCTCAAGCTATGGTTTATATGGGTTTGATATGCAGTTGGGATCATGTTACATCGATTCGGGATCGTCTGACGATAGAGATCGCAAATGGTGACAAAAAATAATTATCGAGAGTGGAAACAGGAGACAGGAAAGCAAGAAAGTTTTCTTGCTTTCCGCTTTCATTACTTTATTCCCATCACCAGTTGACACGGGCAGTAGCTTGAATTAAAAGAGGGTGACAATACCACAATAACAAGACAAAAACACCTACCCCAAGATAGGCTGGCCGAATAAATTCTTGCCATTGTAAAGTTTGACGACCTTGGACGATCGCAAGAAAGGGTATTGCAGAGGTACGGGCTTTTACGGCGGTAAATGCTTCGCCGTAGCGAGACAGGAGGCGGCGATCGCCATGCCATACACCGAATAAATGATGCAAAATCAAACCTATTGATGTAATCAGGGTAAAAGTGGTGCCGATCCAGAGCGTGTGTGCAACGCACCAGATAATTTGTCCTACCATTTGGGGATGCCTGGTGACGCGAATGATACCGGTTTCGTAAAGATGAACTTGCGGTTTCTCGATCGCGGCAATTTCCAACAGGTTAAACGTGGCTGGATAAAGAAACAGAAACGAAACTGCCGACAGCAACCATACCAGAGGCTGAACTCCAGGAACGCCCTGTACCTGCCACAATTGCAGTCCATCGTAGCGATGGTTAAAAAAGTAAACGATCGTCGCGACGGCGAGAGGTAGGCTGACACTGGCAAACAGGATGCGATAAGCTCTAGGCCCAATGATTTTTTCGCCCCACTGCCGCAAAGCAGCCAAACCGCTATGGGCGATCGCAAAACCCAAAAGCAACCCCAGAATCGTGAAATGGCTCGGAGTCAGCCAAGCAAATGACATCATATTACTTAAGCAATTTAATTCAAACGGATTCCCGCACAGCTTATGTCAGAGATATTCTCAGTGGAACCGATCCCTTGTTATGTTAATTTCGATTTCAGCAGAGGCATCACAACGGTAAATCGCTATCAGCGCCAATTACAACCGAAATATTCATAGTTTTTCGGCCCAAGGCTCCTTACACCTTTCTGGTAAGCCAGTATGTCTGACCTTCCTTTCACACTAGATCAGTTGCGTATTCTCAAAGCGATCGCCGCTGAGGGAAGCTTCAAACGCGCTGCCGACAGTCTTTATGTCTCGCAACCCGCCGTGAGCTTGCAGGTACAAAACTTAGAGCGGCAGTTGGATGTGCCGTTGTTCGACCGAGGGGGCCGACGGGCACAACTCACCGAAGCAGGTCATCTCCTGCTCAGCTATGGCGAAAGAATAATATCACTTTGTGAAGAAACTTGTCGCGCCATAGAAGATCTCCAAAATCTCCAGGGTGGCACTTTGATTGTCGGGGCATCTCAGACAACGGGGACATACTTGCTGCCCCGGATGATCGGCTTGTTCCGACAAAAGTATCCGGATGTGTCAGTACAATTGCACGTTCACTCTACTCGCCGAACTGCCTGGAGTGTGGCAAACGGACAAGTGGATCTTGCCATTATTGGCGGTGAAATTCCTTCCGAACTTGTAGAAGCTTTAGAAATCAAGCCTTACCTAGAGGATGAGTTAGCGTTGATTTTGCCCGTCTTTCATCCTTTAGCAAAAGCCGATATCATCCACAAAGATGACCTTTACAAGCTGCAATTTATAGCTTTAGACTCCCAATCCACTATTCGCAAAGTGATTGACCAGGTGCTGAGTCGTTGCAGCATCGATACTCGCCGTCTGAGAGTGGAGATGGAATTGAACTCGATCGAGGCGATCAAAAATGCAGTGCAGTCAGGCTTGGGAGCGGCTTTTGTCTCCATTTCGGCAATTGAAAAAGAGTTACAGATGGGTATCCTCCGCCGCGCCACAATTGAAGATGTGGTTGTCAAGCGGATGCTGTCGGTGATTTTTAATCCCAATCGTTACCGCTCCAAAGCCGCAGAAGCTTTTAGCATGGAAATTCTGCCTCAGTTTGCCCATCCCGGATGGGGAAAAGAGCTTTTAGAAACACCGTCCCTCACGGGAAATTCCCATAAATTTCCTGCACAAGAAGAGACGAAAACTATCTTCAATAATGGCAGTTGAAGAGACTGGGGACTGGGAAATTTTAAATTTGAGATTTGAGATTTGAGATTGTATTCAATTTCAAATCTGCAATCTGTAATTTTTAATTCCTGAATCCCCACTAACTAACACTAAATTCCTATGTATGGAAATCTATTGCACCCGTCCAAACTGCCCCCGCCCCTCAATGTGTTCTCAGACTTGGACGATAGTTTTTTAGCATTTTAGCAAGCTACCAAATCGTTGCGAAAAATAGATTTTTGTAAACAAATATTGAGTGTATAAAAATCGAGTTGGTTTGCCAAGACCCAATTACGCGATCGCTTCACAATGCTTTACAAAGAGTTTCTAATACGAATTGTTGACAACGCATCCGAGGGGTAGACCTTTCAGGGAAAATAGAATAAAAAATCACATCTTTTTTTAGTGATGGCCATAGCCAATGAAAGTGGCTGGAGAAGGGCTGTTTTGCAAATTTAAGTATCCCTTCTCATTTTGTTCTGTAACTCAGCCAACTTGAGTAACGCGGTCAATCCATTCAAAAAAAGGCACTTCGGTGGCGATTTGTTGAAAATTTATCTAAATCTAAGTCGCGTAAAAAGTATCCATCCGGCAAGAGCGCTTTCTTATTATTGAGAAACTAAATGAAAAACCAGACTCCAGCACGAATCATACTAGAATTGACAGCTTCAAACTGGTATTTTTGCTTACAAGTTCTGCAAAGAGCGTTGGAATCAGTTGGATGGATAAGAGCTTTACTGATAGCAGGCGAAAACTCAGATCTGTGTAAGAAAATAGAGCTATATTGGTTGGAAATAATAGAAGCTTCTTTGGGACTGGAGTATAGAAAACCGGGAGTAGAAGAGCTTTACCCGGTGCCCAACAATGAATCTGCTGCATACTGTTATTCATCTGCTACTGAAGCAGAAGCATTGGTCAAAGAAGAATGTAAGGCGACGGCGATCTTTACTGTAGGATCTTTGGCAGAGCTTTACCATCTGAGAAATTCTGACGATCGCGCTTGGCATAGCAAAGTTGTAAATTCTCCGGCTTCCGACAACAATCTGCAAACAAACTCTGCCAAAGCAGCTCGCACAACGGGAGAAAAGAAGGGCGAATCTATTCCACCAATACAGCTTGTCAGTCTGTCAGGAGTAGAAGCGAGTGTAATTGTATTATCTAGCGATCTGAATTTATGGATGCAGATAGACCCACTAAAAACGCCAGAAAATATCCAGCAAAACTGGCGAGTTTCTCTAATTTTCGATCCGCACAAAATTGTCGAATTGCTTGCTATCCCAGCGATCGCAACTGCTCTACCTTACTATTCGGAATTGATGGCGGCGGATCTGACGAACAACAATAGCATTGTCAAACGGTTGTGGCTGCAACTGCTGTCGTTGCTTCAACCATCTCGTGCGATCGCGCCAGCGCAACAAGATCGCAGTTCTGATGCTGTCAAGCAAATAGAAAAGCATGAGAACTGGAAAGAAAACACACTTAAACTTGCTTCTAATCCGCAAATGTCGAGTACCTCAGTATTATCTTCATCACTTTTAGAGAGTGCATCCATACCTGTGCTGCTAGAACCACTGTTCTGGGAGTCGCCGATCGGTATTCTTTGCGAGAGCTTAGATGGAGGTATTCTCAGAGCAAATCCAGCTTTCGAGAAATTGATAGGTTACACAGAAGCACAATTGCGACGACTGGATTGTCGAGCTATCAGTCATCCGGAAGATTTCGCGGCGGAAGTTAGGTGTATTCAGCAAATAGTCAGGGGAAGTTTACAGCGACAAACGCTGCAAAAGCGCTATATTTGCCGAGATGGCACGATTGTCTGGACAGAAGTGACGATATCGCAGATCGATAGCGGCGAAGCAGACGATCGCTACTTACTGGTATTCGTAAAAGATTTAACCACTATTCAACGAGCGGAACAGGAACTGCAAAAGCGGCGACAGTGGGAAGCGCTGTTGAGCGAAATAGCCGCCACGATCCGCAGTTCGTTCGATTTTCCCAAAATTTTAGAGATTGCGGTCAGGCGGCTGCGATCGGTTCTCAATACCGATCGGGTGCTTGCCTATCAGTTGCAATCAGACCAAAGCGGTGTTTGCGTAGCGGAAGCAGTCGAGCCTGCTTACCCGGTAATTTGGCGGCAAACTTTTTCAGCGGAAACAATTCCCACAAGTTATCTGAAAGCTTACAGCCAAGGTCGCCTTTGGCATACAGCAGATATCTACAGAGAGGCTTTATCTGTCTGCCATCAACAAATGTTGGAAGCAATGAAGGTACGCAGTATGATGGCAGTGCCAATTCAACGCCCAAATGAAGAGTTACAGGAAGAAGGTGTGCGTCCTTTGTGGGGTTTAATTTTTGTTCATCATTGTCGTACTCCCCGACAGTGGACGCCAGACGAACAACAGCTGGTGCAGGCTGTTGCCAATCAGGTGGCGATTGCTTTTGAGCAGTCGCTGAGAGTTCAGCAACTGCAAGCATATACTCAAGAATTGGAAGAACGGGTAACAGAACGAACTCGTTCTTTGGAAAGATCTCTGCAATTTGAGCAACTGATTCGCAACCTAACGAAGGTGCTGCATCAGGTGGATCTTGATGAAGACCAAATGCTGCAAGTAGCAGTCGAAGGTTTAGTAAAAACGCTGGGAGTTGCAGGTGGTTATGGATGCCTTTTTAACAGAAACAATGGTGTACTGGAGGTGCGTTACGAATATTTGAGAAAGACAGAGATTTACAACTTTACTTCCCACTCGTTAGCACAAAAGCATCAGAAAAGCCAGCAAAACTCTCCTATAACTGGTAAATCTTTGCTGGGGGTGTGCTGGGCGCTAGAGGATTTGTCTGAAAGTAGCCGCAATGGGCTTTTAGCTGGAAAAAGCTGTTTTATAAGTAATCCATCACAAAAGTCGATCGCGCTTGGCGAGAGCGAAAGTTTAGCGATCGTGCCTATTTTTGATGCACTGGGCTTAATCGGTGCTATTTGTCTGCGTGCGGGCACAAGTGAAGCACCTGCTACTACTCCACGTCCATTGGAGGCAGATGAAATTCAGCTAGTCGAGCAAGTGGCGAGTCAATGCGCGATTGCGATCGACAGATCCCGCACTTGGCGATGCTTGCAAGCACAAAACCAGGAACTGGCTACCCTCAATCGCGTCAAAGGAGAACTGATTGCCAACACCAGTCACGAGCTGCGGACACCCTTAACCGCTATTCTCGGTTTTTCAAGTGTCCTCATCCAAGAATGCTTCGGGACACTCAATAGCAAACAGAAAGAATATGTGGAACGCATCAATAGCAGCGGTCAACACCTGCTGGCGCTGATCAACGATATTCTCGATCTTTCCCGGATTGAGGCAGGTCGCTTGGAACTGGAACCGCAAATAGTTTTTATCGCCGAAGTAGTCGAAAGCGCGATCGACTTGATCCGGGAGCGGGCCCAGGAACAAGGTTTGACTCTGGATGTTGAACTAGATCCTGACTTAGAGTACTGCGTGGCCGATCCCAGACGCCTCAAACAAATGCTGTTGAATTTACTTATCAATGCGATTAAATTTACTCCAGCTGGAAAAGTTGGTCTAAAAGTCTATCGTTCTCACCTTTTATCGGAAAGCGGCTCTACGGACAAGATTAATTTTCTTGTTTGGGATAACGGTATCGGCATCGATTTGGAAGATCAAGGGAAACTTTTTTCTCCTTTTTCGCAAATTGATAGTTCTCTATCGCGTCGGTATCCGGGAACTGGGTTAGGATTGGCGATCGTGCGGAAATTGGCAGAACTCCACGGAGGGTCGATTACGCTAGAGTCTGGCAAGGGGCAGGGGGCACGCTTCACCCTGTCTTTGCCCCTGCTTTCCTCTTCCGAATAACAATCCCGGTTTTTTTAGCGACGCAGTGCCGTATCGGTGGGCAAACAGATCAGATTGTCGTCTTGGGTATGAATTAATCCCCTCTGGCGTAACTTGCCCATTAAGCGAGTGACTGTCACGCGAGTCGAACCGATCGCGCTGCCAATTTGGGCGTGGGTGAGAGTCCAGGGGAGAGAGTAACCTTGTTCGCAGGGTTCGCCAAATTCCTCAATCAACAGGGTGAGGAATCCTAACAGGCGATCGATCGTGCGGCGTTGTCCTAGAGTACTCAGCCACAGTAATTTGCGCTGGTGCTGGTAGCGAAACGCATCTAAAACTTCTCGCCGGAAGTGGGGCCAGTTGTCTAGGTCGTGCCAGTACATCCACACTACGGCTGTTTGATCGACGTGGGCGTAGCTGTGGAGTGTAAATGGGGACTGAGCTACAATTTCAAATGGCTGTCCGGCACCTACAAAGCCTAAGAAGGCTTCCTCTTGGTTAAGGGTGGAGGCGCGAGAGTTAAGGTTACGATGGGTGGCGCTCACTTGGGCAACACCTACCATTCGCACAGCACCTCGCTGTACTAAATACAGCAACCCAGGTCTGGCTGGAATTTTTTCGTCTTTGCTGAAAGTGCGACACCGATAATGTTCGTTAGCCCAGTCTAATATTCGCTGCCACGTTAAAAACGGTCGCGATGCTTCCGGTCGCAGTGTATCTGAGCTTACAGGGTTTGGTTGTATGGAGAGAGACTGTTGCACCATAGGTTGGGAGGCCAAAAAAGGGCTTTAATGGGACGTTTATCGACAGGGTGGTTTTTGGGTAAAACCGAGTCATCGGGCAATATTAAAACTAGATCCGCTTTATAGCATCTTTATATAAGTTTTACTGTAAATTTAAAGTAATAAAAGATACCTTAGATTTTACTAAATTATCAAGGCTGGGAGTTTGTTATTTGTTATATTTGATGCAAGTTACTACCGTAGATAGATGTAACCGATGTAAAAATATGACGTGGCTCGGTAAACAGCTGTGAATGAAGATTTACCGATGATGGATTTTCCTGCGATCGCATATGCGCTGCGGCTCTACTTACAAGAGGCAATGGATTTGCTCAGTCAAAAGCTAGGTATTGCAGATCCTGACATTAGCTTCGATCGGGATGTGCAGGGTAGGAACGCGACCGGAATTTTTGATGTATACCAATTTCAGAATCAAACACAGATACTTTACGTGTCGCCCATCGCGCTCAGGCTGTCAAAGTTATCGAGAATACCAACTGCGGATTTGGCAGGTGATCTCGTAGATGAACTCTACGGATTAGGGGAAGAGCGTTACCCGGAGATTAAAAGATATTTTAACATTAAAGTCGCAGAGCGAGGCTGGATTCACTGGCATTTGAGTGATTTGGCTATATCAGCGTGGTTGCAGCGTTTGGTTGAGGGTGAGAGAGGAGGTAGAGGAAAGAAAGAAAAGATTTATTCTCTCACTCCCCCACTCCCCCCCACTCCCCCCCACTCCCGACTCTCTCAAGGAGTCGCCAGTCAAGATTCCGCAATTTTTGCGATCCAGTACGCTCATGCTCGCTGTTGCTCGCTGCTGCGGATGGCGCACCGAGAAGGTGCGATCGCGCTGGCAGAAGCCGATCCAGAAACGACTCCGACGCACTGGTGCATTGTCTCCCCCAAGGCGATTCCGTGGCTGACAGGTGAGAAAAAACTGCGGTTGGTACACCCAGCCGAACGCACTCTGATTTGCTCTTTGTTTGTGTTGCTGGATACTTTGTATTGCCCCTCGTCTTCTGAGCGTGCGATCGATTGGCAGAAAATAGCGCTGGATCTGGGCCAAACGTTCGAGACGTTTTATAGCCGATGCCGCATTTGGGGTGAGCTGAAGACAGAAGATCCGAGTCTGTCTCAAGCGAGATTGGGGTTGTTCGCAGCTACTCAACCCTTTCTACGCTTGCTTTTGGAGGACTTTTTAGCAGTGTCTGCCCCACTGGAACTATAAGTTTATTTAGGCAATATCTGCCAAAATGGGGTGATAGTTATCAAAATTTAATATATAGAAAGGGATGACAAAACTAATTCAGCTCTTGTATAGTGACTACTGTGTGAGGAGCGAACCAGTTGGGAGACCGAGACGAAACACGGCCAGTCGTCGGTCTCCTTTCTGATCGAAGGCGTTTTAAAGGATAAATTTTTCAATGGCCGCGACAACGCCGTCTTCTTCAACGCTGGGAGCTACCCAATGGGCGATCGCTTGTACGTCGAAAGGGCCATTTGCCATCGCTACACCGACACCGGCGTACTCAAGCATTTCGACATCGTTATAGTTATCTCCAACCGCCATCACGTTACCAGACTCCAATCCTAGAATGTCTTCAGCAAGGTAACGAACGGCAGTACCTTTGTTCACCCACGGGTTGGTAGCTTCAAAAAAGGTGGCTACGGATTTGGTAAGGTAAAGTTCTGCTGGGGTGTACTGCTGCTTTAAGGAACCCAACAAACGCTCGATCGTATCGGTATCGTCGCTGAGCGCTAATACTTTAGTAGGACAAATATCTTCTCCGTTATCTCCTGTGAGCGCTAGGCGCAAGTCGCCTACTGGGATAGGCTCGATCGCAGAACGTTGTGAGTAAATCTCTGTCTCGGGGGTAATTTGACGGACGTAGAGTCGATCGTTGATGTAGAAGTGTACGGAAAGCAGCGATCGCAATTCCGGTTGCTCGAAGTAGTCTAGCAGTTGCAAGGCAATTTTCTTAGCTACTGGCAGATGACGCAGCACTTTTTGAGTGGCTGGGTCTTTAATCAATGCTCCCTGGTAAACTATCAGGGGTAGTTGCGAGTTTATGTCTTGATGGAAGCGCAAAGCAGAACGGTACATCCGACCAGTCGCGATCGCCACCTGTACTCCTTTTGCTTGCACTGCTTTAATTGCTTGTTTGACCGGTTCGCGAATTTGATTGGACTCACCTGCGATCGTTCCGTCGATGTCTAAGACCAAGAGTTTTATCTCTCGATCGGCTGCGCTTTGCTGCATAGTTTTTGTCCGTACTCCTCAATTAGTTTGCCATACCCATAGGTGTTACCCCCATAATTTAGCTATGTAGGGGCCATGCTTTTTAAGTATAAATACTTAGTTCACGAGCATAGCATCAATATCTGCAAAAAGCAGATCGATAAATTTGTGGAAAATACGGTATTACCTAACCATTGATAAAGGTTATTTTATATGACATCGCCAAGAGTTGAAATTTATTTAGGCAAAGAATACAACCAAAGCTTTGTCTTGTGGGTTATCAAGTTTATTTCGTGGGCGATTTTTATTTGGGGTTTATCTACGGGTGCTTGGATAGATAAATAATCTGGGGACAGGTAGGCAAATAATGCGAACAGTCATTTTTGCTTAAACCTTGCTGAACCAGTTTATTTATAGTCTTTATTACGTCGCTAATGGTTAAGTAAACCATTAGTAATTTTCTATTTTTATAAAAAATCAAGGGCTTGCTAGATCGACCGAAAGGGTGGATTTGAAGCTTCTCAAATCTTTCCTAAAAATTGGGTAATCAAAGCCTATGGGGATAATTGTGCAAAATTTGGCTATAAAAAAGAAAAGTTCATAAATGCAGCAATAAATTTAAAGATTTAAAGAAGCATGGCCGAAATAGTAGACGCTCAAAATTAGAGCCAGTAATAATGTGATTGAGATAGAGCAAAAAAGTTCCCGGAGAAATTCAATGAAAACAAAATTATTGGCAAGTCTGACATTTTCTGCTGCTGCTGCGATCGCCGGCTTGATAGCACCAGCCCAAGCAGCTTCTTTATATAGTGGAGAAATGTTTGGTACTGGGGGTCTGAAATTTCTTGAAGATACTAAAGTTGATTTCACATTTAACGAAACTCACGGTAGTTATCAATCAACGGTCAAAATTTTTGAGGTAGGTGCTAATAACAGCCTCACTTTCATCAAAAATTTATTTTCCGAGACAAAAGGTTCCGATAATGGCAGTGCAAACGGTTGGCTGGGAAGTTGCGGAAATACGGTGGCGTATACACCCGGTACGACAAGCTGCACGAACACCTACACTTTTGAAGCTGGTAAAGTATACACTTTAGGACTGGACAGCGGTAGTGATGGAAAGGTATACACCACAAGTGCATTGAATACTACAGCTAATGGCACGAAACTGCCTAACGGTGTCAGCGAAACACAGCAAGCTGTATTTAATTCCTTTGGTTCCCTCGGACAAACGGACGGAACTATATATAGTGCAGCCAATCAAAGTCAATATCAATCAGGCGATCCTTTGGCAAATATTGTCAGAATTGGTTTCGACGATCGCGGCAATGGCAACGATAAAGATTTCCAAGATGTTACCATTTGGGCAAGTGCATCGAGAATTGAGAAAGCATCAGTACCCGAACCAACTGTATTGGCTGGTTTAGCGTTGACAGCAGCAACTCTTTCTGTATCTCGTCGCCGTCGTAATGCTAAAAACGGTTAGTTTTGAGTGGATCTACGTTAATGGAATTTCAAATTAATGAGTTTAAGCCGTGAGCTGGGATCGCCAACGGCTTTTTAGTAATTTAAATTGACAAACACAATTTCCGGCAGTCTGGTTAAAATGAGGATTATGTCAAAATCCTCATCTGCTGCACCGGAAAATTTACCTGCGATCGTTTTGGTTGACGGTCATTCGTTGGCGTTTCGCTCCTATTATGCCTTTGCCAAAGGTCGCGATGGTGGTTTGAAAACGAAAACGGGAATACCGACAAGTGTGTGTTTCGGTTTCCTCAAGTCGTTGTTGGCAATTATCGAGTCGCAGAAACCGGACGGAATTGCGATCGCATTTGACTTGGGTTTGCCAACTTTCCGCCATGAGGCAGATGACACCTATAAAGCCGATCGCGCAGAAACTCCAGAAGATTTTATCGCCGATTTGAAAAATCTTCACGAACTTCTCGACGCTTTTAACTTACCAATTGTAACCGCTCCTGGCTACGAGGCCGATGATGTGTTGGGAACCTTGGCAACTCAGGCGAGTGCAGCGGGTTACAAGGTGAAGATTTTAAGCGGAGATAAAGATTTATTCCAATTGGTTGACACCGATAAAAGAATAAGCGTTTTGTATCTGGGTAGAAACTTCTTACAGCGCGGTAGCACCGCCGGACTGGCAGAGTTTGGGCCAGAAGAAGTCAAAGAAAAAATGGGAATTATACCAGAACAAGTTGTTGATTACAAGGCTCTGTGCGGCGATACTTCTGATAATATTCCCGGCGTTAAGGGAATAGGTGATAAAACAGCGGTGGAATTGCTGACAGAGTACGGTTCGCTTGACAAAATCTATGCTTCTTTGGATGCAATTAAAGGTGCGAAGAAAACCAAGTTGGAAACTGGGAAAGAAGCAGCTTATCATTCTCAGCACTTGGCAAAAATAGTGACTGATGTCCCTTTAAATCTAAGTTTAGAAGATTGCAAACTGAAGGGTTTTGATAATGCAGGTTTAGAACCGCTACTGGAAAAATTAGAATTCAAAACTTATTTGAAAAAAATCAAGGAATTACAGCAAGCATTTGGTGGAATTGCTGAGGATGTGGGCGGGCAAGATGCCCACCCCACAAGACAAGATACGGACACAAGAAATGAGGAAACAACTTTTGATTTTCCCGAATCTGAAGATTTGGCATTTTTCAGTTTTGAAGAAACGCAAGCTGCACAAAAAAAACCAGATTCTGCAATTACACCTCAGATTATCGATACTCCAGACAAACTGAAGGAACTGGTAAAGCAACTGCAACTTTGCACGAATTCAACCACACCTGTGGCGTGGGATACAGAAACAAGCGATTTAGAACCGCGAGATGCTGAATTAGTGGGAATTGGCTGTTGTTGGGGAATAAATCCAGATGAGATTGCTTATATTCCAATTAGTCATAAAAAAGGCGCAAACTTAGACAAAGCAGAAGTTTTAGAGGCATTGCGTCCGATTTTGGAGAGTGATAAATATCCGAAAACGCTACATAATGCGAAGTTCGATCGCCTAATATTTCGGTCTCAGGGAATTAAGCTGGCGGTCGTTGCATTTGAAACCATGCTGGCTAGTTATGTTTTGAATCCAGAAAACAGTCACAGTCTCAGCGATTTGACACTGCGATATTTAGAAATAAATATTCAAAGCTATGCAGATTTAGGAATACCGAAAGGTAAAAATATCGCCGATTTAGATATCGCCAAAGTGGCAGATTACTGCGGAATGCAAGTCTATGCCACATTTCAACTCGTTGCCAAACTGCGCGAAGAACTAAAAACCGCTGCCAAACTATACGATTTGCTGCTGGAGATCGAACAACCGTTAGAAGCAGTGTTAGCTGAAATGGAATATGTCGGCATTAGAATTGATGCGGCATATCTGAAAGAACTATCGCAAAAGCTAGAAAAAGATTTAGAAACGATCGAGCAAAAAGCTTATGATTTTGCGGGAGAAAAATTTAATTTAGGTTCCCCTAAGCAGTTGAGTCAGCTACTGTTTGAAAAGCTGAAATTAGACACGAAAAAATCTCGCAAAATCGCGACGGGTTATTCTACCGACGCTGGGACACTGGAAAGACTGCAAGGAGATCACCCAGTAGTTGATGAAATTCTCGAATATCGCACTTTATCTAAATTGAAATCAACTTATGTCGATGCGTTACCCACACTGATTCGATCGGATACTCAGCGCGTGCATACAAATTTTAATCAAACAGTTACTGCAACTGGAAGGTTGTCTTCTTCCGAACCGAATTTGCAAAATATTCCCATTCGCACTGAGTTTAGCCGCCTGATTCGCAAAGCTTTTTTACCAGAAGATAATTGGTTAATGGTATCGGCGGATTATTCGCAAATTGAGTTGCGAATTTTGGCACATTTGAGTCAAGAACCTGTGCTTGTTGAAGCATATAAAAATAACGAAGATATTCACACCGTCACGGCGCGAATAGTGTTTGAAAAGGAAAAAGTGACTTCCGACGAACGCCGTTTGGCGAAAACGATTAACTTTGGCGTAATTTACGGAATGGGGTCGCTGAAATTTTCGCGATCGACAGGTGTAAATAAGACAACTGCCAATGATTTTATCAAAAAATTCTACGATCGCTACCCCAAAGTTTTTGAATATTTGGAGAGGATGAAACGGGAAGCGATCGCACACGGTTACGTCGAAACAATTTGCGGACGCCGCCGCTATTTCAACTTTGAAAGTGATAGCGTTCGCAACTATCTAAATGCTAACCCAGACGATATCGACTTCGATAAACTCAAGAAAATGAGTGCGTCAGATGCACAATTTTTACGCGCTGCGGCTAACGCACCCATTCAAGGTTCCAGCGCCGATATCATCAAAATTGCGATGATAAAACTGCATCAAATTTTACAGCAATATCAGGCGCGTTTGGTATTGCAAGTGCATGATGAATTGGTCTTTGAAGTTCCCCCGTCTGAATGGGAAGAATTGCAACCTAAGATTCGAGAAACAATGGAAAATGCTGTGCAATTAAGTGTGCCGTTAGTAGTTGATGTTCATGTTGGGTCAAATTGGATGGAGACGAAGTAAAGCAAATTTAGATGCGCTCTTCTTGCATTATTTACCATATAGTAAAACCACAAAAGTTTATTTATGGACACATTAGGTAAACTCCAAGTTCTCAAAGACACTTACTCTGACCAAGAGGAACTCGATCGAATCTTAGGAAAACTGCTCGAAATCGCTCTCAGTCAACATCGAGAAAGCTTACAAAAGTACGAACAATCTTTAAGCGAATTTGAGCGGCAGTACAACATAAAATCTGATGTGTTTTACCAACGTTTTGAGGCGGGTGAATTGGGAGATGATATTGATTTCTTTGAATGGTCTGGTTTATATGAACTTCGCCAAAACATTCTAGAAAAAATACATCACTTGGAGTTAACGGTGTGACAATTATTACGACATTAAAAGTTCCCGAAAGTTAAAAATTTCCCCGTAACGCTTCCAACTCTTCACGTAAAGACAAAGGTTGATATCCCAAAGCAAAAGCTTTTAAACTATCCAACGAAACATCAGCAGGTCTAGGTGCAGCCATCGGTACATCTTTTTGCAAACAACCTTTCAAGTTTTCTTGCGGAAGTTGAAGTACTTCTGCCATCAAGCGACCGAATTCATAGCGCGAAATTCGCTCTTTTCCACCCAGATGAATGATGCCTTCAACTTGTTCTAGCGCTAATAACAATCCACTTGCGGCTGTTATCCCGCTAACGGGTGTTCTGAATTCATCTGTAAATAAACTTAACTCTTTTCCTTCTTTTAAAATCTTGATAAACGGCTGAATAAAGCTAGTAGCACCAGGCGGCGCAATGCCAAACATTAAAGGCATTCGACAAATGGCTGTTTTGGGATAGCGTTCCAGCATACCTCGTTCAGCCATAACTTTTTGCTCGCCGTAAACGTTGACAGGAGAAACAGAATCTGCCTCGCGATAAGGAGGATTTAGGCCATTAAAAACCAGGTCGGTGGAAGTGAAAGCGCAAGATATGAAATAATCCGCACACAATCCAGCAATATTCAAGGAAGCTGTGACATTAATTTGGTATGATTCATCAGGATGATTTTGACAAAAATTGGGATTGGATTGTGCGGCGGTATGAATAACTGCGTCTGGCTGAATTTCCTCAAACAGGCGTTTTAGCTCTTGAAAATCTCTCAAGTCTGCTTTGACGATATTGATATCTGGAATATCAACTGATTTAGAAAGATAAGTTCCATAAACTTGCCATTGTTGTTTGGCTAGGTGACACAAGTTCCATCCTAAAAAACCGCTACATCCTGTGACTAAAAGTTTTTTCATAAAGGTGAGTATTGCAAAAAAAACGGTGAAGAAAGGAAGACTTAACCCCGCATACCCCTACCCCTTCCTACAAGGAAGGGGGAAAGCGGAAAAACTTTTTTTAGCTGGAAGGGGGAGCCGGAAATGCGCTCTGCTTGCTATTTTAGGGGTAAGGTAAGAAAAAAAGTTTAATATTGGGTCGTCAAAAGCTATCCATGCGCCATAGTTCGGAAACTCCGGTGTATAAAATAGACATAGGAGTCTAAACAAGACAAGTTTCATGCCCGCTAAAGACCTCTATCATGATACAGTTCGCACCGCCCTTATTAAAGACGGTGGGACAATTACTGATGACCCGCTCATTCTGAAGATAGGGGAACGCTCCACGTTTGTTGACCTGGGTGCTGAAAAACTGATTGCGGCTGAAAGAGATTCTGTAAAAATCGCTGTCGAAATCAAAAGCTTTCTTAGTCCTTCTCCTATTAATGATCTCGAAAATGCTTGGGGACAATTCTTTTTGTATGCTAGAGCGCTCCAAAGAAGAGATCCAAACCGTCGTCTATACTTAGCCGTCAGTCGCAACACCTTTGACACTTTGTTCCAAGAGGAAGCCGGAAAAATCCTGTTAGAAGAACCTGGTTTTAGCATCATAGTTTTTGACTCAAACAGTGAGGAAATAATTTTATGGATACCGCAAATCAACCCCTAGAGCAATGGCGTGAAATTCTGGAGAATATTCTCCAATATTATGCGGATATTCCTTATCGTTATGGTGATGTGATTACTTATGTTATTGTCAGCCGCGATCGCAACCATTTTATGCTGGTACACGAAGGCTGGGAAAATGACCGAAGAGTTCATGGCTGTATCGTTCATGCGGAAATTCGCAATGAGAAAATCTGGATTCACTATGATGGAATTGAAGATGGCATCACAAATGAACTTGTCGCTGCTGGAGTACCTAAAAATCGCATTGTCCTCGCCTTTCATCCTCCTCAAGTTCGAGAGCATACTGGATATGCTATTGCATAGCCTCTGTAAAGTTGAGCATTTTGTAATGCCGATCGCTAAATTCATGCTTGATAAGCATCTTGTTAAACTAAATCCGGCTTGATTACCCCCTTTTTTAAAGAACCGCGTTAGCGAAGCGATTCGCGATCGGGAATTAGACGCAAAGAGCGTGAAGAGAAGAGGACGAAGATAAAAGGGATAGCGTTCCCCGGATTTGGTATTAGTCCTCGCCACTCACTCAACCTCAAGCCACTATGTCTTTAGAAATTATTTCAGTAATTCATATTGATTCGGCGTAAATAAGTTGATAGGTCAAAGTTAAAATTGAAAATGTATGAGTTACAAAAAATCGATCGCGTCCTCGCTAAAATGTCTCGGCGTTGCTTTCCTGATTCTCACTTTAACAGGATGTCCGAACCGTCCGGGACAAATTACTTACACCGTCAAACGAATCAGCGATGGAGATACACTCGCGGTCACAGACTCGAAGGGAGAAAACTTTACTGTGCGTTTCGCCTGTATTGATGCACCGGAAGTTCCCCATTCCCAAAAGGAAAAGCAAAGCACAAAATTGGTGGACAAAAACCAATTCAAGTGGGGAGTAAAAGCGCAGGGTCGGGTGCAGCAGTTGGTGAAACAAGGCGATCGCGTTACCTTAACTTTAACCGATACCGATCGCTACGGTCGCAAAATCGGTGAAGTCCGTTTACCTGACAACGTTTTCATTCAAGAAGTGTTAGTCCGCGAGGGATTAGCGTTGGTGAATCGTCCCTACTTGAAAAACTGTCCCAGTGCAGCTATTGTGGAGCAGGCAGAAGCGGAAGCAAAGAAAGCTAGACGAGGTATTTGGAGCGATCGCACTTTTGTGGCTCCTTGGGAATATCGTCGCATAAAATAATCTTACCAATCTTGCGATCCGGTTTCTAACCAATCACTTCCGCCGGTGGATTGACGATTTTCTGGCACATCGTCCTCAAAATCATCATCCGATCGATTTTCTGAAGGTATAAATAAAGGAAAAGCGATCGCACCTCCCACTACCCCAAGACTAGCACTAAAGGCCAGCACCACACCAACCGGCAGTTTAATTGACTCGAATCCCAAAAACTTCAGAGAAACTTGGGTAGCATTTTGAACTGAGAGGATGGCGATCGCTCCGAGCCATATGGCTACGATCGAGGAAGTGAGTAAATTGGCGATATTTTTCATACATTGCCGCAATCGCGATCGAAACAGACTATATCTACGATGCTAAGACAAATCTTTGCGATCTTAGAAACCCGGTTTGCGATCTTAGAAACCTGGTTTCTTCAAGAAACCGGGTTTCTTATTCTTCAAGAAACCGGGTTTCTTATTTGAGAAACCCGGTTTCTGATTCATCGCTACTTAACTTCGATCGACAACTCAAACAACTGCTGGCGCAGGCTTAAGGTTGTTGATGATATTTTCCATGTATTCGGCAATTTGCGCTTGTTTTTCGGGAGAATTGGTTTCTATGTAAACGCGCATCAGCGGTTCTGTTCCCGAAGGACGCAGCAACACCCAACTACCTTCTTCTAAGTAGAGTTTGATACCGTCTTTGCGACCAACTTCTTTCACTTTAATCGTTGCCACTTCTGCGGGTGGATTTTTAGTGAAAGAGTCGATGACAGCAGCTTTGTGCGCGTCATCGAGGTGCAAGTCCAGGCGCAGGTTATAAAGTGGGCCATTAGCTTCGGCGATCGCTTCTTCCACCAACTGACTCAGCGGTTTACCTTCGTAAGCAACAGCTTCTGCTACCAGCATATCTGCCAACACGCCGTCTTTTTCGGGAATGTGACCGATAATACTGAGTCCACCAGATTCTTCACCACCGATCAGCACCTGCGTCTCGCGCATTTTCTCGCCGATGTATTTGAACCCTACTGCGGTTTCGTAAAGCGTCAAACCGTACTTAGCAGCAAAATTATCCAGCAAGTGGGTGGTAGCAACCGTGCGAACGATCGCACCTGTTTTGCCTTTATTCTTGACCAGGTGACGCGCCAACAACAGCAACACGGTGTTGGGAGTAAGCACGTTTCCTTGTTCGTCTACAATACCAAAGCGATCGCTATCTCCATCCGTCGCCAAACCCAAATCTGCGCCATCTTGCTTGACCGCATCGACCAACTCTACCAGCTGTTCCCCTTTCGGTTCCGGCATTCCGCCGCCAAACAAAACATCCCGGTACGTATGGAAACTTTCCAAATCGCAACCGCTATGTTGCAACACCGTATCCAGGTAACCGCGAGAGGTAGAATAAAGCGCATCGTATTTGACCTTCAGCTTCGCGCTGCGAATGCGTTCCACATCCAGCAATGTGTAAATAAATTCCAGATAAGCCGGTTTCGGGTCAAAAGTTGATATTTTGTCAGAATTGCTTCCCGATGGCGGCGCATCCGTAGCACCTTCAATATTTGCTACAATTGTATCCGTAATTTCCGGTGTAGCTGGGCCTGCATAATCGGGGATGTACTTAATGCCGCAATAGGGCGCTGGGTTGTGACTGGCGGTGAACATGAGCGCCCCAGCCGAGTTGAGATGCTTGGCATTGTAGGCAATTACCGGAGTCGGGCAATCGCGATCGACTATTTTTACCGTCCAACCGATCTCAGCCAGAATCTGAGCCGCTGTGTGGGCAAATCGATCTGCCAAAAAGCGGGTATCGTAAGCTATCAAAACAGGTCTGTCTTTGGAATAAGCTGACTCTAGGTAACTGGCGATCGCTCGCGTCACCTTACACACATTAGGGAATGTGAAATCATCAGCAATAATCCCCCGCCATCCATCCGTACCAAATTGAATCTTTTTCGAGCTGCTGCTAGCACTCATTTGAGCCACGTCCTGTCACTTCACCATCCATAGTATAGGAAGCGTGTCATTCAGGAGACAGCAGCAATAGGCGTAAATTGTGGGAATGCACGTTATGGCATCCAAAAGCGATTTGAACTGCCATTGTTTATTCTGTCGGATAATGTGGCGGCCCTTTTTGAGGTCTTATTCCTCCTGCCATAAATTTTCGCAATCAGCCAAATCGGCCACAGGAGGGTAATCCCAGCGGCAACAAATCTTGTCGAGTTACCTCGCAATTGCGACTCTTGCAGGGGGTTGAAATCTTTCCGGTGGGCAAGATAGCAAATCAAACCGGAAAAAGTGTAAGAGGCTGCTACGTAGGCTAATAGCATTGCAGTCACGGGGAATACCTCGGTTTTGCAAGAGAGGAGCGGTGATTTAGGTAGCAATTCATCTGGCCATAGCCCATCTCCCGAAGGAGATGGGCCAGACAAGTTTGTTACACCAGAGTTAAAGATACACCCGTGACGATCGGAGCCTGCTAAAAATCAGGTTCCATCCACATCTCCAACAATTCTTGTGGGGTAGGCATCCTGCCTGCCCTTTGAGATTCTTTTGGCGGAGATGTCTAAGTATTGTTTTACCAGGCTTTGCCTTAATTTGGCGTCGCTAAAAACGAAAAATTACAGGCAAATACTGAGTTATTTACTCAGCCTTTATGGAAACAATAGTAAATTTACGGTATTTTTATCAAATTTAGTTGAATGTATTTTAAATCTTTATAAAAACTTTATATTTTTGATTCGGAGAGTAGTCGATCGAAGTAAGCCGTGTTTGTGCCTGCGGGAGTCCAGCACCTGCCGTTCAGCCCGTAAGCGCGTTTGTTTGTCAGAAATCTATAGAAGGATTAACAATTTTAAACAAAATGTTTTACTTTTCAGCGAAAGTACTGCATACTTAACGTCCATAGCACATAAAGATTCCATGAAATCCCCATATGGTTTGACAAATTTTCTTAAATTTCGCTTTCTTAGATAAGACTGTTTATTTTCGTGTTAAAACAAGCTAAGTCAAGCCAAAAGGCTTAAAACTGCTTTATTTGCTCTTTTAAAACTTTTTTTCGCAGATTCAGTGCAAAAATATGACTCAATCATTCGCATCTACCGGAGTTAACTTTAAATCTCCCCAAGTTCCAGCCATCCAATCCCAACCATCGGAATTGAAACTGCACTCACTGGCGGCACTATGGGCGCGGAAATACGTTCTCTCCGTGACTGCCCGTAAAGATGCAAAGCCACCGAGAAAGCTAGAAACGCTGACAGAAGTATCTTCTTTAGAAGGTAGAGATCGCACGGCAGAGAAATTAAACCAGAATCTGACTTTAGCTAGCGCCCAAGCTTGGTCTTTGACGGAAACGCTGCTGGGAGAGGAAATGCGACGCCACGGCATCAATCCAGACTTAATCAACCCCCTGGAGATTGCAGCAGATACGCGCAATTTATTTCAAAAAGCGTTAAAAGCTTATCGGAAAGAGATCCCACCTGCACGTTTGTCAGTAGTTTTGGGGGCAGATTGCGGTCAGGTGCGGCAGAAGTACACCAGTGTAGATCGGCGTGCGATCGGATTTGCCAGTATGCAGTTCCACTACACCGGCCAAAAGTTGCTGGAATGTCTATCGCGATCGGAACAAGGATTGTTTCAGTCTTACTTAAAGGTCATGGACGATCATATGTATATGCCCTTGCAAGTGGCTTACAAAGCAGCTGCCGATCTGCCTCTAAATTCTCCCCAACTCTTAGCGGTTCAGCATCTTTTACCCGCCAGCACCAACATTGCCTATGCTGTTTTCGATCGCGTCTGTCGTCAGCATCCGGGCTATGAAAGCTACAGTGGCCTTGTCAGCGACGAAAAGGTGAAAATATCAAGCATCCGCGATGTCGAGATGTTTCAAGTATATTTGTGTTTATGCGTTCTCCAAGGTAACATTTGCTCGGTACAACAGGAGCTGTTTCCCTTATGCGTAATGTTGTATCCTCGATTGGGTGTGAACTGGTCGTTAGTGCAGGATATGCTGCAAGCGATCGTTTGGGAGTTGCACGATCGTCTGCGCTTAGAAGATGTCGCTGTCTTCTTACCCTATTTGCGTACCTTATCGGAAATGTTTTCTAAAGAGGTATTTCAAAACTGTTGATTGCTAAACTGACTTTCTTCTACTAAGCTTGCTTCCGAATCCGAGCAACTAATGGGATTGACTGCTAACGTTTCAGCGATCCCTTCTTCGCTTGTAACTTCCCCGATTATCCAAATGGGCTACAAAGCCGTTACCCAAAGCTTGACTAATGCCTTGACAAGAGTAGGGTTAGTCGATTTATACTCCTGCCGATATTCCTTGCCACTGCCGATCGAGAGCAGACAGCAAATCATACCGGAAAAAACATAAGCTGTTGCGGAAGACGCAAATAGCAATGCTGTCATGATACACCGCTCAACGAAACCTACTTAAACCTACTCACAGGCTGAAAGGCCAGTCATTCGTAGTGGGTCAAGCACCACAGGGTTAAACGGCAAACCCTTTATTCCTTGGTCAAAGACATCAGGAATTACTTTTCGAGTAATATTAAATGACCCATTCACATCGGCATTTAATAATCTACCCTGAGCTGTTTTATACAACCCTCTCGCTATTCTATGTCCCTGAAATACTGGTTTTTTTGCCCCATATTTAGGTACATCATCCCCATCTACAGCACTAGCCCTAGATGTATAGGCTTCTTCTGTAATGACTACGAATATTCCTTTTAATTGAGCTTTATACGTCAACATTTCGATTAACCTATAATGAGGAATATTCACAAATTGTTGATTGTTCCTTTTACCTAAGTTAATTGATTGTTTCCAATTTGGATTATGCCCAATTACTAAGATGCCTATTTGATGCTGTTGACACCAATCTATGACTATGCGGCTAGCTGTATGTAGATAATTTTCTACTCTACAGTTGCGTTTATGAGTGAGCTTTTTTAATCTTTGAGATTGGTTTTGATTCGGCTTGATTTTGAGATGGGATTGGAAAGCCGAACGTTGTTTATTGTAAAAGGTGTTAATCGCTTTTAGTGGTCTGCCTTTAATCAAAAGAGGTCTGACGCCTGGAAGATTGGTAGTTACAGCCATTAAGTTATTAACGCCTAAGTCTACACCTGCTATTTCTTGAGCATTGGTTGTCTCTTCTAGTTGTTCATAAACTATTTCGATGACATAACAACTACTTTTCGGCACTATTCTCGCTTCGATTATTTCCTTGGCGAATGTGGGAATTTGTATTTCACTCATGGATAGCTGACAAATTCCTTTTTTTAAGGCTTTTTTCGAGATGGCTTCGTGAGGATAAGGGAGAATATTCCGGCCTTTGGTTTTGTGTTTATATCCCGGTATTTTTGGTGTACCATTAAATTTTTCGGGATTGATTTGCCAAGTTTTTACAGCTTGAAAATAACTTGTCCAGGCTGAATCTAATCGGCGGATAATTTGCTTACTCACTTTGGTGGGTAAGGCTTTGTACTCTGAGGTTTGTGATAGTTGGTGATAAAGTTGGTTAAAGTTTAATTTCTTCTGGTGTTGAAAGAAGTGTTGACGATAATGATAATTAGCTAGGTTAAACAAATTTTTCGACAAAAAAGCCAAGTGGTCAATCTCTGACCAGAGGGGATGGTTTTTTGTGATGATATGACGTTCAACTAGCTTCATGTTGTGATTATACTATGAGAACGGCTTTCCCAAAAACTCTTTCCCCCAAAATTGCTCACTATTGGTATTTAGCTATCAAAATAAATAAGATTGAGCAGAATTAGTTAGATTTTTGGCAACTGCATTTATCCCCTAATACCAATAAGATAAGCATAGCCGTAGCAAAACATAGCTGGATGTAATCATGCAGCTTTTGTAAGACGGCTGTTGTAGTTTTTTTAACCTGTTTATTTTAAATAAAATAACCTTAAGTTAGGGTTATTTGTATAAAATTTTGATGAAGACAGCTCGAGTTTGCCTTATATTTCTACAACAGGAAGAGAGAGGGCTAGCTCATATATGAAACGACGCGGTAGAGAGGTTGCTTTTGCGAGCTGGCGGCTGGCTTGCGAACGAGATATTCCTTGACCCAGTAGCTGTTGTAACTCGGATTTAAGGATTTCTTCCGAAAAATAGGGCTTTTCTAGCTGGAGACCTGCTAGGGCGAGCGTAAATTCTCCTTGGGGCGAGCGTTGGGAATAAGCAAGTATAGCCGCTGCGATCGTTCCCCGCCAGAACTCTTCGTGCAATTTAGTTAACTCCCTTGCCAAGACTAGCTGCCGGTCTCCACCCAAAACATCTGCCAAATCTTGCAAAGTTTGCCGCAAACGATGGGGAGATTCGTATAAAATAATAGTTCGAGATTCTGTTTGTAAAGCTTCCAAACGCTCCTTTCGCCCTGACCCTTTTGCAGGTAAAAAACCTTCAAACACAAATCGGTCTGTCGATAAGCCAGATGCGCTTAAAGCTGTAATTGCCGCACTAGCGCCGGGAATGGGTACTACTGGTATTTCTACGGAGATACAAGCTCGAACTAACTCGTATCCTGGATCGGAAATCAACGGCATACCGGCATCGCTGACGAGAGCGATCGATTTTCCCTGCTTCAGTAGATCTACTAACTCCGGAATGCGCTGCTGACGATTGTGTTCGTGGTAACTTATCTGGGGCGTAGCAATTTGAAAATGCTGCAAAAGTTTCCCTGTATGGCGGGTATCTTCCGCCGCGATCGCATCCACCATTTGCAAAATCCGCACTGCCCGGAACGTCATATCTTCCAGATTGCCGATGGGAGTTGCGACAACGTATAAAGTGCCGATGTGCAGAGCCGTTTGCATATCAATTAATTCAACTTAAGAACAACGCCTTTCCAACCATATTTCTGGGTATATTGGGCTGGGTTTAGTCACTAAGGGATGGGGGGCGGCGATGCCATAACCCTGAGCGTAGTCTACCCCAATATCCTTTACTTTTTCCAGGATAGAGGCATTGGTAACGAACTTAGCGATCGTCTCAATACCCATAACATGAGCGATATTGTTGATTGCTTTGACGCTCTCGTAAGTAATTGTGTCATCCAAAATGCCTTCTATCAAATCTCCAGCTATTTTTAAATAATCCAAAGGTAACTGTTTAAGATAAGCAAAAGAAGAGATACAGCTACCAAAATCATCCAAAGCTACTCGGCAACCTAAATACTTGAGAGCGCGGATGAGCTTAGTTGTTTGGCTAAAATGTGAGAGCGCCACGCTTTCAGTAATTTCAAAGCAAATCGTCTCAGGCAAGATTTCGTGGAGCGAAAACTGCTCATACAGAAAGTTAATAAAATTTTCGTCGTTAATGCTAGCTGTAGAAAGATTGAGCGCATAAAGAGAACGATGTTGCATCTCCCTACCTTGCCGAGCCTGCTTTGCCAAGAATGTGCTTATCACCCAACGATCGATAATTGGCATGAGGTTGTATCGCTCAGCTGCTGGTAGAAAAGCCATTGGGGGAATCACCTCCCCTTTTTCATCCACCAAACGGAGTAAAACTTCGTGGTATTCTCTCACAAAGCGATGGGAACCAACAGAAACTATCGGTTGATAGTACAAACAAAACTTGTTGTCTGCCAGTTCCGAAGTTTGGGAATATTCGATCTGAGTTTTATCTATATCGTTTTCACCGATCGCTTGATTAATTCTGGCGATCCATTGTTTTTGATCTCGCTGTTGCGCCAGATCTTCATCGTTAGGTTTGTAGATGTGTACGCAATTGCGCCCTTTATTTTTAGCTTGGTAGCAAGCAGCGTCAGCTGCGCTTAACACCTTATCTACATTTTGTAAGACTACATGACCGTAAGTTTGGCAGTCAGTCAGGGGTACTACTCCGATACTGACGCCGAGACTGAAAGTTTTATCCTGCCATACAAATCGGAAAGTTTGGATCGCTTCTTTGAGCGATCGCGCTACTTTAAGTCCTTGCTGAAGAGGGCAATTATAGAGCAGTAAGGCAAATTCATCACCGCCGAGTCGCGCTAAAATATCGGTCTGGCGGACGTGAGTTTGCAACATAGCGCTGAGCTGACGTAGCAGCTCGTCACCAGCAGCATGACCGCAAGTATCGTTAACAATTTTGAATCGGTCTAGGTCGAGATAACAGAGGGTATGCTTTTGATTTTGTTTTCTGGCACCCAACACAGCTGCTTCCAGACGCTGCTCGAATTCGCGACGGTTGATCAGTCCGGTGAGTGCATCGTGAGTAGCTTCCCAAGACAACTGTTCGTTTACTTTAGAAAGAAAGGCGGTACGCTCTCCGACCATATCTTCCAAGCGTTCTTGATAATGCTGTAGCTGCTTGAGAGTTTGCTTGTGCTTGGTGACGTCTTCTACCATGCGAATGCCAAATTCGGGGTTACCCTCGCTATCGCGTACCAAATAACCGGTGACGTGACACCACATTAACTGTCCGTCTTTGCAAAGGTAACGCTTTTCCATTTGGTAGCGATCGCGCTCCCAAAACAGATAAGGGCTGTCTACCCGGTAGCGATCGCGTTTCCTTGCGATGAGCTCCTGATGTATCTCCTCATCCTTGGGAAAATGCGATCTTGAATTTTTGCCATATCCCAGCATCTGCTCCAGTGCTGAATTCCTTGCTACAGTTTGGCCTGCCATATCGATAATTTCTATACCTATGCTGGCTCCTTCAAAAATCGATCTAAATAATGCCTCCCTCTCGTTGAGAGCTGCTTCTGCCTGTTGCCGTTCCACGATCTCCCGTGCGAGTTTCTCATTCGCTGCTTCTAGTTCGGCGGGGCTCTTAAGTGCCATTGCTTGAGGAATTAAGGGAAACAGCTTAAGAGCCGCATATATGGATATTACAGCACTAACTGCTTTGAAACCACCGTATAGCGCATAGTTTGGATGCCAAAGCATTGTAATTTCCATAATTTGGCTGGTGCCATAGGTAATGAAGAAAGCGCCAAACAGCCACAGCACAGGTGGTAAAGCGACATCTTCTCGCTTATGGATGAAGTAGAGTAGCATGAGCGGAATCGAATAATAAGCCAACCCAATGAGAGTATCCGACAGGATGTGCAGCCAAACCAATTCTGGGTAGTAGGGGTCGTAGTACCCAGAGTTGATGAAGTTTGGTGAAGCGAACAGGTCTTTTAATACTTCCTTCATAAAAAGCCGTTTTTTTTAAAGATACTGTAAAGTTTACCTTTATCTCTATCTTAAAATCACACAGTCGGTTTAAGATACGATTTTTATTCTATTTTGTTAAAAATGAAATTCTCTAAAAATGGGTGTGGATAGATTTTCGCTGACTATCGCGTCCATCTTATTAGCTTGACCGATACCTTGTAAGCCATCTGTGGATGGAGGTAAAACTTTTCAAACTGAGTAAAAAGTGTAGCAATGGTAAAAAATGGTTTATTTGTAGGACTGCTAACTTTAGATTTCCTCTATCTAACGGAGGGTTATCCAAATAGGAACCAAAAAATTGTGGCATCTGACTATACAGTTGCAGCAGGTGGCCCAGCGACGAATGCAGCAGTAAGTTTTAGCTATTTGGGCGATCGAGCCACGCTTTTGGGTGCGATCGGCTCTCACCCGATTACTAACTTAATCCGCACTGATTTAGAACACTGCAAAGTCGATATACAAGATTTGGCTCCTACTAGGTTGGAGCCGCCGCCAGTATCTTCTATTATCGTCGCCGAAGCAACTGGGGAGAGGGCTGCGATCTCAATCAATGCGACTAAATACCAAGGTCACAAAGAAAGCCTTTCTCCAGATATTGCGTTTGGTATGGATATAGTGTTAATTGACGGTCACCAAATGGAAATTGGTAAAACAATCTCACAATTAGCTAAAGCAAACAAGATTCCGGTTGTCATAGATGGTGGCAGCTGGAAGGCTGGATTTGATGAGATATTGCCTTTCGTGGATTACGCGATTTGTTCGGCTAACTTTTACCCACCTGGCTGCCAAAACGAGCAGGAGATTATTAGCTATTTTTCATCTCTGGGAATTTCACATATTGCCATTACCCACGGAGAAGAAGCCATTCAGTATTTTTGCCAGGGTGAAGCTGGGTGGATAGAGGTTCCTAAAGTTAAGGCGGTGGATACGCTGGGTGCTGGGGATGTTTTCCACGGAGCTTTTTGTCATTACATTTTGCGGGAAAATTTTACCGATGCTTTAGCAGCAGCGGCTAAGGTTGCTTCCTATTCGTGTCAATTTTTTGGAACTCGTCGGTGGATGGAATCAGGTTTGAGCTTGTAGAGGTGAATTTTAGCGCCAGGGGAGCAGTAAAGATCGAAAAATATCGCCCAACTTGCCCTTAGCGTCAATTTTACGGTTATTATGGGCATTGGCTCCACCCATCTGTAAATAGTAAAGGAATTGTAGCGTGACTGAATTAAAATATTTAGGCGAAAACCGATTTGAAGGGTTAGAGGAAGTAGCTGCGATCGCTCGCTCAGTCGCTTGGGGAGCAGCTGATATCCTGCGATCGTACTATCGCGGCGAACCTCATACCGGTGACCTGAACATTGAAAATAAAAAAGAAGGGCCGGTTACTGCTGCTGATATAGCGGTCAACCACTATATCTTGGACAACTTGCAAGCTGCTTTCGGAACTCAAGATTTTGGCTACTTAAGCGAAGAAACCTATAAATTTCAGTCTAAGGGAGTCTTGTCATCGCCTTTACCGGAAGATTGGATTTGGATTGTTGACCCTTTAGACGGTACGCGAGATTTTATTGACAAGACGGGTGAATATGCTGTTCAGATTGCTTTAGTATATCAAGGAAGTCCGGTACTGGCGGCGGTGGCATGGCCGGAAACAGAAAAGGTATACTACGCAACTAAAGGCGGGGGTACTTTCGTGGAAACTCGCGATGGATTATTAAGGCAAGTGCGAGTGTCCGATCGCAACAAACTAGAAGATTTGTCTATCATTGTCAGTCGCACTCACCGAGACGATCGCTTCAATAATCTGTTGCAGCAATTGCCTTCCAAAAATCTCAAATATGTCGGTAGCGTAGGCTGCAAAATAGCTACAATTATCGAACAGCAAGCAGATATTTACATATCTCTTTCTGGGAAATCTGCTCCAAAAGACTGGGATATGGCGGCTCCCGAACTGATTTTGACGGAAGCTGGGGGTAAATTTACTTATTTGGATGGTTCTGCTCTCAAATACAATCGGGGAGATGTGCATCAGTGGGGTTGCTTGGTTGCTAGCAACGGTCACTGTCACGATGATTTATTAGCACAAACCAAACAAATTCTGGAAAAAGTGGATGGGTAATAACGCGAGCGCGTATTGCACGACATTTAATCAAGAAAAATACCAATTATTATTCCTTTCCGGCTCCAAGAATATCTATGATGACGCAGAGTGATAAAAGAAAGATCGATAATCTTCTGGCGGAAAGTGAGTAATTAGTAATTGCATAAATTTTCACATTTAAGAAGATTGCAGATAGAAAAGCAAAAATTTAGTATCTGCAATCTCTACTCAATCTTTAATATTATAATGAAATTGAAAATATTAATAACGGTAAGTTACTCTATTCCCACTCAAGGATTGTGTATTGGCAAGCTGGGGAGGCGTAAAGATAGGGATAGAATGAAAAATACATAATATTATCTGAAAAAATTAAATCAACAGTTGTGCGATCGCTTAGTTATAGCGAGGGCTTTAAGCCGTTAATTATAAATTGGAAGTTAATCTGATATTTACGATATTTATCTAATTAAAACAGCAGACAATCTCTAGCCAAAACAAAATATAACGGCTAAAACAGAAATCATAAACCGTTACAAAATAGGATTTCTCTATGGCAGCATTCTGGCAAACCCTATTTTCAAGTAACTTTATTCCGCACGGCCATTGCTATCTGTGGAAACCAGGACTGGTATGGCTGCATATAATATCCGATTCCCTGATTGCTGTGGCTTACTACTCCATTCCGCTGATGTTGGTATATTTTGTGCGGCAACGGCGAGATTTACCGTTTGATTGGATCTTTTTACTTTTCGGCACTTTCATTATTGCCTGCGGTACAACTCACGTTATCGAAGTGTGGACGTTGTGGCATCCCCATTATTGGATATCCGGTTTAGTTAAAGCTCTGACGGCTGCGGTATCTTTATATACTGCTGTTATGCTGGTGGCTTTGATTCCAAAAGCATTGGCTTTACCGAGTCCAGCACAGTTGGAAATAACCAATCGAAAACTAGAAATGGAGATTTGGGAACGCTTAAAAGCAGAGGAGAAAATTCGCTTTCAGGCGCGGTTGTTGGATGTTGTGGAACAAGCTGTGATTGCCACGGACTTAAAGGGAATTGTTAGTTATTGGAACCAATTTGCCGAAAAACTCTATGGCTGGTCAGCAGCAGAAGCGTTAGGTCGCGACATAGTGGAACTGATCCCATCTGAACTTTCTCAAACACAAGCAGCCGAATTGATGTCGCAGTTGAGTACAGGCGAAAGTTGGTCGGGGGAATTTATGGTGCGCCATCGCAACGGCAGGAGTTTCCCGGTACTGGTGACTGATTCGCCAATTCACGATGAAAGAGGTATTTTGTGCGGCGTTGTTGGCCTTTCTTTTGATATTAGCGATCGCAAGTTGGCGGAGGAAAGATTGCGCCAAAGCGAAGAACGCTTCCGCAGTTATTTTGAACTGTCGTTCATCGGTGTAGCGATCACCTCGCCCGAAAAAGGTTGGATTGAAGTCAACGATACTTTCTGCGAACTTCTCGGCTATTCTCGAAATGAATTGATCGGCACAACTTGGGCGCAATTGACGCACCCGGAAGATTTGGAAGTTGACCTAAATCACTACAATCGCGTGTTAAAAGGTGAAATTGATGCTTATTCTTTGGAAAAAAGGTATATTCGCTCTGATGGTGACATAATTTACACTAACATTTTGGTTCGCTGCCTGCGTCGATCGGATCGGTCGATCGATTATTTCGTGGCGCTACTTGAGGATATCACCGATCGCGTGCGGGCAAACGATGCCCTACGGCAGTCGGAAGCGCGGTACAAAGAACTCGCCCAGCAGGAAGAATTGATTAATCGGCTAGCAAGTCAGATCCGCAACTCCCTCGATCTGGACACTATTTTGGAAACAGCAGTACAGGAGATCGGCAAGCTGTTACAGATCGATCGATGCCTTTTTATTTGGCTTCGCTTTGTTCCTTCCGTAAACGGGGAAAATGAAAGTATAATGTGGGAAATTGTCAAGGAAGCTAAGCATCCGGATCTAGAAAGTAGGATTGGTGTGTATCCGCTTCAAGAACAGTTTAGCCCGTTGGTGGAGAAGCTTTTGAACTTAGAAATAATCCGTGCTGACGATGTAGAAACTCTAACCGATCCGATTTTGCAGCAGGTGTTGCGTTTTTTGGGCCACACTTCTATGCTGGATCTGCCTTTCAAGACGCAATTTGGTCAAATTGGTATAGTCAATTGCAGTCATACTAAAGGTTTCCGTCCTTGGCGCGACAGCGAAGTGGAATTGCTGCAAGCGGTGACGGATCAACTGGCGATCGCAATTAACCAAGCCGAACTTTACGCCCAAAGTCAAAAAGCTACTAAAATTGCCCAAGCGCAAGCAGAACAAATTGCCCAAGCGCTGCAAAAATTGCAACAAACTCAAGCTCAACTGATTCAAAGCGAAAAAATGTCCGGCTTGGGACAGCTAGTTGCCGGGATCGCTCACGAAATTAATAACCCGGTTAGTTTTATCCACGGAAATATCAACCATGCCACTGGATATATTCAAGATTTGCTCAGTCTGGTAAAACTTTATCAACAATATTATCCCAAACCTGTCAAAGAGATCGAAGACAAAATTGAAGAGATCGATCTCGATTTCTTATTAACAGACCTGCCCAAATTGCTATCTTCAATGAAAGTAGGGACAGACCGCATTCGTCAGATTGTTTTGTCGCTGCGTAACTTCTCCCGTCTGGATGAAGCGGAAATGAAACCTGTTGACATTCACGAAGGTATCGATAACACCTTGCTGATTTTGCAACACCGATTCAAAGAAAACGCGGCACGCCCCAGTATTAAGTTGGATAAAAACTATGGAAAACTGCCGCTTGTCGAGTGTTACCCAGGCCAAATCAATCAGGTATTCATGAATATCCTGAGTAACGCCATTGATGCGATCGAACATTTGAAATTTGCGGGAGTAGAAACGTTAAAAGAGAGCATCCCTACAATTTGCATTCGCACAGAAGTTGCTAACGATTCGGTGCAAATAAGTATTATAGATAATGGCCCTGGCATAACTGAAGAAATACGCCACAAGTTGTTCGATCCATTTTTTACTACAAAACCAGTCGGCAAGGGAACTGGATTGGGACTGTCAATTACGTATCAAATTGTAGTTGAAAAACACGCTGGCAAAATCGAGTGTATTTCTGTACCAGGAAAAGGGGCTGAATTTGTTGTGCAAATTCCCATTCGCCGCTAATACGACTTCAATCAACGAGGTTAATATTGATGTCTTGGCCGATTTGATGGAGCTGTTCGCTTTTTGTATCGTAACTCCAAACTCTCACGAGGTTATTACCTTTTGGTAAAATTTTGGTGGGAATTAAGAGGTTCCACCCAGATTGGGTATAAGCATTATTAGCTAAAGTTTTAGCTACATCTGGTCTGGGAACGTTTACTCTGGCAACTGCGATCGGCTTATTTTGTTCGCCGTAGGTAATATAAACTGCATCAGCCGATCGTCCTTGTTTGGGCAATATGGCCCATCCACTCAGCGCTAAGGTATTTCTTCTTTTAATCTTTTCAGGCACTGGTGTATCTATATAACCATTACGGATATTTGCTTGTGTTTTGATAAAAGTAAAATTCTGATTGCGCTGCTGCCAAAACCAATGAGAGCCAACAGCAATGTATGGTTTGTATTTATCTAAGAAATATTGATAAATTATCGAAGCTCCCTCAGAAACATGGATGCCATCTATGGCATTAGACGAAGCA
Organism: Aerosakkonema sp. BLCC-F183; assembly: GCF_041929145.1. Taxonomy (NCBI): domain Bacteria; kingdom Bacillati; phylum Cyanobacteriota; class Cyanophyceae; order Aerosakkonematales; family Aerosakkonemataceae; genus Aerosakkonema; species Aerosakkonema sp. BLCC-F183. The sequence goes on along the minus strand of NZ_JBHFNU010000021.1, from coordinate 176,589 downwards.
TCATTGCTCATTAAAATTAGTTTTGGTTTTTGTCGATCGATATCGCTAACGACTTGAGCTTGAGCTACGGGAGGGTGGGCATAGTAAGCATAGCTAAACTTAGAGCAAGAAGGTTTTTGAAACAAATAGTACCAAAAACCTTCTGATGTAAGACCATAAAAACACGATAATTTTTCTATTTCGGGCTGCAATGTTTTGTATGCTTGTAAATAATCATTTTTGATAATTTTTTCATCCGGTATTTGGTATGATTTTTGCATTCCATCAACCGTAAGATAAGCGATATAGGGATTGAAAAATGGACTTAACACCGCCAGTGAAACTATAACCAAAGTTGCTAACTTATGGGGTGTTGTTTTAAAATTATTAATTTGGTCTTTGCATAAATGTACGCTCAGGTAAGCCAACAAGAATACAGTCATGAGTGCGCCTGGAGCAACATGACCGTAATCGCTCCTATCTAGAGCAATTCTGGCATATATTAAAGATGAAAATAACAGGATAATAAGCAAACAGTTTTGTTCGCAAAGTTCTTTGAGTTTGGGATTATTTTGATATTCTACAAACAAATAAATTGCTCCCAAAATAATCACTAAAATCAAAAATATAAAAGGACGCCAAATCGGTAAATTTTCTAAACTAAAAGACGGCATAGCAATAAACGTCATGTATCTGCCATAACGCGCCCAGTAAGCTATTTGCGATAATAAAGCCGATACTTGATCGAAGCCGAGTATAATAACTAAAGCTATTGCAGAACTGAGTAGACCTAAACCAGAATTACTCAACCAAGCTCTAGAAAACTTTTTATCCAGAACAAGTGTTAAAGCGCAACAAACTGCGTAGATGGCGATAAAATAAACGGCTCGATCGTACACGTAGAGAATACTTACGGGTATAGATAATCCTATAAGTGTTGGCAAGATCAACATTTCTGTTCTACTTAACTTACTGGATAGAGCCTGCCGAAAAAATCTCAAAGTTAAGGTTATTTGCAGTAACAAGTACAAATCTCTACCTTGGTGGATACCTTTGGCAATTTCAAAGATGAAACCATCAAAAAAAGTAAAAATTGCACAGTAGATAATAAATATATTTCGTCTGGGAATATTGAGTTTTACCGATGAGATAATTTCCCCAATCAGCCAAAAACAAACTAAGTAGGTCAAAAAACCTAGAGTCATCCTAATCAAGCGAGTTAAGGCAATGATATTGGAGTGAGTTGCTAGCTTGCTGGCGATTAAGCTGGGAAACACATTCATACCAAAACCGTGAATCATGAATGTACTTAAAAACGGTTTGGTTTGCGTAAGAAAATTAGGTAAAAATCCTAGATATTCACCTTCGTGAAAGGTATCTTCTAATGGAAATGCTAAATAACCATAGGTTCTGTTGATTGCCCAAGATAAAAGTAAAATAAATGATATAACTAAATAAAATCTTGTATTTATTAAAAAATTGGCTCCTTTTTTGATAAATTGCCATTGCCGTTCTACGAAATTTTGATTTCTAGTGACGGCGATAGTGGCGATTAAAAATGGAACGGCGAGGAAAATCAGAAATCTGATGTAGTTAGTGTAAGGACTAATATTTTTAGTAGTGGCTAGGGAAACCAATCCGGTTTTATTGGCACCAAGGGGTATCTGTAAGTTATCGAAAATAGGTATGAGAATCAGAAATGATATTACTGCTACCGCAAAAATGGCGAATATCTTTAAATTTTGAGGTTTGTTCTCGCTTGACATTGTTAATTCTAGATAGTGTTTAAGAAAAAGTCGATGCCAACGTCAACTATAATGTTGAATAGCTATTTGTAGAGCTTGTTCTACATTGGTAATATTTGCATCTGGATTTTGAGTTTTCATTTCAATCGATGTCCAACCTTGATAGTTAAGTTCAGACAAGGTGTGCGAAAAAAGTTGATGATCCACTCCTCCAGTACCAATTTGGCCTAAATTAGGCTCGCTAATATGAAAGTGGCACACACGCTTAAATGCTTGTTCGATCGCACCTGCGATCGCCTCCCCACTCATGGTCATTCCAGCTGCATCTAAGTGCAAACCAAAACCATCGCTGTTAACAGTATTGACGAGTTCTAATCCTTGAGTGGAAGTGTTGATAAAATCGCAACCGTAGACGGGAGGATTTGGTTCGATACAAAAGAAAACGCCATTTTTCGATGCTACTTCACCCAAACCGTAGAAAAATTCTTTGGCAATTTGTTGAACTTGTTGGGGTGGTAACTTGCCAATACTTCTGTTTTTGGGAGAACCAAACACAAGTACCTTTGCGCCAAACTTGCTACCCAATTGGATAATACCTGACAAATATTCAAAAGTTTCTTGTCGCTTTTGTTCTGACTGGAAAATGGTGAGGTCGGGTCTGCCAAAAAGCAAAGCTTGCATGGCGACGATTTCAATATCTCGGCTTTCCCAAAATTTCCTGTAAGCGGCTATTTCCGAATCGCTCGCTGTTAATGGCGATGGCCAATTTTTGGTGGGAGCGATCTCTACACCTTTGATGTTGAGATTCTGCATGAGGTTAGCGATCGCTTCCTCTTCCTGTACTTGCCAAGCTATGTTAGAAATGGCTATTTTCATGGCTGCGATTAACTCTTGACGACAGAACTTTGCTTTGATACAAATTCTTTCATTTCGGTCAAAACGCTATTTTTGGTGTAGGCATATATGCCAGATTCACCAAACAAATGCGCGTATTCAGTCCTCATATCGTACTTGATTGGACGATTGTGAGGTTCGTTAATAAAGTCAATTTCAAATACTTTTTTGGCAACTTCTGCAACGCTGGTAGGTTCAGTCGCCAAATTCACTAATTTCAAATTGTTTGTCAAGGCTGTTTGAATATCCTGCCAGAGATGCGCGAGGTTATAAAATTGAAATACGTTATCTTTGTGGATTTGGTCAACGTTGTTTTTATGAATAAAGTCATAAACGATATTCTTTTTCAAACCGTCTCCAAACAGACCGGGTAACCGGATAACCAAAGTATCAAACCGTTCTGTGACAAATTGTTCTAATTGCAGTCGGTGTTTGCCATAGGGATGCAAATCCTGGGTATCAATTTCTGTTGCTTCATCAACTTCAATAGGAACCGGATAGACATCGACTGTGGATATCAAAACAACTTTTTTGGCAGATACCTGACCCAGACAGTTCATTAAGCGAGCGAGGTTTTCTGCATCTTTGACTGGCTCTTTATTGGCTAACCACTTAACGGCTGGTGCGCCAGAACAAACAAGAAAGTCAAAATTTTTTCCAGCGATAGATTCAATATTTTTAGAGTTGTACAGGTCGTCAAATTGATGTTGATTAATTAAATTACCCCCGACAAACCCCGTGTATCCTATCAGCGCATTACTCATCGATCGCCTCTTTTTTAGTTATTGTTTGTGGCAGGTGGATTGTATTTATGCAGACAAGCTTTGAGCAAGGTTTTCATCACGATTATATTTCCCTTGATGGGACTAATTTTAGTAGGAACTGGCCCTTTGGATGGATATCGCCGGCATACTGGCAGTTCTTTTACCCGAAAACCCAAACGAGCCGATCGAATTGCCAAGTAGTAGTGCAGTTCGTAACCTGAAAATACTTGCCGAAAAGGTGCTACTCTGGGATCTAATAAGAAGTTGCGGCTGTAAGCGCGGAATCCATTTGTGGTATCGGTGTATCGGAATCCGGCGGCAAGGCTAATTAAAGGAGCGTGAATTAACTTGATAGCAAATAAGCGTACCCAAGGCGTATTAACTTCTTTTCCCCCTTTGATAAAACGGGAACCTTGGATGTGATCGAAACCCGCATCAAGTGCTTGTGCGAAAGTAGTAATTGCTTCCGGATCATCTTTATTGTTCCCATCAATAGTAATGATGCCTTCGTATCCTTGCTGCATGGCGTAGGCAAAAGCCATCCGCATTTGAGCGCTCAGTTTACCAGTGTCTTGCTTGGTTAGCAATGTCCGTACACCCAATTCGGATATGACATCTAAAGCGAGGGAATTATCGGTGCTACCGCCATCAGCAATAATAACATCAAAATCTTTAGAAATTGCTCTCATCCGATCTAGCTGAGTGCGAATCTTTAATCCCTCGTTGATGACGGGAATGCAGACACAGTAGCGACTGCGCTTGGGGAATAACTCATCTATTGTGTGGTTGGGAATTTCCCAGTTTGGTTGATATGGCACAATATTTTTGTCGAGCATTTGGGTATTTTACATCTAAACTTGGATATTGTCTGAGTTTTTCACGATATTTCTGCGATCGCGATCGGCAATTAAAACTGAGCTATTCTTTTCTTCTGCGATATAATATGCCGGCCATCCCTTTAATCGGTCAAATATAAAGCCGATATACTCGGACAAAATAGTCAGTACGATCGAGATGCAAAAAAAGGCGATCGCATTTTGAAATGATAAAGTTACCCATCCTTCAGCAACGCGGTCTTTAAATAAGTAAACCAGAGCAATGTAACCCATATATAGGATATTGAAAATACTCGCCAGCAGACCTAAGTAACTGGCAAATCGCAGCGGTCGCACCGAGTTAACCACAATTACCTGTAAAGCAATATCGACTGTTTCCAGAAAACTTTTTAGTTTCGGTCTTCTATACCTTCTGATTTGTTCGTAAGTAAAGGTTTTCCTTCGATAACCTACATAAGAACTGAGTAGGCGTAAATAGCGATACTTGTCATTTACTTGAATAATGGCATTGACAACTGCTCTACTTAATACGCGAAACTGCGTCGCATTTTCGATCAGCGGTATTTTAAAGATACTTTTGCAAGACAAGTAAAATAGCTTAGCACCGACTCTCATCCACAGAGGTTCGCCTGAGCGATTATTGCGAATTCCGATGACTATATCGTAACCGAGTCGAGCTTGTTGAATTAAATCCGGAAGCAAATCTGGCGGGTCAGATTCGGGAAGCATGACCACTACAAAGTCTCCGATTACCGAATCTAAACCAGAAGATATAGCCACATCAGTACCAAAACTTCTGGAGAGATTAAGCAATCGGATACATTCGTATTCTTTTAAAAGACCGCACACTTGTTCGGCGGTATCATCTTCAGAGCCATCATTGACTAAAACCAGTTCGTAGTTGGCGTAATTGTCTCGCAATACTTGCATTACTTCGGTGACAAAAGGCTTAACAATTCTTGCGTCGCTAGAAAGTGGAGCAACTACCGAAACAAAACAATCATAGGTAGCCATTAGATTACGCCTCCTGTTAGTTCCATAAACTTAAGTTCAGGGGGAACATCATAAATATTGTCAATCTTACCACCCAATACACAAATCAAGTTTTTTAATCCGTGATGTTTTTTAAATAAAATCGGTCGGCTATCATCTACCTCGCTTTGCGGCAGAACTGTTTTCACTTCCCAGATAGAATCGACATACTGACATTCTCTCAGAATTGGTATATATCGTTCGGCATCTTTGATCGTGTATGGGTAGTTAGTTTTGTGTCCGCTTTTAGGGTTAACTGTTTTTACATCAGCATCTTCATCTTTCCAAAAACAGTGAGGGGTGTAGCGAACATGACTGAGGGTATGCAGTCCTCGTGCTGGGAAAGGCATGATGGAAAAGAATGGCCCACACATAACTGTAATACCGAGATGGCGAATCGGATCGGGAACTTCAACTAATGCCATTTCAGTTAATTCATGCTTGAGCGGAATTGTCGGTAAATTTGAACGATCGAGTATATGATTAATAGATGAATAAGTGCAGTTAAAAACGTATTTCGCTGTAATTACATCTTGGTTATCTGACGATTCTATAAAAATTTTAATACCTGTATTATCGGCGTTTTGGAGTTTGACAACTTTTGAGTTAAATCTAAGTTTAACGCCTGCCGTTTCGATGTCATTCAGCATTCTATGTTTTAGCTTCACGGCATCAAAAGCATATTCTTTTGTGTAAAAAACATCTTCGATTAAGTTACTGTTGAAAAGCTTTTTGATGTCGGTTGGTGCTGGCTCTATAAAAGCATCGATGCGTTGGCAAAATGTTTTAAATTGATTGGCTGTGACTTTGGAAGTTATTTTGCCGATCGCATAATATTTATCAAAGCTGCTATCGATACATTCGCGATATTCGCTGACAAATCGAGGAAAATTAACTCTCGATCGCAAAGCGGTCAATATGCTACGCGGGTAGTGATAGCCGTTGTGAACTCTAGCTTGATTTGCATAAGATGCGCGTTGCAGAACATCGGCTTCTTTTTCGAGAATTAGGACTTTGTTTAAATGTTCTTTGAGATACAAAGCAATTCTGCAACCAAAAAAGCCGCCGCCAATTACAACTGCGTCATAGCTGCTAGGGTTAAGCGGACTGGAGGCTGTTAGACTTCCTCCGCCAGGATGAAAAATTGGCGAATTTGTGATTGTCAACTCCTCAGACCAAAATCTTCCTGTGAATTATACCTAATACTGTCGCTAGGCAGAAGTATTTTTGTAAAAATTTGTTAAACAAGGGTGATGTCGGTGCGATCGCAGGCGCAGAGTCGCACCGAAAACTTCTCCCTTTCCCTTTTAGCTAGCAGCTTTGTGAGCGATAACAGCGTAGAAGGGGTCGCCACCGCCGACACCCATCCATTGTAAAATAGTAGGCGCTGCGGACACTCGGCTAATAACTTCCGGTTCGGTAAATCCGGGAACCGATCGAAAATAGCTTTTTACCATTTCCACTCGCGCCGCTTCCGAAGCATCCCGCCACGCCGCAATTGCTTTTTGATAAAACATCCGGTTCGAGAAGCTGAAAATCGCGATTCCACCGGGTTTGAGAATGCGGTGAATTTCGGAAAATATCGCTTCTGGATATTGCAGATATTGAACGGAAACGCAGTTGAGAACAGCATCAAAATCTGCATCGGGTAAGGGAAATTTGGGGTTATCGTTCAGATTTTGGACAAAGTAATGATGCAAGCGAGAATTGCGTACCAATTCCTCTTCGTTCATCCCGTGTCCTTCGATATGAGCGAATTCTACATCATCTGGTAGATGAGAAACCCAACTGCTCATCATATCAAAAATGCGAGTGTTAGGTTTAAGCCGTTCCCGGTACAAGTCTGTTAGCTGTTGGATAAAACCTTCATCTACGTGAGTGACAAAACGCGGGAAAGAATAAAACAGATTATCGCTCGTTTCGTCTAGCTTAGTGCGTTGATTGGGACGAAGCATCATATAGCAAAAGTCAAAAGTCAAAAGTCACTCATTGAAATGCTTGCTGTGAATTGGTTCTGGCATTTTAGGATACCCTAACCACCCTGGCGGTTGCTATGACTGGAAATTTTGTGCGATCGCTAGGTTATTCGTAATTATAAATAAATGTAACGACTTTTGCCATCAAAACCTACCAAAAGATCAATCTATATATACATCTGCGTTTATCTGCGTTCATCTGCGGTAGAAAATCTAGCAGTTGTTGAGATGATAATAAAAACTTATTTAATCGTAGGGTAAGTTAGGCACGGACAGCTCTACTTTTCCTCAACTGCCCCCAGTGATTTGAGCGTCGCAATAGTCGCCTCGGTTAAACCAGTAACTCCTGTAATATTCATCCCTTCGTAAGGTTTGGGAACAGGCAAAGTTTTAATGCACTCACCCGTTACTGCATCCCAAACCTTAATCGTCTCATCTTGACTACCACTAGCAAGTATTTGACCATCTTGACTAAACGCAACTGACCATACCCAATTGTCATGTCCTGCAAGAATTTGCAAGCATCTACCTGTGCTAACATCCCACACTCGTACAGTTCGATCGTGACTGCCACTCGCCAAGTGTATACCATCAGGACTGAACGCGACAGATGACACAATGCCGTCGTGTCCCTGTAGGATTTTCAGATATTCTTCGGTATTAATATCCCAAAACTTTATAGTATTGTCACCGCTGCTACTTGCCAGGATATTACCGTCAGGACTAAAGGCAACAGACCAAACCCAATCCGTATGTCCGGTACAAGTTCTCAAGACTTTTCCTGTAGTGATATCCCATAGCTTCACCGTATTATCGGCACTAGCAGAAGCCAGGATATGACCTAAAGGGCTAAAAGCAAATCCCAACACCCAACTCTCATGTTCGGTGCAAGTATAAAGACATTTCTCGGTACTAATATCCCATAGTTTTATAGCTTGGTCGGCACTGAAACTTGCCAATGTCTTACCGTCCGAACTGATGGCAACTCCCCAAACCCAAGCAGAATGACCCTGTAAAATGTTTAGGCATTGAGCGATCGCAGCATCCCATAACTTTACGCTAGTGCCAGAGCCACTTGCAAGCAGACGACCATCCAGACTTAAGCCAATAGCTTTCAACCGATAAGTGTGTTTTTCCTGCAAGCTTTTAAGACACTGCCCCGTTTTGATATCCCATACTCTCACAGCGCGATCGCTACTAACTAAAGTTTGACCATCGGGTGAGAAAACTACCGAATTTACTGGATTACTTTGCCCAGATACTGTTTTCAGACATTGACCTGTTTTAACATCCCAAAGTCTCAGCGTGCAGTCTTCACCAGTGCTAGCTAAAGTTTTACCATCAGGATTAAACGCGACAGATGAAACCCGACTGGTGTGTGCTTGTAGTGCTTTTAGGCACTGACCCGATGCCACCTCCCATAATCTCACGATGCGGTCTTCGCTGCAACTTGCTAATATCTGACCGTCAGGACTAAAGGCAACAGACAGCACTATCTGTGCGTGTCCAGAGCAAATACTAAAAACTTCACCCGTGCTAATATCCCAGAGGTGTATCAAAGAATCATCACCCCCACTAGCTAGCGTTCTACTATCCGGACTGAAAGCAACTGATGGAATCTGACCGCTATTACCCTGAAATATTTTTAGGCATTGTCCCGTACTGACATTCCACAGTTTGAGCGTTTTGTCATCACCGCCACTTGCTAAAATTTTACCATCTCGACTGAATGCGATCGACCACGCCTGACCTTTGTGGGCTTGCAATGTTAGGACACATTTTGCATTACTCCAATCCCAAAAATGCACAGTCCCATCAGCGATGCTACTAGCAAGAATCTTGCCATCTGGACTGAAAGCAACTCCCAGCACAGCGCTAGTATTTCCCTGCAATATTTGACAGATAGACCAACTACTAACATCCCAGCAACAAATCGTCCCATTACTACCGCCAGTAGCAAGTATCTTGCCATCTGGACTAAAAGCGACTGATAACACAATGTTGCCATATTCTTTGCTAGTTTTCAGCAGCCGAGCTTCTGGCATTTGCCACAAGTGAATCTCACCATTTGTATCGCCCATTGCTAAAAGTTTTCCATCCGGGCTAAAACCCACTGATAAACCACTGCCCAGAATTTCGGCGAAAACAGAATTAGCTAGATCGGCACCAGCAAAGTTGACTTGCTTCAAATTTGTATCCGGTAAATAAGCTTGCCAAACGGTCAAATTAGAAAAATTCCAACCGCTTAAATCTGTCTGCATCTGACGCAATATATTAATAATATTACCCGCTATATATCCAGTTTTTAGCGTTGTTTTACCATGCAGAAACGAGAGAATTTGCTCGAGTTGATTTTCTAATTTTTGCTGGTTTGCAAAACTAGAAAGCAGCCGTTCGGCAAGGGGATTGAGAATGAGACGAATTTGGGTATTTCTGACGTATTCCTTAGCTGTAGCTTTAAGAAGACTCAAGCTTCTGAAAAGATCGATTTCGCTGGTTATTATCTCAACGCAGACTTGTTCGATTAATCGTTCTATAGTGTATTCCATCACAACGGGTTGTTGAGTGTAGCCGTCTGAGGTTTTTTCAATGAGAGAACGTCTAACGAGAGAACCTAAAGCCTCTAGTAATTCTTGGATAGTTAATTTTAATAGTAAATCTTGTTGCAATTCTCCCAGCGAGACGGGCGATCGCTCGATCGCCAGCCAATACATAATATTTTTTTCTAAATCTGATAAACGATTGAATTGTCGGTCTAATAGGTTGCGAATATCATCAAATACTAAAACTCCTCGATCTAAAAGTTTTAAAAATTTGTGCAGGTTACTCTCAAAAAAGTCGCGGATGGCTGGAGCGACCATTTTTAAGGCTAAGGGATTTCTAGCATAGTGGGATACCACAATATCCCATTCGGAGTCTGACCCTTGAAAAACCCCGATACCTTGGAAAATTTTCCGTGCTTCTGGGGTTGTTAAACCTGTCAGTTGTAATGAACGAACGGGCAAATTTTTGCCTTCTTTAGCAGCTAAACCGATAGGTTTTTCTCGACTGGTTAGTAGCAGGGTACTTTTATGGTTTATTTCGGCTACGCAGCGCAGAAGTTGACCGTATTCTTCATATCCTTCTCGATAACGACCCGTGCGATCGCCTGACTGTAGAGTTGCCTCGACGTTATCCAATATTAAAAGACACCGATGCTGTTTCAGATAGTGCATCAGTCGCGAAATTCTAGCATCGACAGTTTCCGGTAAATTCGTTTCCTGTTGGTTCGAGAGAAATTGGATCAATTCTGTCAATAAATCGAGGATTGATGGAGCATTGCGGAGACTGCGCCAGATAATGCGATCGAAATGTTCTTGGATGCTTTCTGCTAACTTTATAGAGAGAGAGGTTTTGCCAATTCCACCCATCCCCAATAGCGTCACTAAACGACAGCGATCGACAATTAACCACTGTTCTAATAATGCTAATTCTTCGGCACGTCCATAAAAAACGGAAACATCTATTGCTTCTCCCCAATCAATGGATTTCTTGACTTTTCTTACGTCATTTGCAACTCGCTCTGCGATTTCTCCAGTTTGATGAATTTGTGCGTTTATATTGTTAATAACCAGTTGGCTATTTGGTAGTTCCACATTTACTTGTGCTTGTTGTGCTTTCCGTCGTAGAACTGACTGAACGTTACTCTTAGTAACTTTTTCTCCGAATACCCGACTGAGAACTTGCCATAACTGAAAGCCAACAAACTTAATATATTCGGCATCATAACCAGCGCTTTTGGCAATCTGTGGATAAGAGCGTCCTTCCCAAGTCTGACGCAATACCAGTATGTGAACATCGTTGAGATGCTCTCGTTTAAGAACTGAGTCTAGGAAAAGAAGTGCTTCGTCGATCGTCATTTATTTTAATAAAAATTTAACAATTTTAACTTGCTGTTACAACTTACAAGCTCGCGTACCCAAATCTAAGATGGTAGCAATTATACCTAAATATTTGCTGGAATTTGCATCCAGGATATAACTATTTATAACTTTTTATCACAGACGCGATTGCCGCATCCGAGTTATTACTGATTCACGGTAGGTTTGCCTGACATGATTTTAATTATGCAAAGACAAGTAAAAATTCTACTTAGTTTAATTTCGATTGCTTTTTTAGCCTTTTCACTATCCAGAGTCGAGGCTCAAGCACAGAGGCAATCACGTTTCTTTCTAAAAAACAGAGTTTCCAATCTCTGTTTAGGAGTCGTAGGAGTAGATGGTCATGGGCCTGGAGCAAGGGTTGAGGTTTACCACTGTAACCCCGGTGGTGGTGATGCTGGGAATGACAATCAATGGACAATTAAAGATTTAGGAAATGGATACAGTCACATCATAAATAAGGTTTCTGGTCTGTGCTTAGGAGTACTAGGAGTAGATGGTCATGGGCCTGGGGTAAGGGTTGAGGTTTACCACTGTAACCCCGGTGGTGGTGATGCTGGGAATGACAATCAATGGACAATTAAGAGTTTAGGAAATGGATATAGTCACATCAGAAATAGGGTTACTGGTCTGTGCTTAGGAGTCGTAGGAGTAGACGATCATTGGGCTGGGGCACCAGTCGAAGTTTATCGATGTAATCCTGGCGGTGGTGATGCTGGATATGACAATCAATGGACAATTACAAGAATACGCTCTTAGTAGTTTGTTCACTTGAAGCAAACTTGCATTTGTTGTTAGGTCAGCAGAGATGGGTAGGTGAGATCGCGTCTTTGTTATTTGGAATAATAGATAGCGATCGCCCTTGTGTCAGTTGAAAAAGATTGGTATGTTCGGTCTACTGAATTTGGTTTCGCTCTTGTGTCAGTTGGATAAAGAAAAGACGATCGAGCGAGACAGAAAATAAAAATTCTCCCCATCATAAAGGTAAAAAACATGGGAACACCACAAGAAGTTTACGTCAACGGAATCAAGAAGCAGCTTAACAACTACTATGCTGCTTGGCTACCAAGTACAAAATTTCAGCTAGGAGATGTAGGTTTTTTAACGGGGAATCTTTTTAATAAGGTAACATCACTCGAAAACTTGGGAATTTCATTTAAAGAATCCCCAGACCACGATTCTACTAAAATTGAGTACGTTTCCGAATCAGGGGTGTCTAGGGTGATTAAAGTTGCTGGTCAATTAAACCCAAACTTACCCAATATCCCACAAGGTCAAGCAGGAATAGGAATTGAATTCAGCAAAGAAGGGGCTTTCATAATTCAGGCAGAAGAGAGTTTCGAGCCATTTATTGACGACTTGGTTAAACTCGAAAAAGACATTCGTCAAGCCTACCAAGACGGCAATTGGAAATCAGGATGGGTAGTTATTACTCAATTAATTCGTAGTCCCAATGCAACAATTATGATTTCTAACTCATCCCAATCTAAAATTGAATTATCGGCTGAAGGAGATGTAACATTACAGGGAATAAGCTTAGGTAATGCTCGAGCAAAATTTGCTGTTAGAGCGGAAACAGGGCAGATTTTTAAGTTGATCGACGCGCAAAATATAACTCCATTCTTTAAATTATTGCAAATAGCAGCAAGACCTTGGCCGGTGTTTAACGCATTAAATTTTCGATCTTCTTCGCCAAGAATTGGGTCGTTAAATGCAATAGACTTTATTACTCCTAAACTTGCTAAAGATAATTTGGAAATTGCCAATTCTCTTTACTTAGATGTAGCGCAAAAAAGATGGGATTCTGAAGACATTGAGTAAAGTTAAAAATAGAGGTGCTAGTAAGAAGCAACCCTAGTTTACCATTGAAAATTCTTAATTACTTAGTAGGAAAAGGGCGATCGCTTCTTATAATCTACCCTGCTGCGTTCATCAACAATACAGGCGACGCTCTTGTTCTAGTAGTGATGGCGAAGTGCGATCGCCCATCGGCTAAAAAGTCAAACCCCAAAGGCTGTTAGTTGTTATATCAGAAGACACTTTTTATCCACAAGAAATCTCGAAAGCTGACAAAAGCCTCCTACTTTTCGTCGATCTGTAGAAACTATTACAAAAGTAAAGACTTCGGTTGGAATTTTTGTAAATCTTTCCTGAAAATTTAGGCAATTTTAAAAAGGATAAATTATGGCATACATCAAGGGAACCAACGATCCAGATAACCTCGTAGGCGGAATTGGTGACGACTGTATCGAAGGTGGAGACGGCAATGATTACCTATCAGGTGAAGCCGGTAATGACTACCTCGATGGTGGAAATAGGGACGATACCCTTGATGGTGGCGATGGCAATGACACGCTACTGGGAGATAGTGAACCATACTTTGGCGGCGGCATCGTCGGCGGGGACAGCACTGTTAGACCAATGGGCAATGACTTACTTGATGGCGGTTCTGGCAATGACTACCTCGAAGGTGGGTACGGTGATGATGTTATCCAAGGCGGGGACGGTGATGACATTTTAAAGGGAGGACGTTCTAATAACTACGATTATTTGGTTGGATATAGCGACGATCGGCTTTATGGCGGTATTGGTAATGACTACCTCGAAGGAGAGTACGGCGATGACGAACTTCGAGGTGAAGAGGGCGATGATACCCTCAAAGGTCAGGATGGCAATGATACCCTTTGGGGTGGAAACGGAGATGATAGACTTTCTGACGAACCCATCGCCGGTATTGCTCTTATGGAGTCTTCCAGTAGCAACCTGCTATGGGGTGGCGCAGGCCATGACACGATCTCTGTCTCATCGGGCAGTAATTCCTTATGGGGCGAAGAGGGTAATGACATCCTTTGGGGCGGATGGGATAGTGATTCTCTATGGGGTGGGGAAGGCAGTGACTATCTTAGCGGTAGTTTAGGAAACGACTATCTCGAAGGTGGGGGTGGCAAAGATACACTCATAGGTGATGAGGGTGGTGATAAGGGTGATGACACTCTTAGCCTATCGGGTGTCGGTGATAAGAATAATATCAATCCTTATATCCTCCAAGGTGGCTATGGAAATGATACTTATAAACTATTTAATAACCCTGCTGGCAGCATTATTAATGATTGGGATGGCACTAATGATGCACTTACCATCTACGAACAAGGTGAAGGCTCTCCAGAAGTTACCATTTCCTGGGGATTGGCAGCAGGTACTACTGGTGCAGTGCAAGAAGACTCCTCACTCATAGTAGACCTTAACAAAGATGGGAAAGCGAACAAAGCTGATGACCTGACAATTTTAAATTTTTATTCGATGATTGAGAACGAAAATGGCATTTTTGTACCAACCAATCAACCGGGCTCTGGCTACATTGAGAACCTAAAGTTAGGGGGAATATTAGTAGTCAATTCAACAGGCGATGAGGCTGATGCAAACCCAAATGACGGAGTTGCTGATGTTGACCTAGCAACACCAGGATTACAAACTACTTTTAGAGCGGCAATTCAATTTGCTAACGCCAAGTCTAGCAAAGATACAATTACATTCGATATTCCCACCGGGGCGCTGACAATTCAACCGCAATCTGCCCTGCCAACTATTACTGATGCAGTTATTATTGATGCAATAACGCAACCAGGCATTGAGATAGACGGTAGTAATGCAGGTGACAATACGCATGGGCTAACTATCACTGGTGGTAACAGCACCATACGCGGACTAACCATCAATCGATTCAGCGGCGATGGAATTCGGTTAGAAGGTAACGGCGGTAATGTAATTGAGAAGAATAAAATCGGCACGGATACCAGCGGCACAAAAGCATTGGGCAACGTTTTCAATGGCGTGACTGTAAATCTTTCTGCCAATAACAAAATTAAAGATAATATTATTTCTGGTAATCAGGAGAACGGCGTAGAAATTTTGACTGGAAAGTCAACAGGCAACCAAATACAAAGCAATAAAATTGGCATAAGTAGTGATAGCAAGCAATCTTTAGGCAACTCCGGACATGGCATATTAATAGATGCCTTGACTAGCGATAACTTGATTGGTGGTAAAGAAGCAGGAACAGGCAACACCATTGCTTATAACAACAAAGCTGGAGTAGCCATTGACACGGGATTTATTAACACTCAAGGTAACGCCATTTTAGGCAACTCAATCTTTCAAAATGAAGGAGCGGGGATTGACTTAAACAACAATGGCTTTACTCGCAATGATTTTGGGGATGGGGACGCTGGTGCTAATCAATTACAAAATTATCCAGTGCTGACCTCTGTCACGCAGAACAACGGTGAAATTTCTATCAAAGGAAACCTTAATGGCGCTCCCAATACTACATACCGAATAGAATTTTTCGCTGATAATCAAGGTTCTCCATTTAGACCAGACGATCCATTTAATTTTGAAACATACCAGGCACAAATTTTTATCGGTTCTATCGATGTAACGACAGACCATTCAGGAAATGTTAACCTCAGCAACGATAATGGCTATATAAAAGGTTTTTCCAAAACCTTTTCCTCTACAGAAATAAACGCAGATGCAGTTTTTACGGCAACTGCGACAGATCCAAACGGTAATACCTCAGAGTTCTTTCCTGGATATGCCCTTAAGCTTCTAAACAAATCAGTTAATGTTGAAATTGACCCTAGTGAGGGTAGAAAGATCTGGGCTAAATTTCAGCCAGGAAAAGAACTTCCACTTCCAACCCCTCCTACCTTAAATAAGGTAGCTGAAGCTTTTGGATTTGACCACTTCAATTGGGTACAGAACGTCACTTACTTTCCAAGTTTTTTGAATCCAGAAATCTGGACAAATCCAGTCTTCGATACTGACGGTAATCCAATCTCGGCTACTAGCAAACTGCCTGCCATAAGCCCTTTTGCAGATCCGGTAATTGGGAGCAACAACTACTTCGTCTTCACAAAATTGGATGGTACTAAAACGTATTGGTTACACCCAGATACGGATTTCAATCCCCCAAAGAATCCTACAGTTGATGACAAAGTATTTTATTGGGGAAAAGATACGAAGCGAGGTCTTGACGACCTAAAATACTATACTTTCGCCAACGAATTATTGTTTACTGATGCGCCTACACAACCTCTTGGAACTTTGCAACTAGGCAAGCCAGGAAACTATATCAGTTTTGAGACAAAACTTGTTGGAGTACAAGCAGATGATAAATTCATAGATTGGAGTGGCCTTGGTACAAATTTTACTTGGTCAAGTGATGCAATTCACGACGCTAAAGCATCTCCAGCAGGAGGCAGCATCATTAATTGGGAAATTGTAGGCTACGGCAATATCGGCTCATTCAATGATGATTTGTCACCCCCTCTACCTCCTCCTCTAGCAGGCGGTGTCTTCGATATCCAGTTAGATGCAGTTACCACAACACCCAATCCCACTCCAACACCGACACCACTAGCAGCGCCAACCCCAACACCCACGCCAACACCGACACCCACGCCAACGCCAACACCGACACCCACGCCAACGCCAACACCGACACCCACGCCAACGCCAACACCCACGCCAACGCCAACACCCACGCCAACGCCAACACCGACACCCACGCCAACACCGACACCCACGCTTGAGGGAAGCAGCAATGACACCCTAATTGGTACTGACAATAACGATTCGATCGTCGGTCGTCAAGGCAATGATGTTTTAATCGGTAAGTTAGGAAATGACAGTCTTTTTGGCGGACAAGGTAATGATTTGCTCTATGGCAATCAAGGCGAAGATTTTCTCAACGGCAATCAGGGAAACGATACTCTTTACGGCGGTAAAGGCAACGATTTTGTTCGAGGTGGCAAGGATAATGACCTGGTTTTAGGAGACTTGGGAGATGATAGTCTTTTCGGTGATTTGGGAAATGATACTGTCTTTGGCGGTGAGGGTAATGACCTAATTAATGGCAATCAAGGCGAAGATTTTCTCAACGGCAATCAAGGAAACGATACCGTCTATGGCGGTAAAGATAATGATGTTGTCCACGGCGGTAAAGATGATGACTTAGTTTCCGGGGACTTGGGAAATGACACCGTTTTTGGAGACTTGGGAAATGATACTGTCAGGGGTGGTGCTGGTGATGACCTGCTCAATGGTGGGGTAGGCAATGATTCGCTTGTAGGTGGTGAGGGTCGCGATATTTTTGTGCTGACCTCTAGTGGGGGAGTAGACACTATTAGCGATTTCCAGATCGGTCAAGATTTACTGGGATTAACTGGTAATATAAGATTTGACCAGTTGACAGTTAGCCAGGGTACTGGTATTCAAGCAAAGGACACTCTTATCCGGATCGAGATCGCTGGCGAACTGTTAGCGTCTCTCACTGGTTTGTCATCAAGCTCAATTACTCCAGATATGTTCGTTCTTGTTTGATACCAAGTTGCGATCGTCTACATCTGCGTTTATCTGCGTTCATCTGCGGTAGAAAATCTAGCAGCCAAAAATATTCCCAGCAGCAACACCCCACCCAAAAAGTAATGAGAAATCAGCACTTCAAATATAGGAGCGATCGGTTTCACCAAAATAACCGGTAGCGACACCAAAACTGCACTTACCAAAACTAAACTATTCCAATTTTGTCCGGGAGGAATTGCCAGTCGATCGCACAGCCACAAACATAAAGGTAGCAGCAAATATAAATAGTAGTGCGTCCAAGAAATCGGACTGATAAGTTGCGCTAGACAGAGAACAATCGAAAATTCTAAATACTCTGTTGCGAGTGCGATCGGCTTTCTAGATCGCCAGCAAACCCAGATGCTGCTACCCACTAATATTGATATTAACAAGTAGCGCCAAACTTTAAATTCCATGCCGACTTCTAGCGGTTGCCAACTTTTTAAATCCACATCATATAGCAAACGCGCTAAAAACCCATCTACTGACTGAACGTTAAACGCGGCTAACGGTTTACCCGCGAAACTCAGAACGCATTTTTCAAACCAAGTTATGTGTAAATCCAAGCCAAACAAAAGTATTGATGCTGCTACTATTCCCACTAATCCGCTGCTAAATCCCAGCACAACTCGCCAGCGTCCTCGCATCGCGAAATAAATACCAAACAGGAAAAGCGGTATTTTGATTAAAGATGCGATCGCTAACACAATCCCCACCCAAACTTCTCGCTTATCCCGCATACAAAACAAAGCCGCAATCAACAGCAATAAGACGAAATGGGTAGAATTTCCCTGCTTGAGACTGTAGTATAAAGGGCCATTAACTAAAATTAGTCCCGCTATGGCTAACTTCCGCCATCCCGAAGCGTTCGTCAGTTTCCAGATTAAATAGCAAGAGCAGACAATCGCCGCCAAACCTAAAATAGTAATGATAATTTGAGCCGTTAGCTTATTAAAAAAAGAAATAGGCGTAAACAAAACCGCAATTATCGGGATATTCACAAATCCCAAACCTTTTCCCCACTCATACAACCTTGATGGGTCTTCGATAATTAACCTGCCGGCAGGGTAATAAGACTTATTAAAATCACCGCAGAAATTAGAAAAAGAGACCAGCCAAGAGAAAACCACCATGACTGTGGCTGGCAAACCGCAAGTTAACCACGAATTCAAACCTTGCCTTTTCGATTTAATGGCGATAGTATTTAGACTAACTGTGGCTAAGATTAAAATTCCATAGATGAGGTAAATTATCATAGACAACCGTTACAGCCAATTTGCGCCTGTCGCCAACCTTTAGAATCATACCCCCGTTGTGTTATTTTATCATGTCGATCGCACGCCTGCACCAGTTTTTTACCGCTCCTACTGCCAAAAAATTTAGTCCGACAGCGGTATTTTGGTTTACTTTGAGCTTGACTTTGGCCACAATTTACGCTTTTCAAGCTCTCCAAAAAGCCTTTGCCAGCGAATACGTCGTCCAGGACGATGCGCGACAGTTTGTATTTTGGATGCAGCGATTTGTCGATCCAGAATTGCTGCGTAACGATTTGATGGCTGAGTATTATCAATCGATTACACCGCCGGGATTTGCTAGTTTTTATTGGTTGATGGCAATTATAGGGATTGCGCCGTTACTGCTGAGCAAAATTTTACCAGCGATACTCGCATTGGTAACAACAATCTACGTTTTTGGCGTTTCAATGGAGATATTGCCGGTACCGGCGGCGGGATTTCTCACCACATTGCTGCTGAATCACAGTATTTGGATGAGGAACGATGTAGCTTCTGCAACTCCAAAAGCTTTCGCTTATCCGTTGTTTGCGGCGTTTTTGTATTACTTGTTGCGCGGTTCTTTGCTACCCTGTTTGGTAGCGATCGCACTGGAGGGATTGTTCTTTGCACCGATGGCGTTTATTTCGATGGGAATATTGCTGCTGCGATTGTTGAATTGGCAAAAAGGACGGCTGAGTTTGTCACGCGATCGCAAAGATTTTCTATTTTGTTTGACAGGATTGGGAGTAGGTTTTTTATCTCTATTACCTTATGCGATCGCATCCGCAAAATTCGCCCCTTTGATTACAATTAAAGAAGCCAAATCTGTACCAGAATTTATGGTAGGTGCGAGGGTAAGCTTTTTTTACAATCACAATCCCTTGGCCTTTTGGTTTGCTGGCCCAGAAACTGGTATTTTCCCTTATGTTGGCCCCGCACAACTTTTTATAGGCATATTATTACCAGTCGTGTTGCTATTTTCTGCTCGTTTTCCTTTGACGAGTCAGATATCAAACAAAATTAAAATTTTAACTGAAACTGTGTTAGCATCCTTCGCGATGTTTTTCGCCGCACATCTGTTAATGTTTAAGCTTTATGGCCCTAGCAGATACACGCAACATAGCTTGCGGATTGTGTTGGCGATCGCTTCTGCTATCTTATTAATTACACTGCTGGATATTGCTTTTCGAGCTTATCTTAATGATCGGCCAAAAACTCCTCCTCAATCTCCCCGGATTCGGCTCAATAAAAAACTCCTTTTATTTCCTATACTATTCAGCTTTTTGATATTTTTCGCGCTAATAATTTATCCCCATACTTTAAGATTTTTTCCCAGACCGGGATATGTAGTCGGTGAAACAACAGCACTATATCAATATCTGCAACAACAACCGAAAGATAGTGTAATAGCTTCCATATCTTTAGAAGCGAATAACCTGCCGACTTTTGCCAAACGGCCAATTTTAGTAGCTAGGGAATATTCGCTCCCTTTCCATACAAAGTATTATGGCCAGATTCGCCAAAGAGTTATCGATTTAATTAGCGCTCAATACAATCCCGATCTAGATCGAGTGCGACAATTTATTCAAAAATATGGCGTAGACTTTTGGCTATTGGAGAGTTCGGCTTTTCAGCCAGATTATTTCGATCGCATCGACTCTGCTAATAGGCGGTGGCTGAATCTCTATCAGCCTGCAACTTCAGAAGCGATATCCAACTTACAGCAGGGAATAGTTCCCGCATTAGCAAAATTTGTCGATCGCTGTGCTGTTTTGCGGGAACGCGACTTGGTATTGCTACAAACAGATTGTCTTCTCAAAGCCAACTCAAACTAATCTTTTATGTTTGTCAAACGCCTGCACCAATTTTTAATCGACCCGATTGCCAAACCATCCAAAAATAAGATAATTTTTTGGTTGACTTTGAGCTTAATTTTTGCCGCAATTTACGCCTTTCAAGGACTGCAAAAAGGCTTGGTTGGCGAATATGTCGTCCAGGATGATGCACGGCAGTATGTGTTCTTTTTGCAGCGTTTCACCGATCCGGAATTGCTATCTAATGATTTAATCGCTGACTATTATCAATCAGTTACACCCACCGGATATCTCGCGCTCTTTTGGTTAATGGCACGTCTCGGTATTCCGGCTTTGCTGTTGAGTAAACTTTTGCCAATGGTACTGGGATTGATAACAACAGCATACCTTTTTGGCGTATGTATGCAGATTTTACCTTTGCCAGTAGCGGGATTTCTTTCTACGTTGTTGTTGAATCAAAGTTTGTGGATGAAAGATGATTTAGTTTCGGCGACACCGAGAGCGTTTTTGTATCCGCTTTTCACAGCATTTTTGTACTATTTGTTGCGGCGATCGCAACTAGCTTGTTTGGTAACAATTGCGCTGCAAGGGTTGTTTTACCCTTTAGTAGTATTGGTTTCGCTTCTCGTCTTATTCCTGCGCTTGTTGGATTGGGAAAAAGGATTACCTCGTCTTTCCGGAAATCGCAAAGATTATGTATTTTTTACTTTAGCTTTAGGAGTAGCTTTCCTATCAATATTGCCATCGGTATTGACATCAGCAAAATATGGGCCAACCGTTACAGGAAGTGTCGCTAGAACTTTACCAGAGTTTTTACCGAAAGGACGATCGAAGTTTTTTCACAGCAATTTTTTCCTGTTTTGGTTGAACGGTAAAGATAGCGGTTTATTACCTTGGTTGAAGCCGCAAGCAATTCTAGTAGGATTTGCTTTGCCAATTTTATTGCGATTGCCATCTCGCTTTCCCTTAATTAACCACTTTAAAAATAACTTGAAAATTTTACCTCAAGTTATTTTGGCATCCCTGATGATGTTTGTCGCCGCGCATCTGCTGCTATTTAAACTTTATTGTCCGAGTCGCTATAGCGAACATACTCTGCGAATTGTGTTGGCGATCGCAGGTGGACTCGCACTCACATTAATGCTGGATGCAGTTTTAAATTCTTTTATTACTGCCAAACAAAATCAAACAGAAAAGCCTTGGCAACTGTGGATAACTGGTGCGATCGCAGCTGCATTGCTCCTGCATCCCCACTTTTTGAAAAACTTTCCTGCCACTGCGTACAAAACAGGTAGTTCGCAGACTATGTACGAGTTTTTTAAAGCGCAACCGAAAGATATTACGATCGCTTCTTTGGAGGGGGAAGCAAATTTTATCCCCACCTTTAGCAAACGCTCCATTTTAGTAGGATCGGAATATTCCCTACCTTACCATACAAAATATTACGCGCAGATACGCCAGCGAGCGATTGACCTAATTAACGCACAATACACCCTGGATACAGAGGAAGTAAAAAACTTTATCCAAAAGTATGGCATAGACTTTTGGCTGGTAGCCGACTTAGCATTTACGCCGGAACACATCACAAAAAATCCCTGGCTGATGCAGTATCAACCAGTAGCAAAGGAAGCCATCCAAAGACTAGAACAAGGAATTTATCCTGCGGTAGCAGAAGTCTCCCAACAATGTTCGGTTTTGCATACAAACTATTTATTTGTCATACCAGCAGAATGTATTGTGAAAGCGCTGTCAAGATACTAAAAAAGCGACGCGATCGCTCTCCCGTTTGGCAGAGCTTGCAGTCAATTCCACATTTTAAGTTGATTGCGAATTGACTCGTTGCAACAATTCATCAACTTGTTTAACTTTTTGAAATTCCCGTTGCTTTAGATATAACTCCTTTGCCTTCTTAAAATTTGCTACCGCATCCGCTTCTTTTCCTTGCTGCAACATAGCTATTCCCAAATTAGTCCAAGCATCTGCATATTCCGGATTAATTTGTACAGCTTGTTGCCACTCACCGATCGCATCGTCTATCTGACCTTGCCTAGCTAAAGCCACCCCCAAAGAGTTACGCGCCAGAGCGTGTTTGGCATTTATTTCAATTGCTTTGCGGTATGAACTAATTGCCTCATCTATTCTGCCTTGGCGATCGAGAACTACCCCTAACTTATAGTAAGGCGTTGCCTCTTTAGGACGCGATTGTGTCAACTGTCGAAATATCGATTCCGCACTGCTAAGATTTCCTTGGTTATAAAGTTGAGTACCGAAACTAACTATCTGTCCGTACCCAGAAATGAGGCTAGTGCAATTTTTCTTGTCGCTATTTGCTTGCGAAGAGCATCGTTGTAACTGATCTCCTTTAACTTCGTAATCTCCAGCTTCAGATCCCGGAAGGAGGGGATTATTTCTCGGTCGCGCATTTGGCCGCAAATTTAGCGCCGGTTCGCCATCCTCTATCTGTGCCAAACTGGGTTGTGGCAATAGCGAAACATACACTCCCGACCCAGCTAAAATGCCCAGAAACAAACCAGTCAGAGACTTGGTTAATGACTTGTTGGTGGTGCTGTCCATCTTCATAAGCTAACCTTGAATTTTTGACAATGACGAATGGTTTAAGTGTAAACTACTGACTGCCTTTTCGATAACCAAACAACAGAAAAAATTTTTGATGGGTACGGGACGCTTTCCATTAGGGATTGCAGTATTGACATTGAGAGGGGTCGGCGGTTTCTTGCCCATTGGGGAAAATTTGTTCCACAGTATGACCGCATTTTTTGCATTGATAAATTACCGCTAGAGTTAGATGAGTAGGGAGATGACAAAGTTCGCAAGGCAATCCCTTTTTACTGGCGATCGCGTCAAATCCAGGCCAAGCACACTCCGGACAAGTTTGATTGATTTTTATTATCAAATCGAGCGTTGCTTTCTCTATATTTTTCATCCTCGTCGGGTTATACATCGCCCGCATATCTGTCTCAATATGTACTTTGCCGTCCGCCGATTTCTTGATGCCCATCTTTACAGCATCAACAAGTTCTGCTGACGCAGTAATACCTTTGATAATTTCGCCTTTTCCTGACTGAGCATCGCCAATTATAACAATCAGAGCGTGTTCGGGAAAACCAACTTTTTGGGCGAATTCATCAGCTTCTTCCCAACTGGAAACGCGCTGATGGTTATGGTTAGTTTCAGTTGAAAACGCTTCACCAACAATTTCTATATTGTTTGCTTTATCTAATAACAAGACAATTTCTCTATTAGCTGAGAGATAGGGAATGAGCGGGTGAGGGCCAAACGAACCTTCACTGGCAAAGGCCAGAGTTTCCCCAGAGATCGCGATCGCTTTTTCGGCTTTGAACCGAGCCGCCTCAATTTGGCTGCCCATCCGTTTCACTTCTCTTGTAAACGTGCCGAATACATCCGTATCAAAATTCGGCGGCAAAATCACCTGAATTCCTAACTCTTTTGCCAGGATGGGAGCGATAACTCGCTCTTTTTTGTGCATAGTAGCTAAAACGCCGACTCGATTGTTAAACAAGGACATTTGATTCATAATTGACCGAAAAAAAGAAGTTTCAAGCCTACCATTTTAAGGGGAATCATCAAAAAACTTTTCCGAATTTGGAAACACCCGTCCGATTGCATAGCCAATCCAAAATCCAAAATCCAAAATCCAAAATCGGTTTGACCCCATCATCCGATCGGTTCCCCTCACTAGACGAGTTTCCATCGCCGCGTGCAAAGTGAGAATAGGGAAGTTAAGCACACAAAACAGGCGAGACGCCTGCACCACAAAGAAGGAACCATGCAAACTGCAACAGTCGATCGCACCGCTACCAACCAGCCGCCATTAATTCCTCGCGAAATTCTCTTCGGCAACCCCGAACGCAGCAGTCCCAGACTTTCGCCCGATGGCAAGTATTTAGCATACATCGCTCCCGATGACAAGAATGTTTTGCAAGTTTGGCTGCGAACGGTGGGACAGGAGGACGATCGCCAACTAACCGCCGACAAAAAGCGCGGTATCCGGATTTTCTTCTGGACTTACAACGCCGACCAACTCATGTATATGCAAGACGCGGACGGCGACGAGAACTTTCACCTCTACTCAGTCAACATCCAGTCCAACATTGTCCGCGACTTAACTCCATTCCAAGGCGTGAAAGCCCAACCGATAGGACTTGACCCCAAGTTTCCAGACGAAGTGCTAGTAGCCCTAAACCTGAACAACCCCCAAAAATTCGACGTTTACCGCATCAACCTCAAAAACGGCGCGGTGGAATTCGATACCGACAACCCAGGTAACATCGTCAGTTGGACATCCGACGCCCAATTTCAGGTACGCGCCGCCGTCGCCAGCACACCCGATGGCGGTTCCGACCTGCTTTTCCGGGAAACGGCAGACAAAGAGTGGGACATTCTGCGCCACTGGGGGCCAGATGAACAAGGCGGGCCAGTCACCTTCTCGGCTGATGGCAAAACACTCTACATCGAAGGCAATCACGACGCCAACGCCGATCGCCTTTTGGCCCTCGACCTCGCCACCCGTCAGGAAACCGTCATCGCCGAAGACCCGCAATACGATCTCGGCGGAGTGATGATTCAGCCGATCACGCGAGTAATTCAGGCAATTGCCTTCTACAAAGACAAGCAAGAATGGCAGATTTTAGACCAAAGTATTGCGGAAGATTTTGAAGCGATCGCCAAAGTTCGTCCCGGAGAATTTGGGATAAGCAGCCGCGATTTAGCCGACCAAAACTGGCTGGTAGTTTACATGACCGACGACGGCCCGGTTTACTACTACGCTTACAATCGCGATCGCAAAACCAGCACATTTCTGTTTAGCAATCAACCCAAATTAGAAGGGTTGCAGCTAGCAGCAATGGAACCCATTTCTTACCAAGCGCGAGATGGTTTGACTATCCACGGTTACTTAACAACTCCCTCCTTCATCCCCCCTGTGGACGGTGGGGACAGAGGGGGGGTTCCGACCGTGCTGTTAGTTCACGGTGGCCCTTGGGCGCGAGATACTTGGGGTTACGATCCGGAGGCGCAATGGTTGGCTAACCGGGGTTATGCGGTACTGCAAGTGAATTTTCGCGGTTCCACCGGCTACGGAAAAGATTTCCTCAATGCTGCCAATCGCGAATGGGCAGCCAAAATGCACGACGATTTAATTGATGCAGTAAATTGGCTGGTGGAAAAAGGCATTTCCGACCGAGAAAAGATTGCCATCATGGGCGGTTCTTATGGCGGTTATGCTACTTTAGTGGCATTGACTTTTACGCCCGATGTGTTTGCTTGCGGTGTGGATATTGTGGGGCCGAGTAATTTGATTACCCTGTTACAAAGTATCCCGCCTTATTGGGAACCGTTGAAAGCATCGATGTACCATCGCATCGGCAACTTGGAGACGGAAGAAGAGTTTTTGAAGTCGCGATCGCCTTTATTTTTTATCGATCGCATCAAGAAACCTTTGCTGATCGGTCAAGGTGCCAACGACCCACGAGTCAAGCAAGCAGAAAGCGACCAAATTGTCGAAGCCATGCAAAAGGCAAATTTGCCAGTGGAATACGTCCTTTATCCCGATGAAGGACACGGTTTCGCACGACCGGAAAATCGCCTGCACTTCTATGCTATTGCCGAAGAATTTCTCGCCAAACACTTAGGCGGTCGATTTGAACCTATCGGAGAAATCCAGGGTCATTCTGGTGTAATTAGATAAGTTGGTAGGGTGGGCAATACCCACCCTACTCTACTAAGTTCTTATCTGCGTTCATCTGCGTTTATCTGTCTTCATCTGCGGTAAAAATTTAACCCCAGATTCCCACAGATAATCTTGAGCATCATTCTTACACTACCGATGCAACCGGACACGATATCACTAATCAAAATCTGTTTGCCAAGTTGGATTGCGGTAATGCTCAAATAATCGAGCAATCTGAGACGGTACAACGCGAGTTAATGACAACTTCGGCAGATCGAGTTCGTCAAAAAAAGCAATACCTTCTGTCTCAAAACTTTTTGTCGGTGTTCCACCTATCAATTCGCATTGGAAAAACAGCTTGTAGACATGGTGGACTAGGGGTGGATGACCATGCCGAGGATGATTTCTATCATAAATAGCAAGCAATTTGACCGCTCGGACGTGGTATCCTGATTCTTCATAAACTTCTCGGACGATCGCCTCGCTGGGCGAGTCACCTACATCTGCCCATCCACCGGGTAATGTCCAGCAACCATCTTCTCTTTCTTGCACCAACAGGATCTTATTGTCGTCAAAGACAGCAGCCCGCACATCTACCTTTGGAGTCGCATAACCTATTTCACGGTTAAATAAATCCAAGATATAGCTAGGCTCCATGTCAGAATGAGCCGCTATGATATCAACCGCAATTTGACGAATCTGTTGGTAACGCTCAATATCAAACGGATTTTCGTTATACGTCAATCCATTTTGGGCAATTGCCTGCAACTGTTGTGCCCACTCTATCCAGCGATCGCTCATTTGTCGCGCCTTTTCCATCGAATATAAATGTTTCCATGTTTATTGTTCAAATTCTATTTAAGCGTTAATAATAGTTAGCACATAGAGTCGGGTATTTGTTTAGACAAATATATAATTATAACAAAAATCTGGCACTCCCTACAATTTGATTTAAGTGCGACACGTAGCGAGAGTCCTGTAATTGTACAGAAATTGCCTTGTTTCCGGATAAGTACTTCAACTGATGCAGTTTAGCTATTTGTACGAGAGCTTGGTAAAAGGCCATAAAAATCTAATTAAGATTTACCAGATATTAGCGTTTTAAATTTACTATGTCAGAGAATGTTTTGCCTCTGTACTCGCCGGATCTAAACCAAGTACTTGACCGTTCACCCCTCATAGTTTCCCCAAATGCTCTCCTACTAGATGTTTTGGTGCAAATGAGCCAGGTACGGGGAAGTCTTTGTATGTTGGCAAAATCAGAGGCAACAACAGGCTTAAATTCAAATGGTACTAGCTGTGTTTTGGTGATCGAAGAATCTCGCTTGGTGGGAGTATTTACTGAGAGAGATTTGGTCAAGTTAACTGTTTCGCGGCGCAGTTTTAAAGGTGTGACGATCGCGCAGGTGATGACTCACCCTGTAATTACCCTGATACAAGATCGAAAATCTTTCGATGTTTTCACTGCGATCGCGATGATGCGACAACACCGTATTCGCCACTTGCCAATTTTGGATACTGACGGAAAACTGCTAGGAGTGGTAACATCTGAGAGCCTTCGTCAAGCTTTGCAACCAAGCAATCTTTTCCGCATCCGACAGGTGGCGGAGGTGATGACTAGACAGGTAATCGCAGCACCTACTACCGCTTCGGTTTTGGAATTAGCCGAACTAATGGGGGCGCATCGGGTGAGTTGTGTAGTTATTTATCATCCAACAAAAGAAAAAAAACTCAAACCTGTGGGGATTGTCACTGAGAGAGATATCTTGCAGTTTCAGGTACTAGACCTAGATTTAGCGAAAATCCAAGCTCAAACGGTGATGAGTACGCCGCTATTTTGCTTGAGTCCTCAAGATTTGCTGTGGACAGCCCATCAGGAAATGCTTTCGCGGCGGGTGCAGCGATTAGTAGTAGTTGGAGAAGTGGGAGAACTGGTGGGGATTGTCACTCAAACTACTTTGCTGCGATCGCTCGATCCGCTGGAAATGTATGGTGTCGTGCAAACATTGCACCAATCTGTCTCCAAGCTAGAAGCGGAAAAAATAGAGCTGCTTAAAAATCGCAATATCGAATTAGAAAATCAGGTGCAAGAACGTACTGCTCAAGTGCGACAGCAAGCAGAAGGAGAACGCCTGTTGAGATCGATCGCATCTCGGATTCGCCAATCTCTCAAATTAGAAGATATTCTCAACTCTACAGTTACGGAAGTGCGGCAAATCTTAAAGTGCGATCGGGTCATGATCTACCATTTCTTACCCAACATGGATGGGCGCGTAGTGGCTGAATCAGTTGATTTTGGTTGGACGGCGGCAATAGAAAGCCAAATCGAAGATACTTGTTTTATTGACGGAGGAGTAACCAAATATATTCAAGGTAAACAATGGGCTTGTCATAATATTTACACGGCAAACTTAACTCCTTGTCACCTAGAGTTATTAGAAAATTTACAAGTAAAATCTAATTTAGTTGTCCCGATTTTGATCGCCGATAATTTATGGGGTTTGTTGATCGCACATCAATGCTCGCACCCGCGTGAATGGCAAACATTTGAATTAGAATTATTAGACCAACTCAGCGTGCAAATAGCCATATCTATCCAGCAATCTAAAGCGCTTGAAAAAGCTGAAACTGAACTGGCAGAGCGAATACGCACAGAGGAAGCACTGCGTCAAAGCGAACAGCGTTACGCCACTTTAACAAAAGCAGCACCCGTAGGCATTTTTTGTACGGATATGCAAGGAAATTGCACCTACGTTAATGAGCGTTGTTGTGAAATTATGGGAGTTACAGCCGACGAATTATTAACTAAAGGTTGGGCAAATAGATTGCATCCAGAAGATTGCGATCGCGTTTTAACGGAGTGGAATTACGCTATAAAAAAAAAGAAACCTTTTCGCTCAGAATATCGGTTTATTTGTCCGGATGGCACTATTACTTGGGTACTCGGTCAAGCAATCGCTGAAAAACAAAATAACCAGCAGGATATCCTTTATGTTGGCACGATCACCGATATTAGCGATCGCAAACACGTCGAATCAGCATTGCAAACACTAAACGAAGAACTAGAAAGCAAAGTGCAAGAACGAACAAAGGAATTAGCCTTTCAAAAGTTTGCCTTAGATCAAGCAGCAATTGTTTCTATTACAGAAGAAAAAGGCATTATTACTTATGTGAATGATAAATTTTGCGAAATTTATCAATACTCTCAAGTTGAACTAATTGCGAATACCCACAATCTTATCAATTCAGGCTATCATTCAAAAAGCTTCTTTAAACAAATGTGGCAAACTATTGCCAGCGGTCAAGTTTGGCGAGGTGAAATTAAAAATCAAGACAAGAATGGTAATTATCATTGGGTAGACACTACGATCGTTCCTTCTAAAAATGCTCTGGGTAAACCTTACCAATACTTATCTATAGGTTTTGATATTACGCAGCGCAAGCAAGCAGAAGAAGCGCTAAGTCTGAGTGAAGTCAGATTCCGGTCTTTGTTTGAAGCAGCGGCTGATTTCATTCACGTTGTAGACTTAGATGGCTTAATCTGGCAAACTAATCCAGCTTCTATTCAGCAGTCTGGCTATACAGAAATCGAGTTAATCGGTCATCGAATAGATCGATTTTTTACTGCTTGTTCTCAAAAAATTTTTGCCGAAATGTTTCCCAATTTGTTGCAAACAGGCACCCAGCGTTTAGAAGTAGAATTTATTTGTAAAGATGGCACAATTACCATGATGGACTTGTCATCTTCTGTTGCGAGTGACGAAAATGGGCAATTTGCGTATATTGTCATTATTCAAAGAGATATTAGCGATCGCAAACAAACAGAACAATCTCTGAAGCGACAGCTAGCCGCCATTGAAGCCGCGATGGATGGCATTGCAATTTTGGATGAAAACAGCCAATATAGTTACCTCAATCAAGCTCATGCGGAAATGTTCGGTTATAAAAATGCTATTGAATTATTAGGGAAAAATTGGCAAGAATTATACTACCCAAGAGAAATCGCCAATTTTCAGAAAGAAGTATTTCCTGCGTTGGGAAATACAGGTAAATTTCAAGGAGAGACAACTGCTAAAAGGAAAGATGGTTCTACATTTGATGAAGAAGTTTCCCTCACTTTGATTGAAGGCGTAGGATTGATTTGCGTTTGTCGGGATATTACACAGCGCAAACAAGCAGAAGCTTTATTAGCTAAGCGCGATCGTTATTTAACGGCACTCGTAGAAGTCCAACGTCAACTATTAGCTTCTCCTGTAGATAATGAAACTTATAACTTAATTTTGTCAAATTTAGGGCAAGTTTGTGATGTCAGCCGTATTTATATATTTGAAAATCATCAGGATTCCACAGGTAGACTGCTAACCAGTCAGCGTGCGGAATGGTGTGCTGAAAAAATTGAACCTCAAATTGAGAATCAAGGCTTGCAAAATTTCCCCTTAGATAAATTGTCACCAAATTGGCTTGGTGCCTTATCTAAAGGTGACATTATTGAGGGTACAGTCACAGAATTTCCCGAACCAGAACGCCAGATATTAGCAGACCAAGGTATTTTGTCTATCTTGATTTTACCCCTAATAGTAAATGGTGAATTCTTTGGTTTTATTGGTTTTGATAATTGTATACAAGCAAGGGTATGGGAACCTTTAGAAATTAGTATACTGAGTTCGGCGGCAACGGCGATATCGATAGCCAAAGAAAGTCAAATGGCAGAAGAAGCATTACAACAAGCTAAAGGTAAACTACAAGCTGTCTTGGATACCGTACCTGGGTTTGTGTCTTGGATTAGTTCGGATTTGAAATACTTGGGTGTAAACCGACACTTATCTGATACTTTCAAACTACCTGTGGAAAGCTTTATCGGTCAACCGATCGGCTTCTTAGAAAATAGCAGAGAATTTGTCCAATTTATCAGTCAGTTTTTTGCCATATCTAATCAAACAGACTCTCAAACAATATCTATTGAAACAAATGGACAAGAACGCAGTTATTTAGTGGTAGCCCAAAAATACAATAGCGATCGCGCTTGCGTTTCAGTAGGGCTCGATATTACTGAACGCGAAAATGCTGAGGAGCAAATAAAAGCATCGCTCAAAGAAAAAGAAGTACTCTTAAAAGAAATCCACCACCGCGTCAAAAATAACCTACAAATAATTTCTAGTATGATCGATCTGCAATCTCAATTCATCGATTCGCCAGAAATGATGAATATATTTTTAGACAGTCAAAGCCGCATTCAA
This sequence comes from Aerosakkonema sp. BLCC-F183, assembly GCF_041929145.1. Classification (NCBI taxonomy): domain Bacteria; kingdom Bacillati; phylum Cyanobacteriota; class Cyanophyceae; order Aerosakkonematales; family Aerosakkonemataceae; genus Aerosakkonema; species Aerosakkonema sp. BLCC-F183. The sequence continues at coordinate 145,003 of NZ_JBHFNU010000021.1, read as the reverse complement.
TCAATGGCGCTCATCCACGAACAACTATATCAATCTAAAGATTTAGCTAAAATAGATTTTTCTGATTATGTTGCCAACTTGGTAGATAATCTTTTTAGCTCTTATGGCGTAGATCAAGAGTTAATAAAATATATTATTGATATCGACAATGTTTGCCTCAATCTAGATACATCTATACCTTGCGGCTTAATTATTAACGAATTAGTTTCTAATGCTTTGAAACACGCTTTCCCATACGGCAGAGAAGGAGAAATTTGGGTACAACTTTATTTAGACGAGCAAAACCATATCATCCTGAGCGTTAGCGATAACGGCATCGGCTTCCCGGAAAATTTAAACTTCCAGAAAATTGAAACATCTCTAGGATTGCAGTTAGTATGCACATTAACTAAACAACTAAAGGGTAATATAGAGTTAGATAGAAACAATGGCACGCGATTTAAGCTAACTCTATCAGAACTCAAATATCGGAGAAAAAACTAAACATAAATGGAGATAAGTAAGTGGACATAAATAAACAAAAGATAATTTGTAGGGTGGGCACTAGCCACCATTAGCTAGGTTCAATGTTTACAGGCATTTTGGTGGGCAGTTCCCACCCTACGTTTAAAACAAACCTCAGAGGATTTAAGATTATGAACAATTGTAAGATTTTAGTTGTTGAAGATGAATTGATTGTCGCTAAAAACCTAGAAAATAAGTTAAAAAAACTAGGATATGAAGTCGTGGCAATGATTCCATCAGGAGAAGAAGCCATTCAAAAAGCCGTCGAAGAGAAACCAGACCTGATTTTGATGGATATCATGCTGCAAGGGGAAATGGACGGGATCGAGACAGCAGAATATATTTGGAGTAACTACCATATACCCGTAATTTATTTAACGGCAAATGCAGATACTAGCACATTAAATCGGGCTAAAAATACGGGTTCTTTTGGTTATTTAATTAAGCCGTTTAAAGAAAAAGAATTGAACGCTAATATTGAGTTGGCGCGGCTCAAACATCTGGAGCAAGAAAAACTCAGACAAGAACTGGCAATTTCCGAAGAGTTACGCAAAAAAGCAGAGGAACTCAGCGAACTGCGATCGCGTTATATGTCCATTACCTCCCACGAGTTTCGCAATCCCCTCACCAGCATTATTATGTCCGCAGATTTGCTGGAAATGTATAATGACAAATGGTCGGAAGACAAAAAGAAAAAACATCTTCAACGTATTCAAAAAGCGGTCAAAAATATGAATAGTTTGTTGGAAGATGTGTTAACTTTGGGGCGGATGGAATCGGGCAAATTATCATGCCAACCCACAAGGTTGAATTTAGTTAAACTCTGCGAACAAATCTTAGATGAATTGCAAATAGCAGAACTTATGCCGCAGCAAATTGTCTTGGCAATTAATGGTGAAGTTCGAGATGCTTATATCGACGAAAAATTACTGCGGCACATCTTGGTTAACTTGCTTTCTAATGCGATTAAATATTCTCCCCAAGGTGGAAGAGTTGATTTTACGCTCAATTTTGAGGAAAATTGGGTAATATTCCAAATTCGCGATCGCGGTATTGGTATTCCGCCAGAAGACCTGCAAAAATTGTTTGAAACTTTCCATCGCGCTGCAAATGTCGGGGAAATTCCCGGTACTGGCTTAGGGTTATCGATCGTCAAAAGTTGCGTTGATTTACATAAAGGCGAAATTTATGCAGAAAGTCAAGTTGGTGAAGGCACAAAATTTACAGTTAAGCTGCCTATTTCCTATTGATGTCACGATAAAAATATCCAAAATGGGTTTTTTAAATAGGCAGTAAATCGATGACAACTAATTCCGGACGGCACAAAAACCTCACTCTGGGTGCAACTCCCCTTTCCATCCCAACTCCTCGCGAAACTATCAGCGTGCGTCCGTCACCGATATCGGTGACACCAGCTGCCCATTTGCGAGGCACTCTCGACATTTTGATCGCAGGGCCAATGAAAGGAAGTCGCACCTGACCGCCATGAGTGTGACCTGCAACTAACAAATCGGCATTAATATTGCCTAAAGCAAAATCAGGTGCATGACCGAAGACGATGTGAAATTTGCCTACACATTCGGGAATTTTTAACTGAGGATTTCGCGAATCGTTTAGAGTTAGTCCGGTGATGCAAAGTTTGGCTAGCGGTATGGTTCTACTATCTTGAAATACTGTTACGGGCAAACCATCAAAAATATGCGCCCATCCCTCATAAAACTCTTGATCGCCTTTGACAGCATATACGCCTAACTTGGCATCGAAGTTGATTTCTTTGAGGAAGGAGTTGAGGTTTTGCCGCAGTTTTTCTCGGCCAGGAGAGTTGTATACTTGGATATAATCTCCGGGCAGAAGTATCAGGTCAGCTTTCTGATTTATGGCTGTACGCAATGCTTGCCGCTGATAATCGCCCCAAACGTCGGTTTGGAAGTCAGCGAGGACGAGTATTTTTAATGGCTTTTCTAGCTTTGGGGTACTGATTTGAACGTGAGATACTTGCAGCCAATAAGGTTCGATCGCAAACGCATCAAGACCGATACCGCCGATGATTACTGCCAACACAGCAAAGGCGATCGCAATTTTTTTGAACGATTCGTACAGTGCGATCGCTAAGCCGATCGATATAATCAACCCATGCAAGAATATACCATAGCTCATCAGTCGAGCTATCCCAAATAAACTTTCTCCCAGAAACGCTGCAAAAAACAATCCCGCTAAAGCAAATAAACCTATGCCAGCACCGATCGCCCACCGCGTCTGCTTGCGACTAAGCCATATCAAAACCGCTATGTCAACAAAGAATAAGATGAGGTTGTAGAGTATATTAATTTTTAAAGACATATTAATTAATTTGCGTCATTGACGTTTATTTTAATTTTAATCCAAAAGAATGTCAAAAAGAAGTTGAGGAATGGCAAAGCGATCGCCTGTTGAATACAGGAACAAGGACAGATTCCCGTTCCGCATATATCAATATATTTATAATGCCGTTTCCATACAAAAATGTTCCCATTATAACCTTACCATAACAATTACCAAAAAAAACAAACTTACCTACTACAAAATTATTTAACTTTTGGGTAATATCGATTTTTGACATATTCTTTTAGAACATGATTTAAGCTAAAATAAGTTGTTTTACTTTCTTCTTCTACTTCTAATAATAACCGCATTTTTAGAGAGCGCATTACATTCACTAAATCGGATACCGATAATCCTACTATCTTTAAAATATCCGGCAAAGCAACAGGTTCGCTTTCCTTCGCCAGTTGAATCATCACTGCTAACTCTTGCTGAGTTAGGCGCTGAAATTGTTGGTCTAATTGCGCTTGTAAAGATTCATCTAATATCGGTGCATCACATTGCAAAAAGTTAGCGACACTACCGCCAAATAATTCTTGAATCGTGCTAGCAGTTAATTCTAACCACAAAGGATTACCTTCATAGGTATGGATCAAATTTTCCCAACTTTCTTCGTCTGATAATTTACGGTATTTCAGTATTTCTTTCCCTGCTAATCCTAAACTGCCTAAAACGAAGGTTTGCACGTAGTTATTGCTGCTTTCTAGTTTGGCAATTTCTCTTGGTTTTTCCCAGCTATTGAGTAAAAAACAGCTATTATGATTAACTTCGGCAATTAGTTTAAAAAATAATTGATAATCTTCATATCCTGTTTTATATTGACCCGCCAGTTGTCCGCTGGCAAAAAGCATTTGTAAGTCATCGAATATAATTAAACAGCGATGCTGGCGTAGGTAGTTGAGAAGTTGGGATATTTGCGCTTCGGTATTTTGGGGAATGTCTGCTTGTTGGGGGAAGATTTGCAATAAATTGGTGAGTATGGTGTTGAGTGTGGGGGAAAAGTGGAGACTGCGATAGATGATGTAGTGGAAGTTCGTTTTGATTTGTTCGATTAGTCGAAGTGCTAGGGTGGTTTTACCGATTCCGGTGATTCCCAGAAGTGCGATGAGGCGACAGTTTTGTTGTAATATCCAGTTTTCGAGGGTGGCGAGTTCGGTGGTGCGATCGTAAAATCTGAAGATTTCCGGTGCGTCGCCTAAGTCCATTTGGGGTTGATTTGGGGTTTCTTGAGGTTGTGGTGTGGGGGAGTGCGATCGCGTCTTTTCTTGACAAATATTTACATTATTAACTGTTCCATAATTTTTCTCTATAGCTGATGAATAACTATTATAAAATTTTGCCCTTTCTAGTATTCCTCTCACATTCACTTTACTAACATCTTCGCCTAATACCTCTGAAAGTATTTTCCATAGTTCAGAAGCAGCGCCCCTCACATAACCTTCACTGCAATTACGATCTTCTGCTATTTTCGCATATTTCCGACCTTGGAATGTTTCCCTTAAGATAGCCTGTTGCAAATCATCTAAGTGGTTTCCCGTATTGGAAAACACTACCTCGTCGGCAAATCTTAAGATTTCCTGAAGTTCCATAAGTCGCTTATTTGCTGGTTTTTGTATATTTTATCTAATTTTTTATCACATTTTCTTACATTTTACACGATATAATACAACTTTTTATGATTAAGCAAACTGAATTATTGTCGGATATGCGCGATCGTATGATGTTTTAAAAAGTTAATTATTCACACATCTTAGCGAGATGAAAAAACAATGCGTGCAAAATATTTGTTAGTTTCAATTTGTCTTGTTTTAGGTTTTTTATTAACTGCGGGCATATCTATTGCTAGAGATCCTTGGGCATTATCAGGCGGGCAAAAAAATGGATACTGTATATTTGATGGCCCAGGCGATTACTGCGGATTCGATCAGTATCCTACCAGGGATAAAGGACAAGCTAGACGTATCGCAGGATTTTATATAGATCCCGTAAATTATACACCCCCAGATCAAAGGTTTTCAGTTCGATACCAGATAAAGCCGTGTAATCGTGGATGGGTAGGAACATATTCACAGATACTTTCTAGTGCCGGAAATAATTGGATAGGCTTTCCACAAAATGAAAATATATGTTCATTTAGATATAGCCTGCATATGGCTTGGGGGGAAAGGCGCAGGTTAAACTTTGAAATGAATTATTACTTAGATTACTAGCAATTCTTTACTAACTCTTATTTAGAATAGTAGTTTGAGAGTTAGTACAGCCGGACTTTCTCCAAATGCGATCGCATTTTCATTTTTTCCTAAAATGCGATCGTAATCTCATAGTCTCACATCTTATCTCACGCTCGACAAAAGCTAAGAAACTCGGTTTCTTAGCTAAATATCTATGCTTTGACGTTTAGCTATTTTTACAACGATTTTAAAAGAGCGGACTGAAAAGCGATCGCTCTTCGGTTAAAAAACAGCGATCGCTCTTGGCAATTTAGATAATTTTAGATTTTGAATTACCCAGCAATCCAAAATCCTCTCATCCTAAGCGCCTTCTCTCAACTTATCCAAAACGCCCCGATCTTCCAAAGTAGAAGTATCGCCGGAAACTTCTTGTCCGGCGGCGAGATTTCGCAGCAAGCGCCGCATGATTTTACCGGAACGAGTTTTCGGTAATGCGTCGGTAAAGCGAATTTCTCCGGGACGTGCGATCGCGCCAATTTCCTGAACAACGTGCTGCTTCAGTTGCTTGTTCAGTTCATCCGTCGGTTCATACGTACTTTCTAAAGTCACAAAAGCAACAATATCTTCGCCTTTCAGTTCGTCCGGCTTACCCACAACAGCCGCTTCAGCTACCGCTGGGTGAGACACTAACGCCGATTCGACTTCCATCGTACCGAGGCGATGTCCGGCAACATTTATTACATCATCAACGCGACCCATCACCCAGAAATAACCATCTTCATCGCGACGTGCCCCATCGCCAGCAAAGTAGAAATACTGCCCATCTTGCGGGGGAATGTGTTCCCAATAAGTGCGGCGGAAGCGATCGGGATCGCCGTACAATGTCCGCATCATCCCCGGCCAAGGATATTCTACCGACAGATAGCCGCCTTCATTATCGCCCACCGAATTGCCATCCAAATCGACCACATCGGCGATAATGCCGGGGAAAGGACGGGTAGCGGAACCGGGTTTGGTGGGAATTGCCCCAGGTAGCGCGGTAATCATAATACCGCCAGTTTCTGTTTGCCACCAAGTATCGACGATCGGACAGCGTTCGCCGCCAATTACCCGGTGATACCACATCCAAGCTTCTGGGTTAATCGGTTCGCCGACGGTTCCCAACAACCGCAGGGAAGAGAGATTTCGCGCTTTGGGTAGCTGTTCGCCTGCTTTGATGAAAGCGCGAATCGCCGTAGGTGCGGTATAAAAAACTGTGACGCCGTGTTTTTCGATCACATCCCAGAAACAACCGGGATTGGACGCACGCGGCGCACCTTCGTACATCAGACTGGTTGCACCGTTGGATAAGGGGCCGTAAAGTACGTAGCTGTGTCCCGTAATCCAACCGATATCGGCGGTACACCAATATACATCGGTGTCTTTAATGTCGAAAATCCACTTGGTTGTCATGTGGGTGTATAAGTTATAACCGCCAGTGGTGTGGACGACGCCTTTCGGTTTGCCGGTACTGCCGGAGGTATAGAGGATGAAAAGTAAGTCCTCGCTATCCATTTCTTCGGCGGGGCATTCGGCGGAGACACCTTTTTGCAAGTCGTGCCACCAGCGATCGCGTCCTGATTCCATGTGTATTTCTTGACCGGTGCGCTTGACAACCACCACATCTTTGACGCTGGGGACGCCTTCTGCCAAAGCTTTGTCTACTTGAGTTTTGAGAGGTACGATCGCATCTTTGCGCCAGCCGCCATCGGCGGTGACTACCACCTTCGCTTGTCCGTCGATGAGGCGATCGCGCAACGCCTCCGCACTGAAACCGCCGAAGACAACCGTGTGGGGTGCGCCAATTCTGGCACAAGCTAACATGGCGATCGCCGCTTCTGGAATCATGGGCATATAGATACCGACGCGATCGCCTTTTTGCACGCCTAGCTGTTTCAGCACATTGGCAAATTGGCAAACTTCCCGATGCAATTGCGCGTAAGTGAGAGTGCGGGTATCTCCCGGTTCTCCTTCCCAGATTAAAGCTGCCTTATTTTTCCGCCAAGTAGTTAGGTGTCTGTCCAGACAGTTATAGGAAATATTGGTTTTACCGTTGACGAACCACTTAGCGAAAGGCGGTTGCCAATCTAAGACGGTATCCCACTTTTGGAACCACTCTAACTCTTGTTCGGCTAGTTCTGCCCAAAATTTCTGGGGATCGGCTTTGGCGCGATCGTATAGTTGCTGATATTCCTCTAAGCTCTTAATATGAGCGTTTTGCGAGAATTCTGGGGATGGTTGGAATAAGCGTTTTTCTTGCAGGACTGATTCTATCGTTGATTGCGGCATTGTTTTCGATCTGTAGTTATTATTTACGCCTGGATTTTCTATCTTGCCGCAGATCTGTACCAAAGTATTTTGAGTTTTTTTAAGTTTGGTAGCCAACAAGCTTGACTGTATGGTTTGGGCGATCGCACATAATTGTAGTAAGGGTTATAAATGAGAAGTTATGCCATTAATTCGCAAGCCAGAAAATTCACCCTTATAGATTGGTAGCCAAAATTTCCATAAAAGTTCCGAAACATCTGAGCTAGGGTACAAAAAATCATTTTCATCAAAAATTTATATTTTTTTAATCTATTCTTTAGATTTTTATATTGCTTTACTTTATATATTAATGATATATCCTATAGAATAGGTAAGAATTAAATGGAACAATAAATAATTTTAATAACCGTGGTAATCCTATGAAAGCAGTGATATTAGCAGGGGGATTGGGTACTCGCTTAAGCGAAGAAACCACCATTAAGCCAAAACCAATGGTGGAAATTGGGGGACAGCCAATTCTCTGGCACATAATGAAGATTTATGCCGCTTATGGTATTAACGACTTTATTATTTGTTGCGGTTACAAAGGTTATACGATCAAAGAGTATTTTGCCAACTATTTTATGCGGATGTCGGATGTCACATTTGATTTGCGATTTAATCAAATGAACATTCATAAAGGCTATGCGGAACCTTGGCGCGTCACGTTGGTAGATACAGGCGAAAAAACTATGACTGGCGGACGATTGAAGCGAGTGAGAGAGCATATTGGTAATGAAACTTTTTGCTTAACTTACGGAGATGGAGTCAGTAATGTAAATATCGCTAAAGTAATAGAATTCCACCAACAGCAGGGCACCTTGGTAACCTTGACTGCCGTTCAGCAACCGGGACGTTTCGGAGCTATTTCTTTGGCAAAAGATCAAACTATCATCAATAGTTTTCATGAAAAGCCACAAGGAGATGGAGCCTGGATTAATGGGGGGTATTTTGTTGTAGAATCGGCAGCGATCGATTACATTGCTGATGATGCGACAGTGTGGGAACAAGAACCAATGCAAAAACTCGCGCATCACCAACAGCTATCAGCTTACAGGCACGATGGATTTTGGCAACCGATGGATACTCTCAGGGATAAGAATTACCTGGAAAATCTGTGGGAAAATGGAAATCCGCCCTGGAAAATCTGGTAAAAATTTCGCAGCTAAGAATTATCTTTAGTGATAAACAGGTGAATTAATGGATTATACATTTTGGCATGGTAAAAAAGTTTTAATTACAGGCCATACGGGATTTAAAGGTAGTTGGCTATCCCTGTGGTTGCAAAGCTTAGGAGCAGCGACTATAGGATATTCCTTGCCAGCACCGACGCAACCCAGTTTGTTTGAACTGGCAAATGTGGAGCGAGGGATGATTTCGATCGTCGGAGATATTCGCGATTTGGAAAATCTCCAAGCGGTGATGGCACAACATCAACCAGAAATTGTTTTTCATCTAGCCGCTCAACCGTTGGTGCGTTATTCCTATCAGTATCCGGTGGAAACTTACACCACAAATATCATCGGAACGGTGAACGTTTTAGAAGCAGTTCGCCACACTCCCAGTGTCCGAACAGTGGTGTCGATTACTAGCGATAAATGCTATCAAAATAAAGAATGGGTTTGGGGATATCGCGAAAATGAAACTTTGGGAGGTCGAGACCCCTATTCCAGCAGCAAAGCTTGTGCGGAAATAGTAATTGCTGCCTATCGAGATTCTTATTTTTCTGCTGCTGATTACGCTCGCCACAAGGTAGCAATAGCAAGTGTCAGAGCAGGTAACGTCATCGGTGGCGGTGACTGGGCGGCAGATCGGTTAATTCCCGATATTATGCGATCGTTTATGATGGGTCGATCGGTCTTAATTCGCAACCCCCATGCCACTCGTCCTTGGCAGCACGTCTTGCAACCTTTGAGCGGTTATTTGTGCGTAGCCCAGCATTTGTGGAAATATGGGCCTGAATACGCCGAAGCTTGGAACTTTGGCCCTAACGAAGAAGATGCCAAACCTGTAATTTGGATTGTGGAGAAGTTAACAAAATTATGGGGAAATGGAGCGAGTTGGGAATTAGATGCAGCGCATCATCCCCACGAAGACAATTACTTGAAGCTTGATTGCTCGAAAGCTAAAGCTAAATTGGGATGGCAACCTGCATTATCCTTAGAGCAAACCCTTGAATGGATAGTAGAATTTTACCAAAGTTATCTCAATAAGCAGGATATAAGAGAGATTGTGGAAGACCAAATTAAGCGCTATGGAAATTTAGAAGAAAATAGTGTTTTATCTCGCTCATTAATCGCTACGCCACCTGTTTTATCGGTGAATTAAATTATGCAATTTACGGAAACGCAGTTGCAAGGAGCTTTCTTAGTCGATATCGAAAAAATATCCGATCGGCGAGGCTTTTTTGCGCGTATATTTTGCGCGAAAGACTTTGAAGAGCGAGGCTTGAAACCACCAATTGCCCAAACGAACTTATCTTTTAACCCTAAAAAAGGTACGCTGCGCGGATTGCACTATCAAACTCCTCCGGTAACAGAAGCAAAATTGATTCGCTGTACCAAAGGCGCTATTTATGAAGTAATTGTAGATATGCGTCCTGAATCTCCTACCTATCTATCTCATATTGGTGTGGAATTAACAGATGAAAACCGCCGCGCTTTGTACGTACCGGAAATGTTTGCTAATGGCTACCAAGCTTTGACAGATGAAGCGGAAGCAATCTATCAAGTAAGCGATTTTTATACTCATGGATACGAACGAGGTCTGCGTTACGACGATCCTTTACTTAATATAAATTGGCCACTCTCAGTGAGTGAAATTTCGGCAAAAGATGCGAGTTGGCCATTCTTGGAATCGGTTCTTATAGGAGGAGAAAAATGATTATTGTAGATCGAGCGCTGCAAGCACGCGCAGAAGCAGGAAACCCCATCAAAGTAGCAATGATTGGTGCTGGAGCGATGGGTCGAGGCATTGCCAACCAAATTATCAATTCAGTGCCAGGAATGAAGCTGGTAGCTATCTTTAACCGACATTTGGATAAAGCAAAGCGAGCTTATGAAGAAGCGGGAGTTGCAGAGGTTAAAGTTGTTAATAATGTGGCTAATTTAGAAGATGCGATCGCTCAAGGGAAATATGCGATAACCGATGATGCGATGTTGTTGTGCCAAGCAGAAAGCATCGATGCTTTAATTGAAGTCACTGGTACGATCGAATTTGCGGCTAAAGTCGTGATGGAAGCGATATCCCATCGCAAACATATCATCTTGATGAATGCCGAATTAGATAGTACGATCGGCCCTATTTTGAAAGTTTATGCCGATCGCGCAGGCGTGATTATCACCGCCTGCGATGGCGATCAACCAGGGGTAGAAATGAACCTTTATCGGTTCGTTAAAAGTATTGGATTAACTCCTCTTTTATGCGGTAATATTAAAGGGCTGCAAGACCATTATCGCAACCCCACTACCCAGGAAGCTTTCGCCAAACGCTGGGATCAAACACCGCAAATGGTGACCAGTTTTGCTGATGGTACTAAGATATCTTTTGAGCAAGCGATCGTTGCCAATGGCACGGGTATGAAAGTCGCCAAACGCGGTATGTTGGGATACGAATACTCCGGTCATGTTGATGAAATGACTAATATGTATGACGTTGACCAACTAAAAGAATGGGGTGGCATTGTAGACTATGTTTTAGGTGCAAAACCAAGTCCGGGCGTCTTTATCTTTGCTACCAACGACGATCCCAAACATCGCCATTATCTCAATCTTTTTAAATTAGGTGAAGGCCCTTTATACAGCTTCTACACGCCTTACCATCTCTGCTACTTTGAAGTACCAATATCAGTAGCTAGAGTTGTGTTGTTTCAAGATGTCATATTAGCGCCTTTGGGTGGCCCAGTTGTAGATGTGGTGGCGATCGCAAAAACTAATCTCAAAGCAGGAGAAACTTTAGACGGTATCGGCGGCTATTTGGTCTACGGTCAGTGCGAAAATTCCGATGTGGTAACAAGAGAAAATCTATTGCCAATAGGTTTAGCCGAAGGTTGTCGCCTCAAGCGAGATATTCCCAAAGACCAAGTAGTAAGTTACAATGATGTAGAATTGCCCACAGGCAGACTCTGCGATCGATTACGGGCAGAGCAAAATCACTACTTCTTTCCTGTAGAAAAAACCTTAATTAAATCATAACAAATATCACGACAAAATCAACCATGAAAAACTCTCACTGCGCTTTCTGCAATACCCCGATTAAACATAATTTTGCTGATTTAGGAATGTCACCGATCGCGAATGACTATTTAAGTCAAGAGCAGCTTAATCGCGTTGAAAAATTTTATCCGATTCGTGCTAATGTTTGCGAAAAATGTTTGTTGGTGCAATTAGAAGAAATCGAATCGCCAGAATATATGTTTGGCGATGGGAATTACCCTTACTTTTCTTCTTATTCCGATAGTTGGCTAAAACACGCCAAAGCTTACAGCGATATGATAATCGCCAAATTGGGGCTTAACCAAAATAGTCAAGTTGTAGAAATTGCCAGTAATGATGGTTATATGCTCCAGTATTTTCAGGCCAAACAAATTCCTGTTTTAGGAATAGAACCTGCGGGTAATGTAGCGAAAGTAGCCCAAGAAAAAGGCATTCCTGTTCTGGTCAGATTTTTTGGTGTAGAAACAGCAAAAGAAGTCGTCTCCCAAGGCAAACAAGCCGATCTTTTATTAGGAAATAATGTTTTAGCTCATGTACCAGATTTAAATGATTTTGTAGCGGGAATGAAGCTTGTCTTAAAACCATCTGGTATTTTGACAATGGAGTTTCCCCATTTATTACAGATCGTAGAAGGAAATCAATTTGATACAATTCACGAAGAACATTTTTCTTATCTATCTTTATTAACTGTCGAAAAAATCTTTGCCACCCACGGCTTAACCCTGTTTGATGTAGAAGAAATTCCGACTCATGGCGGTTCAATTCGCATCTATGGAAAGCATGAAAACGCACCAAATCCAGTTGTCACCGATCGCATAGAGCGGGTGAAAGAAAAAGAAATCCAAGCCGGATTAGACCAGATAGAAACTTATCTAAAATTTAGTGAAAGAGTTAAAGCAACAAAGCGGAAACTGTTAAGCTTTCTCATTCAAGCCAAATCTGAAGGAAAAGTAATTGTTGCTTACGGTGCGCCATCCAAAGGCAACATCCTGCTCAATTACTGCGGTATTCGTACAGACTTTATCGATTACGTAGTAGATCGCAATCCTCACAAACAAGGATTATTTATGCCCGGTAGTCATATCCCCATTTTATCTCCAGATAAAATCTTTGAAACTAAGCCAGATTACTTGTTAATTCTGGCCTGGAATCTCAAAGATGAAGTGATGGAACAAATGGCAAAAATTCGGGAATGGGGAGGAAAGTTTGTCGTACCAATTCCAGAAACACAAGTTTATTAGTGAAGGATAAAACCCATGAAAGTCTGCTACTTCATTCAAAGTCATAATAACCCAGAACAGGTCTGTAGACTGGCTCGAATTATCAAAACATCTAGCCCCAATTGCCTGGTGCTAATTAGCCATGATTTCAGCACTTCTTATTTGGATTTAACTTCTTTAAGCGATTTATCAGGAATAAATCTGATTAAAAGAAATAAACCGCCAATTAGAAATGAATATTCTTTCTTCGAGGTCTATCTAGAAGCGCTAGACTGGCTATTTGAACGTAATTCAGACTTCGACTGGCTAATACATCTCTCTGGGCAAGATTATCCGATTCAACCGCTATCTAAATTTGAAGAATTTTTGAGTAACACCGAATACGATGCTTTTATCCAACACTGGAAAACAGGCCCTTGGCATCCGCAAAATAGAGGCTATACCCGATTTTACTACCAATACTACTTTTATATGCCCAAATGGTTGCATCCGGTGGTGAAGAAATTTTCCCGAATCAACCAGATCCAATCATTGATTCATATTTTCACCACTTTTGGATTCCGAGTGGGAATCAAGTCATTTTCTATTCCTTTTAATGATAATTTTGTATGTTACGGAAATGTGACTTGGTGTACCCTTTCCCGAAAATGCCTTGCATATTTAAAAGAGTTTCTCAAAAATAATCCCCAATTAGTCTCTTATTACAAAAGAACTATTGCGCCAGAAGAATCTATCATAGCAACTGTGTTAGCAAATCACAAAGAATTTAATTTATGCAATAATGATATGCGTTATGCAGTGGCAGGCGATCGTCAAACCGGTCACTATAAAATTTTGACTATGGAAGATTACCCAAACATGATTAACGACAATTTTTATTTTGCCAGAAGATTTGAACCAAACAGCGAAATCCTCGATTTGCTCGATCCAAAAATATTATAATAGTAACTGGTTGTGACTAATCAAGCTATAATTATATATCTGCGATCGGCAAAGCTTCAATATGTTATTATTTGTCATACCGCTAAAAAGCGCCAAAGTTTCAAAATCCTGGGAACTCGTTTGTAAGTTATTTGAGAGAACTTTAAAATCAGTGTGCAATCAAACCTCAACCGATTTTAGAGTTGTCGTCGTCTGTCATGAAAAACCACAAATTGAATTTCATCATCCTCACATAACTTATATTGAAGTTGATTTCCCGAGCCCAGAGCAAGACTTCAAATCTAAAAGCTTAGATAAAGGTCGAAAAATTTTGTGGGGATTGTTTTACGGACGGCAGTTCAAACCGTCTCATACTATGGTCGTAGATGCTGACGATTGCGTTAGCAAACACCTAGCAGCATTTGTAAATCAAAATCCTCAAAGTAATGGATGGTTTGTAAATAAAGGCTATGTGTATCAGGCGGGTAGCAACTTTATCTATTTGCGTAAAAAAGCATTTAATAAATTGTGCGGAACTTGTAACATTATTAGATATGACCTGCACGATTTACCTGATGATATAAGCCAGGATTACCCAGAACTTAATAGGTATTATGACAACCATAGGAACGTAGAAGATAAGATGGCGCAGAGAAGAACGCCTCTCGAAGCATTACCATTTTTCGGTGCGTTATACATAGTCGGTAACCAAGAAAATATTTATTTGCGAGATAGTAGTTTATTCCTAGATAAAAATAAGGATAAAGGCATTTTATGGAAAATTAAATACTTTCTTAATTTCCGTCTATTGACTAAATCAATTCGCGCAGAATTTGGGCTATACGATCTTGTTAATTAATGTAACAAAGCGCTTGCTTGCAGTTAATTTAAATTCAGATGGCCAATTTTGGGTTGAATCACCTTTGCTTTTCGTACATAGTATTCTAATAAATACCTCTCTATTTTCGAGCTTTTGGTTGGATTATACAATAGCCAAACCCAACCAAAAGCTTTACCTAATTTCTCATAAATGCCTGTAGTTCACCAACTTCAGGAACTTCATCTATTTCTATACGGAAAGTTCCCGCAAAGTCGGTTCCACTGACATCAAATTCCCACCCGCCCGCAATATAACGCATTTTTTCTGTATCTGAAGGTTGGAAATCTGGTGCAGCAAAGCGCTCATTTGTATGCAGATATAGGATTAGATTGGGTTGGTTTTCTGTTGGCAATAAAGCGCGGACATAATATTGCTTGTTGAAAACTCGGTTATCCGAAAAACCGATTCCAAATAAATCGCGTTCGCTGACATAAAAGTCTAGCCGCATCACCATATCTTTAGTAGTGATGCTATTATCTTCGATAATCGGGATTGTGTTCAGGTAACCTTCCCAGATTAATTTGTTATCATCTTCCCAAGCAAAAGCAAGCTCGTTATTCTCTTCCCTAAAGTCAACATTGTTGTCAATAGGATCGACTTTACTAAATGGGCCATAGCAATTTTCCCCTTCTTTACTTTGATGGAAAAGCTCAAAATCGACGCCACGCGGTTTGATCGAAACTCCCAAGTAAAATTCGCTTTTCCCGAAAAAATCTTTGCCGCGAGTGATTTTTCCTTTGGCTAAGCGCAGACGAATTAGGACGTTACCGAAAAAGAAGCGGGTTGCGATTTCAAAAGTCTCTCTAGAAGTCAGTATAGAGTCTGGGCCACCGTGACATTTGTGAATAAAAGTTCGCGCTGAACCGGGAATTTGCGCCGCAATATGTTTGACTAAACCGTCGCTGCGATTGTAACTTGTCCCCAACTCACCTTCGAGGGAAAATAGGCGATTCAATCTTGATGATATAGGGTTGTTGTAGCTGCGGTAATTTGTTCCTACTATCGTCAGCAATCGCTTTAAAGGAAAATGCTTGTGAAAGTTTTTGTAGGATATGCCATTGTTTTCATCTGCCATAAATTCGGGATTGAAATGTTTCATATCATCTGCCGCACTAATGTTTAACCAATGTTTTAAAATTTGGAATGTGACGCCTTGGTGCGGCGTCCCAAGGGTGACAATTTTGTTAATATAATCCTCTGCTTTTCTTTCCTGTTTTGGATAAGTATTTTGCACGGCTTCCTGTACTAATAACCCACCCATAGAATGAGCAATGATGTTAACCAGAGGTTTCGCGCCTGTTTTGATGGCTGTGATTTCCCCAATAAAATCTATTAGTCGAACAAGTGCTTTACCGTAAGTTTCATAAATGCGATCGTCTAAATCGTAGTAACGGAAAATCCAGATCGATCGCCAGGGATCGTCTGTGCTTTCTAGTAAATGTAGCGCCATTCCCGGATCGATGATAATTTTGTCTCCCTCAAAATATCCCATATCCTTCAAACGCATAAATTTTTCTACTATATCCTTATCTTTTGTGCGCTTGAGCTTTTCTGGCAGCAGCGGTTCCCGCTCTATTTTTTTGCTATAATAACCGACAACATTAGTAGCATCTTCGTACTTCCAGTTCGATTTCATGAATCGCAAAAGTAGCCCTTCATATATATAATTTTCCCCTTGTTTTTGAGGATAAACTGTGCCATCGGTAAACCCTTGGTAGGCATTTTTTCTCTCATCAGCAGTATCGAAGCCGCCAAAACCTCGAATCAAAATTATCGGTAGCGCACGGCGAGTAGGGCCAGACATTGCGATCTCCAACATTAGTAAAATTCATTGCAATGGCAGATTAACACAAAATTATTTTGAGTTTCGTTAAATCTGAGCCTAATATATTGTTGCAATTTATAAACAAAATAAAATGAACCAGAGTTTAAAACGCTCGGTTCATAGTTAAAATCGTCTTACCAAAACGATCGACTACTATTCCTGCTTCTCGTGCCAGTTGCCGTCATCCCCTTTTTCGTATTTGTGCTTCACGGCACTCCAGGCAACCTTAAAAGCAACCTCTTCCTCATCGTACTCTTCTGCGGCATTATTAAATGCGGCGCGGAAAATTTCCTGAGCGTGTTTCGGTAGGTGATTTTTTACCGAATCCGGTAAATCATCAATTTGTTGATAAGGCATCGATACACATCTCTTAACTCACCTAATACTAAGTTGCAATCACCCAGAAAAAAACTCATGTCTCTTTTGACTTATTTCGTGACAATAAAGGGATTTTCTGAAGGTGCAGCAACTCAACAGAGGCTTTTCCCGTCAAAGAAACCCGCTTTGTGCGATCGAACAGTACAACCACTTACGGGCAGCTATATTAAAGTCAGTTTCAAAATTCAGGCCGCTTGCATCGAACTTGGAGATACAACCCATGTCATGGACGCCTTTAAGCTATCGCATCGCTCTCCTGCCGCTGATTCTCGCTGGCCCAATATTGCGACGTACAGATCCGGATGCCGTTACCGTTTGGATAGTGTTGAAAGAAGCTAGTGAAGTGACACTGAGGGTTTACTCCACAGAGAACGGTAAGGGAGAAATTGTTAACGATTTGCTGCTTGAGGGTTCGAGAACGACCGTGCAGCTGGGCAAATACTTGCACGTAGTTGCTGTCACAGCCAAATCAGTTAACGGCGAATATTTGCAACCAGGACAAATTTATGCTTACAACATGGATTTCGCCTGCCGAAATTGGTATTTGGCTAAAGCTTTGTGTTCGGAAGCTTCTTTTAATGATGTCACTATCAGTTATTTTGAGCATCAACTGCCCACTTTTGCTATGCCGCCAGATGACCTCAATTTTTTGCGAATTGTTCACGGTTCTTGCCGCAAACCGCATGGAGGCGGACGAGATGCTCTCAACATATTAGATAATATGATTTTAGAGTATGCGAATCAGCCAACTTATAGACCTCATCAACTCTTTTTTACGGGCGATCAAATCTACGGGGATGATGTTGCCGATGCCCTTCTGTGGGCGCTAACAGAGGCAGGGGATACCCTGTTGGGTTGGCAAGAGAAGTTGCCCCTCAAAAAAGATGCAAATGATGAGCAACGATACACCTATGCTAGCGATTTAAAACCGGGTACGCGCAGCGAAATTGCTAGAGATTACGGCGGTTTCACGGCTATGCTTATCAATAAACCGGAAAAAGCTAAAAGTCACTTGTTTAGTTTGGGCGAATATTTGGCGATGTACTTGTTTGTATGGTCGCCCATTCTTTGGCCCCATGAATTACCCCACAGCAAAGATGCACAAAAAGATGGTAAGGAGGCGAAACTGTGGGATAAAGAAGCTTTGACTGTGGAAGCATTCGCACGAGACTTATGGAAAATTAGGCGATCGCTTGCTAATATCCCAACTTATATGATTTGCGATGACCATGATATTAGCGATGATTGGTATCTCAATCGCGAATGGTGCAACCGCGTCCTTAGCAAACCGCTTGGTAGACGTACTTTGCAAAATGGTTTATTGACATATGCGATATTTCAAGCATGGGGAAATACGCCCGAAAATTTCCAAAATGGGCAATCGGGAGAAAAACTATTAGAAGCTGCACAACAATGGTCTTTATCGGCAGGAAATGATGATTTAGTAGGGTCAAAAATTGCTAAGTATTTGGCAATTCCTGAAATAGATTCAGAAACTAATTTGCCCAAGGTAACAGAAGACGAAGATAACTTTATTTTAAATCGAGATTATGCAGATGGAACGCAATGTTTAGAGTGGTACTATAAAATTGAAAGCTTTAAACACGAAACGATCGTACTTGATACGCGCACTTGGCGAGGTTATGCAAAAGGTGACGATCGCACAACAGAACCTCCCATGTTACTCAGTCACACAGCCTTTGAAAAACAGATTCAAAACCCTCTCAAAGAATGCAGAAATCCTAATATAGAAGCAACCATAATTATTGCACCAACAAATTTAATTAGTTTGGCGATTATCGATTCAGTTCAAAAGTGGGATTTAGAACGGGGTAATGTTTTCGGTAGCGATGCAGGTGACTCGTGGAATTTTCATGAAACAGCTTTTTCTATGCTGCTAGCCGAAATGTTTAAACAGCGCGATCGCATAGTTATCCTTTCCGGCGATATCCACTACGGTTGCGCCGTTCGCCTCAGCTACTGGTCTAATTACCATTTTGGCGAATCGAAACTCGATCGCAACTTACCGGAGTCATCCCACGTACTCGCACAGCTAACCTCCAGCGCCTTCAAAAATGCCGAGTGGACAACCCATTTTATCCACACAAAAGCGAAGTCGATCGCACCAGAAAAACCACAATATTGGGCGGGATGGAACAACACACCCCAACTAATTGAAATACAAGTAATCCAAGAAAAAGTGCGGGCGATCGATGTCAAATTACCGCCGAAAAAGCCTGTATTGAGGCAGATTGATTACATTCGCGGTAGCGACGAAATTGCTTGGGAAATATTTGTCAAAAATAGGGAATCTTTACCTGACTGGCGGTATTGCATCGAATGGATAAAACGACAGAAAGCTCAAGAAATTGTTTGGCAGAACAATCAGGAATTAGCAGAAGACGAAAAGTCTAAAAGCTGGAAAGATTTTATTTCCTTACTGTGGCGAAATCGCTGGCTGCAAGAAGGCGATGAAGTTGTCGGTTACAGCAACTTTGGTGTCGTTACTTTCCAATGGCCGGAAAATAACGATAATGGCAAAGCTGTCATTCAAGATCTGTATTGGCATCCGGTATGGAAACCCAACAGCACTGTTTTCAGCAGGTATTTTGTGCCGCTAAGTTTCGATGAAGCGCCGCCACCGCCCAGAGTGTTTTCCGAGTAAAATTTTGATTCAATATTTGGAATTTACTATGAATCAACAACCAAGAATTCCCGATCCACAAACGAAAGCGCGAACTGTTGCACGATTGCGGGAAACCTGCCAAATGCTTGATGCTCTCAATGTATTTTTGGATGGCGCGATCGCCCAAGTAGAAGCAGAAAATCGCGGCAATCCTCTATATCTTCGCCGATTGGAAAGAGCAGAGGAATTGCTGGATTCTCGCAAGCAGGAAAATTTAGAAGAACAAAAGGTGCAATAAAAGCGAATTCTAAGATAACTTGTACTGCACCCTACCCATAATATCAACCCAAACAATTTAGCAATTGCCTACTCGTGAGTCGTACCATCTGGCATAATAGCAGCAGTAAGCTTAGCCTTTTCTAAGTTGCCTCCATCGAGTTTTGCTTCTTTTAGATTTACTTTTTCTAAGTTTGCTCTGCTCAAGTTTGCTCCACGAAGGTCTGCTAAACTTAAATCTGTACCACACAAATTGCTACCGGAAAAGTTAGCGCCACAGAGATTAAGACCGCTCAAGTTTTGCCCGCTCAGATTGGCATTCGTAAAGTTTACCCCAACCAAACTTGCCCCAGTTAAGTTAGCGCCGCTTAAGTTTGCCGAACTTAGGTCGGCTTGGGTTAGTTTCGCTTTAGCCAAATCCGCACCAGTTAGATTAGCAGCGCTTAGGTTAGCACTGTTTAGATTTGCTCCATTTAAATTTGCTGTAGTTAAGTTAGCGCCCCCTAGTTTTGCCTGACTTAGGGTTGCTCCAGTTAGATTTGCCGTGGTTAGGTTAGCGTTGTATAGACTAGCTCCATTTATGGTTGCCGCACTTAGGTTACTTGCAGTTAAATTGGCATAATTCAGGTTCGCTTCCTTCAAAGTTGCTTCACTCAGATTTGCATTAAGCAGTTTTGCATACTCTAAGCTTGCCTTGTTCAGGTTGGCAGCACTTAAGTTAACCTCAATCAAGTTTGCGCCGCTTAAATTTGTCCCACTAATGTTTGCCCCTTGCAAATTTGTCCCATTTAAGTTAACCTGCTTGAGAGATTTTCCGCTCAAATTAATTCCAACTAAATTAATCCCGCTAAAATCCCGTTCACCTTCTTCATATCGCTTCAAAAATTCCTCAGCACTGAGAGTAGGTTCCTGACTTTCTTCTACAGAATCATCAATACTTTCACTTTCAGCCGATTTAACATTGTTGGTATGGACAGGACTGAGAACAGCGTCTTGATTTGTAGGCTGACCATCCACAACCTCAACAGGAGTAGAAGCTGTCACCGATGCGCTATCTTCTGGAAGCGATGTTTGTTTTGGTTGGTCTTGGCGCAGTCTGCGATCGATTTTTTCGATTTCCCGATTTATAGTGTCAATATCATCAACAGATCCGGGCTTGTGGGTTTGGGTAAAATTAGATCGATCGCTCCCAGCAACTCTACCATCAAGACGCTGTTCCAACTCCCCAACTTCCCGCCGCAAATTTTCCAAATCCTGCAATTCAGGTCGATTGTTGAATTGTTCGGTCAAATTATCTAATTGGCGTTTCAACTTGGAAAAATATTGTTTTATAAGATTTTGCTGTTGTTCGATCTGCTCAATTTTCGCAACGAGAGATGCTAAATCCACTTCTGCGTCAGCCATTTGCCGAAATCTCTTGCTCAATACAGTTATTTTCCCCAAACTGGCGACTTTTCCAAAACAGCATAACTACTGAAAGCAACTTGTAGCATGGCACGATTATGTACAGAGATACCGGACTTCTTGAAGAAGTCCAGTATCTGACCAAATATAGCAAAAGTCAAAAGTCAAAAGTCAAAAGTCACTCATTGAAATGCTTGCTGTGAATTGGTTCTGGCGTTTTAGGATGCCCTAACCGCCCTGGCGGTTGCGATAATTCTCTTGTGGGATGGGCGTCTCGCCCGTCCAGTTTTAAATTTTCATGAATTAACCTTACATTCAAATCTTCTGCGTAAGTTCTCGCTCTAATATTCGATCGATCCTCTAAACGTGAATCACTCCTCTTGGCATAATTGCACCTTTCAGCTTTGCATTTCTGAGATTAGCTCCCATTATATTAGCTCCCTTCAAATTGGCTCTTTCTAAGTTTGCTTCACTCAAATTTGCCCCAGAAAGATTTGTGGAAATTAAGTCCGCTTCACTCAAGTCACTTTTAGAAAGATTAGCCCTAGATAGATTCAGACCGCTCAAGTTATGTCGCCGCAAATTTGCTCCAGCCAAGTTAACACCAATAAAATCCAGTTCTCCCTCCTCATACCGCTTCACAAATTCCTCTACACTCATCAGTAATTCTTGAGTTTTTCCTAGATAATTATTGGCATTTTTACTTGCACCATTTTTAGCAGCATCTTTGCCATTGAGATGTAGTTGCAATTCCCCAAATTCCTGTCGCAAACATTCCAACTCCTGCAATTCAGGTCGATTATTGAATTGTTCTGTCAAATTATCTAATCGGCGTTTAAGTTTGGAAACATATCGCTTTACAATTTTCTGCTGCTGTTCCATCTGGTCAATTCTCGCGACCAGCAACGCTAAGTCCACTTCTGGGTCAGCCATTTCCGTCACCCGATGCAAGGATTTTGGATTTTTGATTTTTGATTTGCTCCCTTTTGGAAGGACGGAGCTTGAAATTCGGAAAAATTTTTTGAGGCTTCCCCTTGACATTGCAAGCTTGAAACCCCTTTTTTCCCCTCAATTTCTACTTAGATAAAATTATTTTTGCCAAAATAGCTTACCCAATTAATAACCTTGAATTATCCCATCAGGCATAGTTGTACCGCTCATATTTGCGCCAGTCAGATAGGCACTACTCAACTCTGCTCTAGTAAAATTCGCTTTACTCAAATTCGCATTAGTCAAATTTGTCCTCGCCAAGTAAGCTTCAATCAAATCGGAATCGCTTAAATTAGCTTCAGATAAATTTGCCCGACTTAAATCTGCTCTGACCAGGCGACAAGCACTCATATTAGCCTTACTCAAATGCGCTTTATTCAACTTAGCGTCAGCTAATAGAGAACCGCGCAAATTCACACCGGTCATGTCTGCTTCCAGCAATTTTGCCCGTTCCAACTTAACATTAGTCATGTTGGCATAGCGCAAATTAGCTTCGCTCAAATTAGCTTCCGTGAGAAACGCACCGCTCAAATTAGCTTCAGATAAATCCGCACCACTCAAATTTACCTCGCGTAAAGTTGCCTCGCTCAAATTAGCACCGCTTAAGTCAACTTTCGCCAAATCTACACCCGTCAAATTAGCACCTCTCAAGTCTGCCCTACGCAACTTAGCACCGCGCATAGTCGCAACGTAAACTCTCGCTTCCTCCCGCAAGTTTGCACCCCGCAAGCAAGCACCGGTCAAATTAGCACCGCTGAGATTCGCACCGCGTAAATCTGCACCGATCAAATTAGCATCCTGCAGATATGCTAAAGTCAAATCCGTACCGCGCAAATCGGCATTTTGTAAAGTTGCTCCGTGCAAATCGGCATTGTGTAAATTTGCAGAAGTAAGGGTAGCTTGGTTTAAGTTGGCACCGCATAACTTTGTACCAATTAGATTTGCCTTTCTGAGTATGGCTCGATTCAGATATGCAAAAACTAGAGTAGCGCCATGCAAATCTGCTGTAGGCAGAGAAATTCCTATCAAATCCGCACCATATAAGTTTACACCGCTGAGGTTCGCACCGCTAAAATTTGTTTCGCCAGCAGCGTATCGCCTTTTTAGTTCGTTACCATCCATATACTTTTCCTATTAATTACCCTAATTTTGAATTTACAGTTGGCGTACCTGATAGGTATTATCATTTTCATCATTTAAATGGCTCTCAGTTCCGTTCATTAACTGCCCGCGAGCTATACCTACTTGTGTCTCTACAGACATAACATTCTCTAATGTTTTTACTTTGTACATTCCCGGTACGCGATTGGTATAAAAGGGTTTCAGAGTCTGAATTATTGCGCTTGCTGCTTGCGAATTTTCTTCTGGTTCAAATAGACACCTAGCAGTGCTGCTCAGTCTAGCCTCTAGCTCTCTTACCGTTTCGCAGAATGCGTACAAATTGAACAGCAAATCGTCAAATTCGTGGCTTCTAATCGTGACTAAATCCTGCTCGCTGAAACTTAGCTGGTGATACAGCGTGGAAAATATAAGTACTTTCGCCCTGAACGGATTTGTATATTTCATAATTTCCATCCGCACGTTAAAGCGATCGTATGGCGGCACTGTTTGATTAACTTGCGATTTTGTTGCAACATCCGGCTGTTGTTGCACTATTGGTTGCACTGCCAAAGCGTTGCTTTTAGAACCGCTTGATACTACTTGCGTTGGCTCCTCAACATTTAAGTATAACTTACTCACTTTCTCAAAAATTATATTTGCTATGACAGAATATTCCCCCGGTTTATTAAGAGTCTTTACAACTTTATCCAAAGTTAATTTGAGATTTTCTGGCGTTGGATTAGCCTCAAATAATTTTTTGAGCAAATCCTGAAAAGTGAAACTTTGCAACTTATTTAGGTCATTTTCCCAAACATTGTGGCACGCACCGAAGATTAACTTTTTAATGCGCGTTGAGTTTTCATGCTGTTGTAAATATTGCACAATTTCATCAAACCCAGATAAAACTTTCATTTTTGTTGCCTCCCTACCCAATCCAGCAACTGTTTGGTCTATTCTAATACGGAGTGAAGCCCAAAAGATTGGGTGCTTCAACCCCTACTCCGGATCTACCCATTTGACATACATCTTTTTTTAAGCTATATTTGTAAGTTTATGAATAAAAGCAATAAAAATCAATAGCTGTACGCCTAAAGGCTGACTGAGTTACAGGTAAATATAAAAAAGCTCAAATTGGCATCCCCCTAACGATATACTGATGTCCACCTTTGGGTATACTTGGCAGAATAGCCTTTCGCTGTAGCAAAGGCTGCGCGATCGCTGTCAGTAACCGATATAGGTGGAAAGGATGAACCAATTGGAGTTAGAACAAGAAATCACAAAAGTGACAATGGGTATAATGACCCGTAACAGCCAGATTGCTTCCGATATCATCGCCAATCTGAGAACCAAAATGACCCTAGAAGAAGTAGCTGGTGTGATGCTGATCGGTCTTGAGCGTTTGATCTGGTTTGACGGAGAGCTATTTTTTTGGGCTACAGAAAATTTGCTGCCTGTTGATATTAAACAGGAAATCAAAAGAATAATGTCAGTAAATACTTATAAACGGTTAATTGCCAAAGGTTTTATCCCCGGCAAGGACTTTAGTATGAATGCCGATGGCACGCTGCTACAGAAACCCTGTCCCAGCGCTTCTTCAATCTTCTCTTAGAACAGTAGGACTGCTATCCCAACTTTGACTGAACGGATTGAGAATTTATTTATTGTGGCAGCTGATATTGCTGAGAGCGTTAATTTGTCTCTCGTACAAACGATCGGCTGCCCCCATGTGTCCGACTTTCCACCTGCGCGATCGATACCTTTATGCCAAAAACCATAGTTTAGCTTCGCCAACAAGATAGAAATTTATGCACTTTATGCCAAAGTGTGATATATAAATTTCCTTTCAGCCGATCGACAGATTAAAAATCACCATAAATCAGTAGTGAAATTTGGTAGCGCATGAGGGAATAATAGGGACAGATAAGGCTCAAGGAGGCCGATTCATGATCGATTACATTTCCTTTGGATCTGCACTTCAGACGATCGCCGTTGCCTATTTGGTTTCAGCATTTCTGTTAATCGCAGCTTCCTACGTTTGTTTTGCCGTAATTGAAACGCTCGAAGCAACCGGTAAATTATGATCCCACACTCCCGCTTCTCAATTTACCGATCGAAGCTTGAAAAAACGTAAGAAACTCTTACTTCCTGTCAACCTCAGCTTTGGAGCGCGAATTCTTTGAGGCGCACACTACGCGAACACTTGCACCGAGAACTCGCGTCATCCAAAAGCAAGGTTGCTACTAAGTACTGAATTGGCCAATCTCAAACTCTGTCCGTTTCAAGGCCCAGCCAATCCAAAATCCTCGGATCGCGTCACCCCGGATCGCGAATATTGACACCACTTGCAGCAGTTAGCGTCCTTTGAGGTTCTCCCAACATTACTAAAGAACAAGTCAATTGGTGTACCAGCTGAGTCGTCACATCACTAATGGCTAATCCCCCAGCAGTTCGCAGCCGTTTCGATCGCAAAATCACCAAATCGGAAGACTTAGCAGCATTCAGTATTGCTCTTGCCACATCCTCTTGGGGAAGCACTTGAATTACAAAGTTATTTTGGGGCACCACTTTTGCGGCGAGTAAAGCCAATTGGGACTCATCCCAAGCACGTTGCGTCGGCGTAGTTCTGCGATCGCTTACGTGCAGTAGCGTTACCTGTGCCTGATTTGCCTGGGCCAGAACTTTGGCAAATCGCACAGGTTGTAAAGCCTGAGATGTTAAATTTTCGATCGGCACTAAAATCCGCTTTACCTGCGTTGGCGAATCCAGCAACCGCGTTACAGCCACCGGACAGTGAGCCGCCCACAGCACGCTATCGATTACATTACCAAAAAAGCGAGCCCGAAACCCACTTCGGTGACCCCAACCCATCACAATCAAATTGGCATTTTGTTCCCGACTCGCACGGCTAATTCCTTGGGGGACGCTATCATCAATTCGCAGCAAAGGTTTCGCTTCGACTCCCAGTTCTCGACTCAGTTGCAGGGCATTTTCTAGAAGCAGATCACCGCGATCGTGAGCCATCTCCAGTTCCGGGGCGTCCATGTGTACGTGAGCTTTAGCGATCGCCAACGGTACAATCCTACCCCCTTCGTGCTGTGCCAACAAAGCCGCCATTTCAATTAAAAAGCGCTCAGTTTGAGGATTGTACACTGGCACCACCACTGTAAAACGCGATGCCTCTAACTTTAAAGCGCTTTCATCCCCAGAATTTGTACCGATATCCAAATTCGTTTCCGGTACTTTTAATCCCACCGCCACTCGACTGGTAATCAATGGGCCTAACGTAGCCGTTACCAGCATCAAAACCAGAACGCTATTCAAAACCGCTTCACTCAGCAATCCAGCGCGATACCCTACCAAAGTCGCCGCCAAAGTTGCTGCCACTTGGGGTAGGGAAAGCGACCACATGGTCAGCATTTCCTGCCAGTTATAGCGGTAAACCAGTTTGGCAAAGAAAGCCGCCAAAAATTTACTCGCAATTAAACCCACCACAATCGCCAATGTGAGCCAAATCGATGCCAGACTTTTAATAAAACCTGGAATATCGATTAGCAATCCCATATCCACAAAAAATATGGGAATAAATAGGACGCTACCGACAAAAATTACTTTTTCTTTGACAGGTCCACCACCCAGCACATCGTTGACTGCCAAACCTGCTAAGAAAGCACCGACAATTTTTTCTACCCCAATTAACTGCGCTCCCAATGCTGCCAAAAAAACCGCTAAAAGTACAAACAAAAACTGGTTGCCTTCATCATCGCCAGTGCGACGAAAAAATTCTTTTCCCGCCCAATCAAAACCGAACAGCACAATGGCAGAGTAGATAATCAGCGAACCTAATAAGGTAATTAACTTGATGATTGTGAAGTTACCGGCATGAATGCCGATACAAACTGCCAAAACCAGTAGAGCGCCAATATCGGTGAAAATAGTAGCGCCAATCGTGACCGTAACGGCTTCGTTTCCCACCACTCCCAGACGGCTGACGATCGGATAAGCTAACAGGGTATGAGAAGCAAACAGGGAACCGATCAAAATTGAAGCGTTCCAGTCAAAGCCGAACACACGCCCGACGATTGTTCCGAAAATCAGGGGTACAACAAAAGTAAAAGTACCGAAACCAGCCGATCGATGCTTGGTTTGGCGGAATTGTTCCATGTCTACTTCCAATCCCGCCACAAACATCAAGTAAATTAACCCAATGTCCGACAGCAGTTGCATCGTCGGCATTTCAGGCTGAAGTCGATTCAAAGCATTAGGGCCGAGGATTACCCCCGCTACCAACAAACCCACCAATCCCGGCAACCGCAGTTTCTCGAAAATCGCGGGTACGGTCAAGATGACTACCAATAAAATCGCGAACGGTACGATCGGTTCGTGGAGAGTTTCTATAACTGATTCCATAGCTACCAACTCTGAGTGCGATAAGGTCAGAAACCCGGTTTCTTCGTGAGTTTTTAGCTGTGAAACCCACGATTTTGCATAGAAACCGGGTTTCTTTGCGTAAGTCCTACCCTATCTACTCAAAACTCAAAAGCGAAAATTCTAAACTCTCTAAGGGTGGATTTGGCTTAAAATTACTCTCAAGCGATCGTAGTCATCCCTGAGCAAGACGCTTAAATTTCTGCCCGCATTAACTAACCAGGTGCGATCGGCCTTTCTGAGTTGATAAATTTCCCGCATAGCGGCAGCACACAGCGCATCTACTGGCGCATTGTTTATCTGCAACAGCGTCCGCAAAAAATCTAACTTCTCGCTAAAATCGATCACTTCTTCATCGCTACAACGATAAACCGCTTGATGAATTTGCGGCGGACGAGGGGGTAAATGCTGGTAAATGACGGGGGTTCCCCGCGATGGCGAGCGATAACCCACAATAGCAGCTCGAAATTCAGTTTTGAGCATCGCAAAAATCTGGGGTTGTTCCTCGCGCAACTCCTCGATCGTCATTCCCAGCGCTCTAGCCCGATGAATTGTGTCGATCGGCATCGTCGTGGCATGATAAACTACCGCGTAGATCTGATTGCCCGATTCTTCATCCACCGACCTCACCCAACAGCCAAAAGGTGGCATAGCTGGAAAATTCAGAGTTTCCGGTTCCAAACATTGCCCTAAAAATTCAGTTGTTCCCGTTTCTATTACTTCCGCAAAGTGATCTGGGTGACGCTGATTTTGTGAAAATTGTGGCAGGGGAAGACGCATAACCAAAACTTTATTGTTCATCGTTCATTGTTCATTGCTCATTGTCATATTGCAATTAACTAATGAACAATGAACTCTTAGCTATTTGGCTTTTTTCCGACCAGCTGTAGTATCTACCAGTTCCAATTCTGAAAGCCGGAATGTTACCAATTTATCCCAATTTCCACCTTCAAAAAGAACGGCTGCTTTGCCATCGCTAACACGTTGAACAAGCCCTTGATAGCCGTAGTAAATATCCGAGCCATTCTTTACTCGCACTGCCGAACCGGGCAAAATCATAATTTTTTCCTCTTCTAATTGCCTTGCTACTAAAACCTAAGTCGCTGTCGGTAAGTTGCCACCGATTCTACCAAACCGAGGGAAATAAAATTAGTTAGCATCGCCGAACGTCCGTAACTGACCCAAGGCAGGGGAATCCCAGTAACCGGTGCTAGGCCGATCGTCATGCCTATATTAACGATTACCTGAAACACGATCATAGCTAAGACGCCGATCGCCAACAGGGAACCAAAATTGTCTTTGGCATTCTCAGCAAGAATAATCAAGCGCAGACAGATTAACCAAAACACTACCATAACCAGAATACAGCCGACAAATCCCAATTCTTCACCGATCGCTGAGAAGATAAAATCTGTATGTTGCTCTGGGATAAAGTGCAGCTGAGTTTGAGTGCCGTGATGAAGACCCCTACCCCACACCTGTCCGGAACCAATCGCAATCCGAGATTGGATGAGGTGGTATCCTCCTCCCAATGGGTCTTTTTCTGGATTCAAAAATAGAATCAAGCGGTTTTTTTGATATTCCTTCAATATTCCCCAAAACAGGTGTCCGATTTCGCCACCCAGGATGTTAATTGCAAAAGCGCCTGCGATCGTCCACCGCCAAGGCAGCGTCCGCCAAGCAATTAAGCTCATCAAGGTTGCCCAACTAATTAATACTGCCCAAGCTATCCATTCCGGCGAATATGGATTGAGCAAAAAGGCATTAAACACAACAGCGGAAACAACGGGAGAAACCAGCAGTAACAACCAGCCGGGATGGGCATTGCCCCAGTAAAGCATACCCACAACGATCGCACCAAACACCAAAGAAGTGCCCAAGTCCGGCTGTATGAATACTAAAAGCCAGGGAACTGCTGTAACTGCCAAAGCTCTGAGGGCAGAAAAAATATTCGACGCCCCTTCAGAATGCAAAAGTGCAGCCAAAGTGATAATCAATCCTAGCTTGGCAAATTCTGAGGGTTGGAAATTGAAGCCGCCGATACTTATCCATCGCTGCGCCCCTTTGGCACTATAACCCAGGATCATTACCGCTATCAGCAAAACGTTAGTGACACCGTAAATATACCAGTGCCAATCGATCAGGTTTTCGTAACGACAGCGGGCTAAGAAAAGCATGATTACCACACCAATCCCAGTCACAAGCCAGTGCTGCCACCAGTCGGTAACAGGGGTATTCAATTCTGTACTGCGGATCATCACACCGCCAAAAACGCTTAGCCCTACAGGCAAGGCAAAAAGCCACCAGTCCATCTCTTGCCAAGATAAAAACCTAGCTTTCCAGCGGAATGGGTTGAACAAATCCAACATAGATACTCAATCGTGAATGAGGAAAAGGGAATGGGCAGTTTTAGAGTTTAGTTTTAGATTTTAGAGTGAAATTGAATTTGCGATCGGTCATCTGCAATTTTAAATTTAGCGATCGCCGATAACCGATCGCCTTTTCATTCCATACACCCAGTTATTAAGCTAAAGCAGCTACCGAAACCTTGCCGGCAATGCGCTGGGCGATTGCCATCAAAGCTTTTGCGGAAGCCGAATCCGGATCGGCGACGACAATGGGCAAACCGCGATCGCCTCCTTGACGCAAAGAAATTTCCAGAGGCACGCACCCCAGCAGCGGTACGCCCAATTCAGCCGCAGTTTTCTCGCCTCCACCAGAGCCAAAAATATCATACTGGCGATCGGGCAGATCGGGCGGAATAAAATAGCTCATGTTTTCTACAATTCCCAAAACCGACACTCCCATCTGCTGGAACATTTTTAAGCCTTTGCGAGAATCGAGCAAAGCTACATTTTGGGGTGTTGTCACAATTACAGCACCAGCCATCGGCACAGCCTGAATCAAGGTTAGCTGTGCATCCCCGGTACCGGGCGGCATATCCACAATTAAGTAATCCAGTTCTCCCCACTGCACCTGATACAAAAATTGGCGGATAATACCGTTGAGCATCGGGCCGCGCCAAATCACCGGCTGGTCTCTACCGATTAAAAATCCCATCGAAACCAGTTTGACACCGTGATTGAAAGCTGGCTCTAAAATTTCTCCAGAGGCAGTTTGTTGTACGGTCACCTTGGCATCTGCCAGTCCCAGCATGGTCGGTGTATTGGGCCCGTAAATATCCGCATCGATCAGACCCACTTTAGCACCGGATTGAGCCAAAGCCACTGCCACATTTACTGCGACAGTGCTTTTGCCAACACCGCCCTTCCCGCTAGAAACAGCCAAAATATTCTTGACACCGGTAATCCCAGTGCGATCGGGCAGTCCTTTTTGCTGTGGCGTTTCTGCGGTGACATTCACCAGCACATCCTTTACTCCTGCTAGCTGTCGCACTGCTTTTTGACAATCTTCGACAATGAATTCCCGTAAAGGGCAAGCAGGTGTTGTCAGCACTAACGTAAAACTAACATTACCGTCGTCAATCTTGAGATTGCGAATCATGTTCAATTCCACTAAACTCTTCCGGAGTTCGGGGTCTTGCACGGGGCGCAATACTTCTAAAACCGAGCTGGCATCGAGAATATCGGACATTGTGTTTTTTTTCCCCTCTGTTAGGGGCTACTAAATATTCAGCCTTGAAATTAACTATATGTTTTCTGGCTTTAATATCATCGATTGATTTTAGCTTTAAGTTATTGATAAATTAAAATTTTAGCATAATTCGGTCAAATCATTGCTGGGTATAACGTATTTACATCTTCCATTTCCAAACAGAACGTATTTGTGTACATACGGCTAATTTGAGGTACTTAAGGTAGCTCAAATTAGCCATATGTACCGAATCTTAGATTTAAACTTCGCCGTCGCCAAGGTAAAATCAACTTACCTAGAAGCTAAAGCTAGTTCTAACTACACCAACAACAACATCGGGGTTGCGTTCGTCGTGGTTAGGGGCTGTCAGCCAGAACACTCCAGGGGTAATGGTGATATTGTCGTTGACGCGATGGGTGTAAAACACCTCGATATGATAGCCGACATCGCGATCGCTCCGCTGTCCCGGTTCTAAACCGATCGCTTGTGCCAGCGCTGCATTGCTAGTACCTCCCAGCCTGGGTTGTATCCCAAAAATCAGGCCAGCTGTATTTCCTTTTTTACCCACATCATACAAAACCATATCCAAGTCATACTGCCATACCTCTGCATCTCCCTTGGTGCCTTCTCCCAAAGTTCGCACTTTGGAATGAGCCAGACCGCCACCTATATCAACATTTGGCAAAATTCGATAGAAAGACCCCACAAAAAAAGTGTTAGCCACCACTGGCCCAGCCCCAACTATTTTGGCCGGGTTACTACCCGCAGCCGTATCGATCCCGAATAGAGGGGAGTAGCTATTCATATAAGACGCAGAAAGCCGAAGCCGACCCAAAGTGATCACCGGACGGACAGAAGCTGCGTAACCTCCCTGGAATAGTCCCTTGCTGGGGTCATTTGCCGTAAATTCGTTCGCCAAGGAAAAGTCTACGTTTAACCAGGGAGCAGCCCGCCATTGCAAACCAATCCCTGCCTGCTGGTTAATTGGGTAAAGCAAAGGACTTGTTTTACCGAAATAGGATATTGGGCCCGTACCCAGGTCGGTCAAAGTGGTAATGTTAGCGGAAAGAACCCGATTGCTGGCAAACGCATCCAAGGAAACCGTCAACTTGTCGCCCACTGGAAAGCGATACTGCAATTGGTTGAGGGAAATATCGTTATTACCAAATCCATATACGTACTTGGCGGGAATCACAAAACGAGTTTCATCGCTAGTGCCCCTGAGATCGGTTTCCGGAAATCGGGTTTCCGTACTAAATACTTCCAGATTGGAGGCTTCCAGACCGACGATCAAGCTGTCTTTACCGGAAAAGCTGGTCAGGAAAGTCAGAAAAGCTTGGTAGCCAAAAGTAGTGTTATTTGCTGAGCCTGCCCTTTCCCCAAAGACATCTCCAAAATACATCGATACCTGACCGCTTAGCTTGGTGGTAGTCGAGAACTGTTGTGTTTCTAATCTTGCTGTACGAGCTTCTAGAGAATCTACGCGCCCTCTCAAAGAAGCAAGTTCGCTAGCGAATTCTTCTTGCAATCTTTGCAAGGTGGCTAGGTCTTCTTTTGTGACGCCTTGGGGTAGCGAAGCGATGAGTTCTTGTATTCGATTCAAACATTGGTTCAAACCAGCCGCAAATTCGTAGCGGGTCATTGCCCGGTTGCCCCGGTAAGTGCCATCTGGATAACCTTCGATACAACCATACCGCTCCACCAGAGATTGCAATGCGCCAAACGCCCAATCCGTTGGCTGCACATCTGATAGCTGAGATACTGAGGTTACCCTTGCCAGAGAAGATCTTTTTTCCGATGACTTGGGAGCAAGCGGATTTGCCAAGCCCGGAGTAGGTGAGGCAGTTGACTCCTCGTTGATTGCTAAATCTCCAGCTATTGCTTCGTGCGATCGCAGCAGCCCACCGCCCAACAAAGTTAGCGTAAATGCCAAAGTTTTGCAAAATAGTTTATTCATACTTAGTATCGAAGCTCACACCACAGCCACTTATTCGAGCCAAAAAAAGTCAACCGCATGGAGATAATGTAAAAAATTTATCATTACTTTCAAACCCATGCTTTTTTGACTTGAAGCTAAATATAGCAACAATCATATAACGAGTGATTTTTCAATTAGTAGGAAAAGTAGGTTTTTTTTGAATAGCTTGTTTGGCAGAGCGATCGCATTGTTACGTATTAGCTAAGCCAGATGATGAAAGATAGTTCAACGATCGCTAGGATGCAATGCTTGTTAACTTTAACAACTACAACAGCCTACAAGCAGGCACGCTCAGCTGCGTGGGCTAATTCGGCGGCCACCCGTGCGGCACTGGCGCGAATCAGCGACCAGATTAGGGGGGATAACCACCCTTGCAAAGTAATCGAACAGGAAATCTGAGTACCGCAGACTGTAGACTGGACTTTATAAGTCACCCGTTCCTCAACGCCCGGTAAAGTGAGAATACGCACGCTTAACAATTCCCTCGGTTCTACTTGCTCGACAAAGATGCGAATCGGGATAGGAATCGATCGCATCACACCTTGGTATATCAAACCCGGTTTGGCAACCAACCCCTTGGGAACATTCGTGCTGGCCAACAGCGGATGCCAGGAAACATCAGCTAAATCTGTGACTTTTTGCCATAAAGCTTCCACAGAAGCCGAGGTGAGGACTTGATATGTACGGCGTCGCGAAAAGTTGCACCAACGCCTTTTAGGAGGCTGGATAGATGGGGAGGAAAAATCAGGCATTACTACACTCCTCCTGTAGCTGATTTCCAAAGCAGCCCTTGAGATACTGTACTGAAAACGGGGATGTTAACGGTATTAAGAGCCTTCTTAAATCTTGTACCGTATCCCGAACAATCTTAAGAGGTGATTTAAACTGTCTTGTCCGGCAAGACCTACCTACGAGATTGGCTGAAAATAAAATTTGTACCATCGTTCCCCTGTGATTGGGACAAAGGGGTACCAATATCCAAATTTACCGATCGTCAGGTCGATCTTGATTTTCAATGTATTATATTAATGCCCCAATCAACCTTAAAAGGGTCGGGCTGGAACTGTTCCTGACCTCAAACAGCCCTAGCGGGAAAGTTAAGGGCCCACGATCGTAGTACCGCGATGGAAGTTCTCTGAACTTTTCAGGGATTTGGAAGCATACGCTCAGCCGTACCGGGAAGCATAAATAGTTTACTGCTACTGGGTTTACAGAAATGCAAAACCTCCTTCCGGACGCTGTGTAAGACCATCATCGTACTAGGTACGAACTCTTTTTGAGAAGTCCCCAACGTGGCAACGGCTGATGAAAGTGGAACCTACGATACTAGGGCTGAGGTCCTGATGGTGAACAATTCATTCTCAAGAGTTTCGGACAATTAAACCACTGTCGGTTAACCAGATTAGATTACTTTTTTGAGATTATGACAGCTTTTTCGACTTCGCAGGTAACAACGCCGCAAAATATTCCGCCCGCTGACTCAAAAGCCAGAGTCAGCCAATTTATGAAAAAGCTCCAAGACGATATTTGTGAGGCATTGGAACAGCTGGATGGCAGCGCGACTTTCAGGGAAGATAGCTGGGAACGACCGGAAGGTGGCGGCGGTCGTTCTCGCGTACTCCGCGAAGGAGGGGTATTTGAACAGGGAGGCGTGAATTTTTCTGAGGTTTGGGGCGACCATCTGCCACCATCAATTCTGACACAACGCCCAGAAGCAGCAGGACATCGCTTTTACGCTACTGGCACATCAATGGTCTTGCATCCGCGCAATCCCTATGTGCCAACCGTACACCTCAACTATCGCTACTTTGAAGCTGGCCCTGTTTGGTGGTTTGGTGGAGGTGCTGACTTGACCCCATACTATCCCTTTGCAGAAGATGCCGCTCATTTCCACAAAACGTTCAAGCAAGCCTGCGATGCCCACTATTCGGAATACTATCCTACTTTTAAACGCTGGTGCGATGAATATTTCTATTTAAAACATCGCCAGGAAACCCGGGGAATCGGTGGCATATTTTTTGATTACCAAGATGGCCAGGGACAATTATACCGAGGGCCAGATGTAAATGGACCGGCAGGAGTTTACAGTGCATCTATCGGCGATCTCAAACCGCGCACTTGGGAAGAGCTGTTTGCTTTTGTCCAAGATTGCGGATATGGTTTTTTATCGGCTTATCTGCCGATCGCAGAACGACGTCGAGGGATAGAATATGGCGATCGCGAACGCAACTTCCAACTTTATCGCCGAGGACGGTATGTAGAATTTAACCTAGTTTACGACAGAGGTACTATTTTTGGCCTCCAGACAAACGGGCGTACTGAGTCGATTCTCATGTCTTTACCGCCCCTAGTACGCTGGGAGTACGGCTATCAACCGGAACCCAACACACCAGAAGCTCAATTATATGAAGTTTTTCTAAAGCCTCAAGATTGGGCTAATTGGGTTACTCCTGTAGGGAATGTGTAAGCTAAACTACTGGAAGTCACTGAGCCCGGAATAAAATGTGCGGGCTTAGAGCAGCAGCAAGCCAAGGGGTTATAAACAAGACAAAAGCAGTGTCCAGTCAATAGCTGAATCGTCTGAATGTGACAGTTTGAGTAGAGAACGCTCACCTGCTTTTCTAGCTCTATGACGGTTAGCGCCTAAGACAATTAAAGCTTGGGGAAACTAGAATCGTCATTGCCTTGGCTGTAATTTGAGAAGATATAAACTCAAACCCAGTATCCTAGAAGATCGGAACGTAAGCCTGAGTAGAGATATCTCGAAATGGCAATCTGAACCCAAGAATGCTACAGGCTTTTATTCTGGGAATTTCAAAGAAGCGACAAACCTGAATTTCAGGTTTCCCTATATACACGTACAGCAGGTGTTTATACAATGGTTGCTCGGATTGAGGCTATGTGCGTAAGCTGTAGAAAGTTACGATTTAAAGGGGAGGGGCAGTGATTCACATCGAGCAAAAAACACACACGCTCCAAGACGGCACTACCGTTATCGTCTTGACGCCTACAGGCCGCTTAGACATCACAACAGCATGGCAATTTCGCCTTAAATTGCAAGAGTGTATCTCCAAGCTCAGCCGTCATGTGGTCGTAAATCTCGGTCAGGTCAATTTCATTGATAGTTCTGGCCTGACTTCGTTGGTAGCGGGAATGCGGGATGCTGACAAGGTAAAGGGCAGTTTCCGCATTTGTAACGTGCATCCAGAAGCCAGATTGGTGTTTGAAGTGACTATGATGGATTCAGTGTTTGAAATTTTTGAAACTGAGGAAGACGCCCTAGAGGGTGTTCCCCGCAACAGCATAGCCTCTTGAGTCACTTTGTCCGCTTAGCAGACAAAACGTTTAGCTACCAAAAGCTTAATAGGGGGTAGGAGACAGGAATTACCGACTAGAGCGTCAGTTAAGAATTTGGCCTATGCAAGTAAAAACCCGGTTGATTTAGCTGAAAAACCTAATTTATGGTTTGACAACCAAACAACAGGGTTCCGCCATTGCTTGACCGAAGCTCTAGCCTCCAGTCCCTCTCAGAAAGGTAGTTGGGCAGAAAAATCTTGACGCTTGGTGAAACGGTAGGGCCCCATAATAGCGCCCCAAAGGGCTTTGCCACTCTCAGGTTCGATTCCTTTGTCATAACTCAGGAATGAATCGGGACTTGCTTCAAATCCCAGAAAAACTTGGAAAGTTTCTTCGCGATAGGTAAAGCGGCAACGCTCGTTTGGTGGCAACGATGCCTGAAAGCGATATCCTCCAGAATCTAAGCAACTTTTAGTGACGTTGAGCTTGCAAGTAGGGAGTAGTTGTATGCGATCGACTGTGAGGGTGTTGAGTAGATCGGGGTTGCAACCGCCACCTTTAACAGCTAAAGGATCTTCGATCGCATAGTACTGCGCCTGAATCGAAGAGTCTGGGTTGCTGCTGTCCTGTAGCCTGATAATCCTTTGGCGGTAAGCTTTGTCCGGGTAGAGATAGTTAGCTTGCTCGGCAAACAAAGTCAGACTATCTTCTACAAACAAAGGTATGGGTCGTTGCCAGAGGCGTAAGTGGACATACCAAGCAGGCTCAGCGATCGCTTGGTCGCTATTTTCAAATTCACCAGCCATGTAGCGAGCTAAAGCAATTAATTCAGGAGAAACCATTATTTTTGTGCCGGA
Source organism: Aerosakkonema sp. BLCC-F183 (assembly GCF_041929145.1). Lineage (NCBI taxonomy): Bacteria > Bacillati > Cyanobacteriota > Cyanophyceae > Aerosakkonematales > Aerosakkonemataceae > Aerosakkonema > Aerosakkonema sp. BLCC-F183. The sequence continues at coordinate 107,635 of NZ_JBHFNU010000021.1, read as the reverse complement.
ATTGAACTAAAATACTTCCGTTGTCTTTGAATTGACACCAACAAGTGTTTAAAGGCGTAGCTTAAAAAAGCTGATGGCAACCTTGCATTTTACTGGATCGCAACGGGATTGAGCACATATTCCCAAACCATTTTATTTGCGCGATCGCCTTGGCAAAGTTGCACTTAAACGAGAAAATAAAGTTAACTCATCCTCAAAATGCTTTCTGTGAATAACGACCGTACTGTTTCAGATACCAAGCGAACTTTCTACAGCCTTCACACTCGTCCCATCAATACCATCTATCGGCGAGTAGTGGAAGAATTGATGGTAGAAATGCACTTGCTGTCGGTCAATGTTGATTTTCGCTACGACCCTATCTATGCTTTTGGGGTTGTTACCACCTTCGATCGTTTTATGCAAGGCTATCGCCCAGAAGCGGATAAAGAGCCGATTTTTGAAGCCATCTGCAAAGCGGTGGAAGATGACCCTCAAAGATACAGGCAAGATGCAGCATGGTTGCAGGGATGGGCAAGTCAGAGATCGGCTGGCGATGTGGTGGAAATTTTTACTCAAGCACCTCACTTTGGTAATGCGGGTGACTTGAGTGCAACGCTTCAGGCGATCGTCAATAATCCCAAATTCAAATACAGCCGCTTGTTTGCGATCGGCCTGTTCACCTTTCTAGAAGTAGCAGACTCTAGCATAGTAAAAGACGCAAAGCAACTAACTGAAGCGCTAAAACAAATAGCTGCTGGATTGCACTTACCAGACGACAAACTGCAAAAAGATCTGGAACTCTACCGCAGCAATCTGGAAAAAATGGCGCAAGCGCGATTAATTATGGAAGATACCGTCAAAGCAGAGCGCAAAAAACGCGAACAACGCGCCGCAGATAGAGGTGTGGTAGTTGCACCCCCAAACGGTCAAAAAGATACGAGTGATGGGTCTGCTAGCTCTAATTAATCAGTTTGTCTGTTGTGAGAGATAGCAATAATAATTTTTTGCTATCTCTCACAATTAAAGGGCTTTCTCAAAAACTCCTTCCCCGAAAATTGCTCACTATTGGTATTTAGCCATCAAAATGACTAAGATTGAGCAGAATTAGTTAGATTTTTGGCAACTGTATTTACCCGAAAATACAATGCTTTATGAAAAGGTTTTTGACAATTTTCGCACTTATAGCGCTACGTACTGGCGTATTTACAATACTAAATTGAATGTTTGTGTAGCGAGCGTGTGGTCTATCCTAATCTGTAACTATACCAGCGCGTAGCGCTATAAATCACCGCCGATTCACTATCAGAAGTATAGTAATCGCTTTCGTCAGTTAGGACGCTACTAATATCTGAAAGCTTTAATTTTAGGCTCTTCTTCCTGTCGTCCCTAGCGATAAATATCCCGCCCCCAGTCGCTAGCTATACAATGACTGGGCTTAACTTCCGCCTAGCTAAACGACCAAACAACAAAATAATGTCAGTCAGTCATTATTAAGCGGAAACTAAACCCAGTCCTTAAAGAAAAAAGTTATTTAGGTAAACTGAGAGTGAACCTTAACGGCGCTTGGGCACCTTGTTGAGGTAATCGATGTCAAACGCAGATAGGCGTTGCGCGTAATTGCGCTTCCCACTGACAGCAACAGCCAATTCGCGGAACTTGCGGGGGTCGCCTTCGGGAAGTTGCCGCTCTTGGAACTTGCGACTGTAGAATTTTTCCAGCGTAAAACGCCAGTCGGTCTTGACGGTGCCAGCGGTTTCTTGGAAGTCTTCGCCGTAGCGAGGAGTTACCAAGTTGAAAGGACGCCCTTCCATACGTTTGCGTTGGTAGGGTATGGTGAAGTCACCAAAAGCGGCGGTGTATTCATCACTATCAACTAGCGCATCCACGAAGCCATTAAAGCCCTTGGTAGCGATGACAATTGACCAAGTGATTTCTTCGTCTTTGTTGTAAGAATCGCGACCTAATAAACGCTTGAGACAGATTTGTACCAAGCGATAGTTATTGTTGACAGAAACAACCAAGCGATAAAATGCCTCGGTTTTGGCCAATTCCCGGATGAAGTCGCGTACCGTCAGAGAACGATTCGCGAAGCGAGTTTCCAAGGTAATGTTACGGTTGAATTTGAGGATTTCGTGTTCGCTGAAGACTTGACGATAAGCTGCCCAAACTAACTGCTTGATATCGAATGGAGAAGCAGCATCTTCGAGGCGATAGATATAAGGCGTATCTTCATTGAGGTCAGATGACCCGAAGCTTTTGACACGCTGGTTTTGGGATGATGGTTTGTATGCAAGCAACGGCAATGCCATGCAAAATTCTCCTAATGTGGTTGAGAGGTTAGTAAATTAGGCAACAAAGGTAATTGCGATCGCAGATTGGTTTTCTTTCCCATTATCCACTACTGTTTACCAATTACCGACGCTGCGGAAAACTGGCGACGCTGTTAATTGAAGCCAGAACTCCATCAGGCTTGTTATCGCGTGTTGTGTCGGGAATCTTGATGTTAGCTGTGCTAACGTTCACATTTTGGTTAACCGGTTTGATTTGAATAGACCGTGCCAAATCTAGGAAGTTACGGATATCGCCCCACTTGTAGCGCTCATCTTCTAGTTTATCGCGCCAGTAGTTGCCGTAACTGGGAGTTACCAAATTAAAGGGGCGGTCTTTGTAGCGACGACGTTGATAGGGTACGATCGTATCGCTAAAGTTGGTTTGATATTCTTGGCTATCGATGAGGGCATCAACAAAGCTGCCTATGCCACCGGTGGCGATTTTTATCGACCAAGCAATTTCTTCGTCTTTGTTGTAGGGGGCGCGACCCAGGATACGTTTGAGACAAACTTCCACAACTCGATAGTTGGAGTTTTTCTCCACAACTAAACGATAAAATGCTTCTGTTTTAGCCAAGCCACGGATAAAATCCCGCACGGTAATCGCCCGATTTTTCAGTTGGGATTCTAAAGTAATCTGGCGAAAAGATTTGAGGATTTCGTGTTCGCTGAAAATTTGGCGATAAGCTGCCCAAATTAATTCTTGAACATCGGCATCGTCGATGCAATCTTCAATGCGATAAATTCTCGGCGTGTCTTCATTCCCAACTTCGTAACCCGATACTCGCTGATTTTGCGAGGAGGGTTTGTATGCTAGCAAAGGTATTGACATGAGGCTTTTTGTTATTTGTTAGGGTTAGTTCTCAGTTGTTTTTCGGTTGGCAATTAGTGGTTCATTGTTTATAGCGAGCGAGAATAAACGATGAACGACAAACGATGAACTAAGAAGCTACACTTTAGGATCGGAGGGTATGTAGCGATAGGGAAGGGCAACTTCGGTGCGACTCACTGCTGGTTTAACGGTGGTACCTTGGCGAGTCATATCCGGAATTTCAGATCTTCTGGTTTGATTGATTGCCCGGTCTTTGTATCGCTGATAATTGACTTGAGGGGTAACAATATTGCGAGCCATTTCCAAAAAGTTACTGGGAATTGCTCGGCGAGCAACTTGTTTGTCTGGTTCGCCTGTACCGTAAAGCTTGACTTGATAGTAGCTGCGGCCTTCAAGCTGAATCAAACGAGTGCGCCAAAAGTCGCTATAGCGGGGATTTACTAAATTGAACGGGCGTTCGTTGAAGCGACGGCGTTGATAAGGTACGAGGTCATCGCCAAAGTTTTGCAGATATTCTTCGCTATCAACAATAGCGTCAATAAAGCCGTGCAATCCCTTGGTTGCTATGACAATTGACCAGGAGATTTGTTCGTCTTTGTTGTAGCTGGCGCGTCCCAAAAAGCGCTTGAATGTGATGTCAACCAAGCGGTAATTAGAGTTTGTGTCAGCCACCATACTCCGATAAACGTCGGATTTGCCGAGTCCGCGAATAAACTCTCTGACGGATATCGATCGATTCCGCAATAATGATTCTAAGGAGAGTTGGCGGTGGCTTTTGAGGATCAACTGTTCGCTGAAAATTTGGCGATAAGCTGCCCAGATTATTTCATTAACATCGGACTCAGACGAATTAGGATTCAAACGATAAAGATTGGGGTCGTCTTCGTCAGGAACTTCGTAGCCTGGTACGCGCTGATTTTGCGTAGTTGGTGTAATTTCTAGAAGTGGGATTGCCATTTTTAGGTAGTTGATGGTTGATTGTCGATAGCTAATTTGTTAGTTATCAGTGACAGTTGTCAGTTGTTAGTTAGTTTTATGGCTAACTGCTGACAGTTGCTAATCGCACCCTAGCACGAACTGCTCGATCGCTTTCCGATTCGAGCATTTGCTGGAAATGGGTTTGGATTTGCTCTTGGAAGCCGGACTCTTGAGCCAGGGATTGCAAACCGACAACGGCTGCATAGCGGATCGACCAGTCGGGGTCTTGAGAGACTTGTCGAAGCACTTGAAAAGATTTTTCTTGGGCGGCTTGAATCAGGTCGGGATCGAGCTGCTGCCAATGAAGGGTACCCAATCCTTTGGCAGCGGCACGGCGAACGCTGGGGGCAAAGTCGCTCAGAGCTGCTTGATGCAAGATTTCCAGGGCACGGGTATCTGCGATCGCAGCTAAGGCGCGGATGCCATAAGCCCTCGCGCCGTAGTTGTACCCATCCAATTTTTCCAGCAAAGGGGGTACGGCTGATGCTCCCATTTGGATCAACCCTGCCACTGCTGCTAGTGCTGCACCTGGGTTGTTGTAACCCAAAGCGGCTATTAAAGTGGGAATTCCTGCTTCTAAACGCGCATCTGCGAGGGCGCGTACTGCGGCTATCAGCCGTCCGGGGTTATCCGCTTCTTCAACAGCTTGAATAAGGGATTGAGGAGTGGAGGAGTTTTGAGTTGTGAGTTTTGAGTTTTGAGTAGAAAAATTGTCCCGATTTCCTACTTTCCGGTTTTCCGGTTGCTCTGTTTCATTTCCGATTCCAGTTTCCCAATTTTCCATCCCTGTTTCCCATTCCCTGTTTACAAGAGAGTGTCCATCAGGTGCATAACTTTGATGGCGGCATCGTTGAGCGTGTCCGGTTTGTCTGGGCTAAGTTGATGTTCTAGTAAACCTTTGAGGGCGATCAGCTTAAAGCTGTTTTCTGCTGCTGAGGAGGCAATTGCGTCAGCTGCTGGTAAATAGCCAATAGCGCCCAGGTCAGACAAAGCTATCCGGCGCAATTGAATATCTTTGCCAGCCAAAGCTTGCACAAGGCGTTCTCCGTATGCAGAATCTTCGGTTAGTTGGTACATAGCTCTAGCGGCGGAGTACTGCACTCGCTCTACTGGGTGTTCTAGGAAGGGTTCGATTTGGGCAATTGCTTCTCTTGCTTGGAGAGATCCCAAAGCTTCCATCACCGCTTCGTAGGGTTGTGCTAGGTGGGGTTGTCCGGGTACCTGCACAGCAGCTGACAAACCACCGTTGAGCAGCTGCATCAGCGCTGGAATACTTACCGGGTCGCCCAGCATACCCAGCGACTGTGCAGCCGCTTCTCTCACATAGAAGTCAGTGCAGTCCAAACACCGGAGCAAACCAGGTACAGCCCTCAGATCTCCTATTTTTCCCAACGCCCGCGCTGCATTGCGCCGTAGGGGATAGCCGCCTAACTCTGTGCGGTCAGCTTCGTCTTCTAGTGCTGCAATCAGGGCAGTTACAGCTGATTCGGTGCGAATCTGGAATTTTCCCAGCCACCAAGCAGCATAGTAGCGAAGACTCAAGTCTGGGTGGGTAAGATTGGCGATCGCTTGCGCTTCCGTTAAGGGGGGAGCATTTTGCATTTCGCCAGAGGTCTCAGGATTGAACTCCTGCATGGATCTGGTGTGTAAGGGTTTGTCGCTATTGCGATCGACTTCTCTTGCCGCTTATGTTTCTGCTTTTATTGGGCTGCGGCAGCTTCTTCGGCGCTCAAAGATTGAATGCTGACGATTTTGCCGCCCAATCGAGTAATTCGCCGCATTTCTTCGTTCATCCGGCTGTAAGGCACCGTAATAAACACGCTGCCGCTGCGGCGGATGGCGTAGTTATTTTTGTCGTTTTCTTCGTTTTGGCGTAAGCCAACAACTTCATAACGAAAAACACGGCTACCAGAAGGCGTGTTTCCAGCGCTACCGATCGCGGTTTGACCAAGCATTGTTTTTACCTCCTGTTATTTGGATTTTCGATTTTGGATTAAATCTGAGTTCCAAAATCTGAAATCTAAAATTATTAAGCTGGGGTGACGCTGACGATTTTGCCGCCTGCTTTGAGAATTTGCTGCATCTTGTTGGACAGATTCTCGTATGGAACTAAGAAAGCAGTGCTGCTGCGACGCACTCCGGGATATCCTGGCTGACGAATACCAGCGACTTCGAGGCGATAGACGCGGCCACTTTCGCCGTAAGAACCACCCAAACAGTTACGGGGAGCTACATCGCTAGATGCGCGGTAGTAAGACCAGCTTTCATCGCTACCGGAAGGTTTAACGATCGAGGAAGCGCTGTTTTGCGCTAATTCGCGAGCGAGGTGCGAGATGCTGCCTTCCACTTGGGAACGATCGCTGTTAGCGTAACCCCGGTACAGCCTGAACAGGCGGGTGAAACCTACCGTTCTTTGTCCTGCTTGATAGGTAAAGCCGCAATAGTAGGGGACAATATTGTCGCCGAAGTTACTTTGATACTCCAAAGAATCGATGTAGGAGTCTATTTCAGCGTCGTAACCTTTGTTTTGATACAAATCGAGGTGATAAGCTACCTCTGATTCATCATAGGGAGCGCGTCCCAACAGATGTTTATAGTTGAGTTCAATCAACCGGGTTTGGAAATTGTTGTAGAAAAACTTGGTTTTGTATAGCTCCGATTTAGCTACGGCGCGTACAAACTCTTTGACTGTCAGATTGCCATCTCTCAAAAGCGATTCGGCTCCGATCAGGCGTTCTGACGCCATTAAATAGTCATTGCCGAGAACCTGACGGTACACGGCACGAATCACATTGTCGATATCTTCTTTGCTTGCATAAGGGCGTAGTTCAACCTTAGCTGCATTGCTAAAAGCTGAGGTTCCCAAGCGGGATGCTGCTGCTGTTATTGCCACTTTTCTTTCTCCCAACAAACTTTTTTGTCATTTGTCAGTTGTCAGATCTCATTTGTCAGTTGTCATTTGTCATTTGCCTTTTCGATCGCTTTCTATTTATGCTTCGCCGTATCGAGAAGAGAGAAATGAACAACGAAAAATTACCAATGACTGATGACTGATGACTGAGTAGATAAAACAATGCCCGGAGAAATAAGCAACTGCTAGTTCCACAACCAGCACCTGCATACCCCTCCGGGCCATAGCGATCGATTAGCTCAGGGCATTGATCGCGTAGTCGATGTAGGTGTTAGCTTCGTTAGCAGCTTGGCCGCTCAGACCGTGATTGCCTTTGATGTATTTGAGGGCTTCTACGTACCAGCTGGGAGACAGATCGAAAGCACTGTTGATTTCGCTCAAACCAGCAATCAGGAATTCATCCAATGGGCCAGTACCACCGGCAACCAAGCTATAGGTAATAATGCGTAGGTAGTATCCGATGTCACGAGCGCACTTGGATTTGCCTGTAGAAGTGGAGGCATACTGAGAACCTTGCAGTTGGGTGGTGTAGGGGTACTTTTGGTACACCGCGTTAGCTGCACCGTCAATCAACTTTTGCGCGTTGTTGGTCAGAGCGCGAGCAGCTTCCATGCTAGCGCCAGCGCGTTCCAACCGACCGCGAACAGCTTGCAGTTCGGTGTTGCTCAGAAAACGGCCTTGGGTATCAGCTGCTGCGATCGCTTCGGTAATTGGGGTCTTCATGTTCTTGGTATCTCCGGTATTCTTTGCAAAGTTTGCTAACTAACTTGGGTAAATCGCGTCTACTGTAGTGCTTGTGTAGGATACTATTCCTGCCACAGCTTTTAACGCTTTAATTAAGCAACAGCAGCGGCAGCGCGATCGAAGTAGCTGGCCACTTCAGAAATCAAGGAGCTGCAATCGCCTTGGGTGATGCCTTGAGGATCGTTAGCGATCGCAATAGCAGCGTCCTTCATTTTGCCTACGCCAACTGCTACGGAAGAACCGGGGGTACCCAGAGCTTGGTATGTTTCGCGCAGACCGTTCAAGCAGCGGTCATCCAACACGCTGGAGTCGCCGGCCAGGATCGCGTAGGTAACATAACGCAAGATGATTTCCATGTCGCGCAAGCAAGCTGCCATACGACGGTTGGTGTAAGCATTGCCACCAGGAGCGATCAGCTGAGGCTGTTCTTCAAACAGTGCGCGAGCGGCGCTGCTAACGATATCGGAAGCATTGCTGGTGATGCGGTTAACAACATCCAAGCGCTTGTTTCCATCGCGAACTAAGTTGCCGAGGGCATCCAGTTGGGCGCTGCTGAGGAATTCACCTTTGGCATCTGCCTGAGAAACAACCTTGGCGAATGCGTCTAACATGAGCTCAATCTCCTAAATTTGTTTGGTTGAGAGCGTTTTGGATTAAAAACTGGTATCTCGGTTAAGCCAATTCAGGCATCTGAACCAGCTTGGCGGGGGTTTTCACAGACGGCGAGCAAATGCACCTTTTCTGGTTACTTCCCCTACCGCTTGTTTCCTTTTGGGAACCTTTTATAAGGATAGAGGATATTTCTGAGAAATTTTCAACCTTTTATGAGAAAGGCTAAAAGTTTCTTCATCAGTGCTTTGTCTGACTTTTGCCTGTCTGCTAATCCCTACAGGTTATGTTTATACACTGCCATTCGAGCTTTATTTATTACAAATTGTTAAGTTAGTTCACTGAGTTAGAACAAAAGCATCAAATCCTTTATATGGCTTGCTTCTGAACTCTGGATAGCCTGGTTTTTCGTTACATTAGTTCATGTATTTATACTTATCGATTTATTTCAGTCGAGTTTTATACTTTCTTTATAATTGCTGTAACTACCGTAATATCGATGATTTAGGCTGAGTTGGAGTCCGATACGCCAACGATTTTTGTGTAAAAATGTAAACTTTAAATAAGTAAAGATATGTAAACTACATAGGATGAGGAATGGCCCCCCGTCGCCTTAACACTTCCAGAAGAGTGACAAAGTGTTGCGGTAGGGGCGCGATCGCTTGGATCGTCTGTCCGGAGATAGGATTTTGCAAAGAAAGTCGCCAAGCATGAAGCGCCTGACCGGGCAAATTGACCCCCACATCCCGTCCGGAACCGTAAACCGGGTCGCCCACGATCGGATGACCCATGTGAGTGCTGTGGACGCGAATTTGATGGGTGCGACCGGTTTCTAGCTGGAAGTGGATCAGGGTGTAATTACCGAGGCGTTCTTGTACTCGCCAGTGGGTCACGGCGGGACGCCCGCCTTTTTCTTCCGGGACAACGGCCATTTTTTTTCGGTCTACCGGATGGCGACCCACGGGTTGTGAGATCGTCCCGCTTTCCGTTTTGGGGACACCGTAAACCACACCCAGATATTCCCGGCGGGCGGTTTTCGCTTTGAGTTGCGCTTGCAGGTGTTGGTAAGCCAAGTCGGTTTTGGCGATCGCGATCGCCCCGGTGGTATCTTTGTCCAATCGATGTACAATACCGGGACGGTGGACACCGCCAATTTCCGCGAGAGGACAATGTGCCAAAAGAGCATTGACAAGCGTACCCGCTTGGTGTCCGGCGGCGGGATGTACGACTAAACCGGCAGGTTTGTTGACAATCAGCAAGTTGTCGTCTTCGTAGAGAATATCGAGGGGAATTTCTTCGGGTTGGACTTGGGTAACTTCCGCGTTGGGAATGGTAACGTGGATGCGATCGCCTGTTTTGACTTTGGTGTTTTTGAAGGCGCAAATTTTCCCGTTAATTTGCACCCACCCTTGTTCGATCAGTTTTTGGATGCGGGAACGGGAAAAATCTGGTAGTTTGTTGGTTAACCAACGATCGAGGCGATCGATTTGGTTGTCTGCGAGGAAGTCGGTAGTTTCGTTGACTGTGAGGTCAATTTCTGAGTGAGAGATGGGAATTTAGCTGAACTCGTTATTTCTATTTTACAAACCGCGAAGACGCAAAGGGCGCGAAGGAAGAGAGAGATTTGCGGGTGCGATCGCTTAGGATGGGGTGTGAGATGTGTTTTACAGCAAATTGCGATCGCTTGTGACACAGCTTTAATCTGCGTTCATCTGCGTTTATCTGCATTTATCTGCGGTAAAAAATATAGCCGATTTCAGTTGCGTGAAGTATGGCGGGTTTATGTGTACCTCGTGTCCGGTAAAATCGGTACTGTAAGACTGATACGAAAGATTATCTGTGGGAATCCGGGGTTAAATTTTGAACGCAGATGAAGACAGATAAACGCAGATGAACGCAGATAATAACGGATTTTTTTATGCAACGGATGCTACCGGACATGATATCACTCAATATCGAAGTGCTGTAAATCTGTCTTCTGTTTGGCGATAACGAAAGGAGATTCGACATCTATAATCCAATTTTGATCAACGATTTGCAAATTCTCATCCAAGACGAGAATTAAATCGCCTATTTCATCATCCTCATCATCGCTAACTCCATTGTCTCCATCAGCAGAACTATCAATTTTAAGCAAAAACCTCAACTTCACCCAGCGAGAACTGCTATTTTCCGTGTATGTTGTACCAATGGAACTACTTGATAACTTCGCAAGTATGGGACTAACAAAAATAATCTCTTCATAGTACTCATTTTTGCTATCCCAGTAACCGCGCAGTTTAAAATTGCATGATTCTAGATGTTGTTTGGCTAGATTTTTTACATTTAAATCTGCCAATATTTCATCTAGATCGTGCCAAATCTGTTCGGTTTTGATGTTGTCGCTGTTTATCATGAAGGAGGATCGTGCGATCGCAACATTCCTAACGCAGTTGCAACTATTAAGCTAGCTAGCAATCCCAGCATCAGACTGATAATCAAACTGACGCTAAAGTTTAACAGCGCATTGCTGGGGATGAAAATATCTTTGCCGTTCTCTATTTTTTCCGATCGCTGTTTGGTGATAGCTTCTACAAAAGGAGAAACTGCTGATGCTGTCACCGATGCAACTCCTACGCCTACACCCACGACAGAGACGCCATTTTGGAAGTTGCGAGTTTGCGTTTCGATGCGGCGATCGCTCTGCGCTTGCTCGATTTCCATTATACCGCGAATTGTGTCGCGCAAGCTTGACAAAATTCCCAAACTAGCTTGGAAAGTGGCGTAATCTTGCTGAATTTGTTTCTGGTATTGATTCGTAATTACATTGAATTCTTCCAGAAATTTCAGATTCGTATCCCCTTCTTGACTTGCTTTATTGATGATGTGATTCAACCAAGCTTTATAGTTTTGTCGATTTACTTCGATCGCTTGATTCAAAATTTCCAATTGTTCCAATTGAATGACATAATTCGATAAAAATGCAATATTTTTCTTGAGCATATATAAATCGAGTTGCGATTTATTGATTTGCTGAATTGTCTCGTTTACCAAAGAAAGCTGATTGTGCAGCCTTTCGCTGATGCGGCGCGATTCCCGATAAGCCCAGAAGATTTTATGACGGTGGCATAATAAATGCAGCCAAGAGTCATAAAACTGCGCGGCTTTAGCCATCGTGTCTTGATTCGGATAGATAACGATGAACACAGTACTTTTTTCTTCATCGCCGCCATCACCATTTTCAATACTTTCCCAATAGTGAGATTGAGGAGATTGCCAAACCTCAAAAACATCAGCGCCTAAAAACTTCCCAGTCCTCACATATTGCCAATCTTTACCTGTGAACGAGTGATAGGCAGATTTGGCGATATCTTCTGGAGAAAAGGATGAATCTCGATAACCCGAAATCATCCAAGTTTTGCCCAAATCTCCATGTTTATTGTTGATGATTTCTTTGAGTGATTGGAAACAGCGCACCAAGATGGTTGAGTGTTGCTGTTCTTCTATACAACAATCCACCAATAACCCATAAGTATCGCTCAAAAGCAGGGGATAGTAATAACCGCCGATTTGGTGGCCCATAGCCACTCTTTTGGCGAGGGGATATGTTTTTTTACCCTGCGTTAGTTCCAATAATTTAATAGTATCTGAATTAGCCGCCCTTGCTTCCGTCTCAAAATCAACTTGAATTTCCGGAGGCAAATTAGCCCAGAATTGGGAGTGATTTTCCCTGATTTTCTCTTGACTTTCTCCTAATCCATCTCTCAGGTGATAGAGAAACAGATCTAAACTGGGGTAGTAGATGTACGGTGATAGGTTCATGGGTTTATGGCATCATAACTATTTGAATACTTTCAAAGCCTTCTTCTTTAACTTCCGTTTCGATGGCGGCTTGGACGTTTGGCTCTATTAATATTTGGATAATGCGCGGCAGTTTATTTTGCAGTATAATTACATCGGCAGCGGTTTCGTCTTCTTCCGGTTCGCCTGCTTTGTTGCGTTCGTCAAACTCGAAGACCTCGTATAAAACTTGGCGTACTTCCCGATAGCAAGCTTCCAACTTATCGTCTTTTTTGATTAAACTTCTAATAGCAAGGGTTACAGATTGATTGTTAGCTAAAGATTCACCAATTTTATTGATATCGGCGATGAGTTCCGATGATAAGGGCGTTTCTAATTTGTGAAGCGCTTGCAGAAGAATTTGCAGCGTGAGGGCGTCCGGGAACGAGATTTGCGGTTGTAGGGTAGTCATAACTGCACCTTGCCAGAGAGGATAAATCCTGCCCAATAATAAGGATGGGCATAAGGCCGATCGCATAATCCCATTGTACCTGCCTTCTCTTCTGCGCGAGTGGCACTATCTTCCAGAATGTCGCAGCAAAGGGACGCATCGTTCTCCCATTCGACCGCAAACTGGCGAAGCAACGGGATAACCGTGCTATATTCCGCAGTGCGAAGCCAGTTTTGGGCTTGTTTGAGTGCGACGGCGGGGGGAACGTTTTCGTTTAGTAACTGGTAAAAGCGAATCATCAGCAAAGCAGTCGAGATTTCTTGCACCCGCCAAAGAGTGCTGATAACATAAGTTGCACCCTTCGCCAGAAAACCGCTGACAAGTCCGACAAATTCATCAATCAAGCCTTCCTGACCGGTAAGTCCCGTCTCGCAAGCAGAAAGACAAACGAGTGCGTGACTGGGCGTATCCAAATCGAAGATATCGCGCAGAGTCAGTTTTGTTTTGTTCGCCAATAACAAAGCCGACTCAATCGGTCTATCGAGATTGTGGTAGGCGTGACCGGTAAAGTGGAAGATATCCGCCGATGTACGCAGCAGTTCCATCACTTTATCTTTAGTCGCATCTGTAGTGTAGCGACGATGATGGGGGAAAAGTTCCGCAATTTTAGCCGATTCAACTGCCGCATAAGGCATAAAATCAGAAGGATGTTCCACACTCAGCAGTTGTGCGCCGATATCAGGCGATTTTGGATTTTGGATTTTAGATTTTGGATTGGCTTCGGAATCAGCGGGGGGAGTTGGAAATTCGGAAACATTTTTTGATGATTCCCATTGAAATGGGAGGCTGGAAACGCCTTTTTTTCCGTCAGGTGATGAGTGTTGCAACTGAATACCAACTTTAGCGCTAGGTAGATAGGTGATAGTGAATTTTTCTGGAAACAGATAATGGAGAGGTAGCAAGTGCAAATCGCGGTGAGGAATTAAGATTAATTGCGTCACATCATCAGCTATCTTATTGATGATTGTCTCAATATCCAGAATCTTACCCAACTCCATCAGCCGATTTTCCATTTCATCGCGCCAACGTTCTTTGCCTTTTTCTTTCTTGGCTTTTTCGCGGTTGGTTTTATAGTCTTCTTTCCAATCTTTCAGCCAATCTTCAAAGTTTTGGATTTGAATGTCAGCAACGGCGGGTTTATCTGGGCTATTTTGAGGAGAGATAACCTGTATGCCGTCATGCTGGGTAATAAAAGTAGTGATCGCAGCAGGGCTGTAGTGCCAGTAAACCGCGCAAGTTTGGGAATTCAGCAGTTGTCGAATATCGGCATATTGTACGGGCGTTTCATCAAACGCTTCTGCATAACGGTTATCCCGCATCCAACGCAAGCAGAGATTTTTGCGTTTCTCCGCTAAAAAAAGTGCTTCTATCTGCTTTTCTGGTTGCGATGACTGCGCTAACAGCACTACTCGCAATTGACTGAATGTGGCGAACTTTTTGGCTAACTGGATTATCCATTCTTGTGAATCAGTTTGCCGTAGCAAATTTTCCAGCATCGTATCGCCAATATCCAAACATAGCTGAAAATCATCTTGGTAGTGGAGGGCGTTACAGACTTTGGCTAACTTTTGCAATATTTCTAGATATTGTAACTGGAAACGGGGGCTAACTTGTTCGCGCAGAACTTCTCCTAAGATGGAAGTTTGGGAACCGGAAAGTGTTTTTAGGGCGGTGATATAACTGTTTCTTGATTCGCGCCAGTAGGGGTGGGGATTTGGTTGTTGTTTTCCATAAAGATAGTGGGCATCGCCTTTACACTGATGTAAGACAGCGCAACCTTCTTGATAGTCGCGTGTCTCTGGTTCGAGAGATCGCAACCCTTCATCCCAGTTTTGCAATGCTGCTTGATAGCCGTGTAAGTTATTGATTACTAAACCTCGATTTGCCCAAGCTGCCCATGATTGATTGTGGCTTATTTCTATAGCGCGGTTGTAGGCTTCGATCGCTTGTTGGTACTGCCCTAATTCACTCAGCGCATTGCCCAAACCATTCCAGGCAACGTGGTAGTTAGGGGAAATGTCGATCGCTTTTTGATAAGCTTCGATCGCTTCTTGGTACTGCCCTAAGTCACTCAGCGCATTGCCCAAACCATTCCAGGCAACGTGGAAGTTAGGGGAAATCTCGATCGCTTTTTGAAAGGCTTCGATCGCTTCTTGGTACTGCCCTAAGTCTCTCAGCGTAGCGCCCAAACCATTCCAGGCATCGTGGAAGTTAGGGGAAATCTCGATCGCTTTTTGATAAGCTTCGATCGCTTGTTGGTACTGCCCTAAGTTTTTCAGCGCATTGCCCAAACCATTCCAGGCATAGTGGTCGTTAGGGGAAATCTCGATCGCCCGTTGAAAGCAACCAAGTGCCGCCTGAATATTACCAGCTTCATATTCATCAACGCCTCGGTTAAACCATTCTTCGGCTTCCCCATCTACTGGAATATCATCAGAAACCGAATTTGTTGTATCAGCACTTTGATTATCAACAGTTGGGATAACAGATGTGTTTAGAAACCCGGTTTCTCCAAGAAACCGGGTTTCTGAATTTCCCAACAATTCCCTGCCAATTTCTCCCGCCACATCTCCCAATTCCCCACCAGCAACCTTACCCAATTGCACCATCAGCCGCCCTAATTCCCGATGGTTTTCCGGTGATTCCAACAAGTTGCTGCCAAAGCGACGCAACCACGCCACCAACTCATCTTCATCAATCAGTTTGGTAATCAAAAAACCTTTAATATTATCCCGACTCGCGCCTTCTCCCACCCTATCCAGCAGTTGCAAAAACAAACTTTCATATTCTGCATCGCTGCGCCGAGGTGTTTTCTTCTCACCTGCGTTGGCGGTAGCTGGTGTATCGTCCCTACGGATGCGTGACCGCGAAAACAACTGCTGCCACAATTTCTTCAGCCAGCGCCAAATCTTTTTGAACATCAGCTGCACCCTGGAGTTACACTTATCCTCGATTGTAGCGATTTATGGTTGAGGTTGCCCTGAAAATATCGATTTTATTAATGTTTTGGTATGGGTAGCTTTATCGTCGCACGCTTATAGCCCGCCTGCGATTCAAATCGCAGTCTAATAGCACAAGTCCACTGAAGTGGACTGAAGAATTTGAGTTTGTTTTAAGCCACTTTCGCTATTATCTAAGGAATTGATTCCTTAGCGGGTGTTATAGACAGGTATGTAGTTGGGCTTGACGCCTGTTATACCAGGTTTTCTAAGAGGGCTGAAGCCCAACTACGTACAAAGAGCGATCGCATTTTTTCATATTTTATTCGTGCGATCGCTCTTGGTTCTCTGAAGTCATTAGTAGCTTCTTTTTTCTCTCAATTCTTTCTAAGCGTTGTTGACCCAATTCTATATCCATCATCGCGTTTAATTGTTCCAATTTCAAATTCCAAATATCAAGCAGGCGGATAGTTTCTTGAAAGCCTTCGTGGGTGCGCTTGAATTTTTCTGGATCTGGTATTCTTTTGGGCTGACTCATAGTAAGTTTATCTTCGCTTTCTGAAGCCATTCGTAGCTTCTTCCTTCTCTCAAGGCGTTCTAACCTTTGTTGAAACAATTCTAATTCCATCATCGCGTTTAATTGTTCCAACTTCAAATTCAATATATCCAGTTGGTAGATATTTTCCTGAAAGCGTTCGTGAATGCGCTTGAATTTTTCTGGATCTGGTATTTTTTTGGGCTGGTTCATAGTAATTGCAAATAGCTACTGCCACGAATTTATCAGCGAATTTGACTGGGATATAGTAAATTGATTGGGAAGAGGGCGCGAGTGCGATCACCCTCTTTCAATTCCCACCCATACTATCACTCTTTGATTTCTGAAACTACTGCTAGCTTCTTTCTTCTCTCAAGTCGTTCTAACCGTTGGCGACGCAAATCTGCTTCCACCATCGCGTTTAATTCTTCCAATTTCAAATCCAAAATTTCAAGCTGGCGATTAGCTTCGCGCAATCTTTCTACTGTGCGCTTTGCTTTTTCTGGATCTAGGATTTTTTTGGGTTGATTCATAATAAGTCAATGTCTCTTTTAGATTCTTGAATTGTTGCAGTTACAGCATCAGCGTTAGCTTGGGCTTGCTCTATGGTCTGATACAGTAAATTTAGCACAGGCGCAGAAGCATTGGGCTGAGATTCTGAAATGTTTAAGAAAAGCGTACATAGACGGTTGTATGGATTTCTTAACCTTTCTCTGGCATCTTGTAATTGTTCCAGTATGGGAATACTTGTCTCTGTTTCCCCAAACTGTTCAACAATTATTAATTCTGTTGCTGATGCTTCATCAATCAATTCAGCTAATTGTCCCAACAAATTTAATATCGTTGCTTTAGTTTCTTCTGGTAGCTTCGCCATTAAGTTTTATTCCAAATACACCACTTCTACATATTAATATTAAATAGGTGTAAAGGCTCTTATTACTCTAGACCCTAGCTATAAAGAAAAACAGATGAACACAAATTTATCTGCGTTCATCTGCGTACTCTTTAGGAAAACTGCGCTTACATCTACGGTGGCAAAATGTTAAATTCGCGATCGCACAAATTTATCCAACCGTTCCATGCCTTTTTCGATCGTACTCATGTCGGTAGCGTAAGACAGGCGAATACAATCATCTGCGCCAAATGCAATACCCGGAATCGCAGCAACTTGCTGAGTTTCTAGGAGCGCATCACAAAATTCCAGAGAAGTCAAGCCTGTTTTACTGATATTAATAAACAAGTAAAAAGCACCATCGGGTGTGGGACAACTCAAACCTGGGATAGCGCGAAGGCGTTCCAACATCACCTGACGCCGCTTGGCAAATGCTTGGCGCATTTCTTCTACACAATCTTGCGGACTTGTCAAAGCTGCGATCGCACCGTATTGTGCAAAGGTACAAACATTCGAGGTACTGTGACCTTGGATGGTACTGGCTGCTTTAATGATCTCAACTGGGCCAGCTAAATAACCGATCCGCCAACCGGTCATGGAATAACCTTTGGCGAATCCGTTGCTGATCAGGGTGCGATCGAACGCCTGCGGACTAACTGCACCGATGCTGAGGTGTTCGGCTCCATCGTAAATAATTTTCTCGTAAATTTCGTCAGAAACAACCCAGATATCTTTTTCCACCACCACTTCCGCCAGCGCCTTAATTTCATCTGGCGTATACACCACACCTGTGGGATTAGAAGGCGAATTGAGGATAAATAGGCGCGTTTTCGGGGTTATCGCCTGCCGCAGTTGTTCCGGCGTAATTTTGTAGTTATTTTTCTCATCCGTAGCTACGATGATCGGCTCGCCACTTGCCAATCTCACCATTTCCGGATAACTCAACCAATACGGCGCGGGAATAATTACCTCTTCGCCAGGGTCGATCAGCGCCAGGATGAGGTTGAACAGAGAATGCTTACCGCCATTGGTGACTATGACGTTATCCGCACTGTAAGGGAGATGATTTTCCGTTTTCAGCTTGTGAGCGATCGCTTCCCGCAACTTCGGCTCCCCAGCGGCTGGGCCATACTTGGTCTTTCCTTCATCCAGAGCCTGCTTGGCAGCAGCTTTGATATGCTCTGGCGTATCGAAATCCGGTTCACCAGTGCTGAAACTACACACATCTATTCCCGTTGCCTTCATCGCCTTCGCTTTGGCGGCGATCGCTAATGTTAGGGAAGGCTGAACTTTCTCAACTCTTGCTGCCAGCTTCATGCTCTTTGATTTCTATTCGACTACATATAGCTATTTTCTAGTGTTCCAGAGTATCCCATAATCCTCAATTCAAATTGTGTTTTTTTTACCTTTTTATTATTTGTAATATATTTTACTAAGCTTTACCCGAATTTACGTATTATTTTAACCTCATTATACGATACATTTATAAAAAAATGTATTATATGTTACTTTATTTTACCAAACTGGAGACAAACTACTAAAAAAGGTGCTAGTTATATAATTAAGGCTGGGCTTAGGTACGTAGTTGCGCTTTAGCGCTCTTATGACCACTGGGATAAGAGCGCTAAAGCACAACAACATACTCCTTTCATCGCAGCGATTGGGAACTTAAGCTGTGACTTTTTCCTTCTTTTCAATTTCTTGCAAGAAGAGATTCATAAACTCATCGACAACCCCAGGATGCTGCCCGGATATCAAGTTACCATCTATATAAGTAGCAACTGCTTTATCGCCTTCATAGATAACCGTTCCGCCAGCATTTTCCACATCGCAAATGATGTTGTGAGCGCAGGTAACTTTGCGACCCTTCATCAGTTCTGGATCTGCACAAAATAACCACATACTGTGGCAAATAGTGCCAACTTTTAGATCGCCACCATCCATCGCTTGTACCGCTTTGCGGAGAAATTCTACGGCTGGAGATTGATTCGGCTCACCTGGTTTCGGACTTACTTGATATCGCAAACGATCCATTGCGTAACCACCGATGAGAATAATGCCTTTGTAATCGGCGGGATCGATTTCGTTGACATCAACAGTAACGGTTACTTCCTCTGTATGGTCATTGCCTTTAAAGGTAATTTTTTCCTGATTCCAAAGATTGGAAATATACTCAACATCGTAGCCGTGTTGAGGAAAAAATTCGTTAAATCGGCGATATTCAGTTTCATCGAAATGTTCTTCAACCAAGACGCCTATTTTGCCTTTTTTTCCATCAGTCATCTTTTGCCAACTCCTAAATTATTGAGAGCGAGAAAATTACGCATATGACGCGATCGGGAATTATCGCTGCATTTTTAAGCGCACAAAATTCTGCTTTCTTACACCTCTTGTGGTAACCGTTAATAAAAATATGTCGGCAATCGCACATAACTTGAAGCGACTATTAAATATAAGTCACTACCAGATTGTATGAATTTGCTTAAGTTA
The DNA here is from genome assembly GCF_041929145.1 of Aerosakkonema sp. BLCC-F183. NCBI lineage: Bacteria > Bacillati > Cyanobacteriota > Cyanophyceae > Aerosakkonematales > Aerosakkonemataceae > Aerosakkonema > Aerosakkonema sp. BLCC-F183. The sequence continues at coordinate 88,126 of NZ_JBHFNU010000021.1, read as the reverse complement.
CCCACAGATCTCACAGTCTCCAATGCGTCATAGATAACTTATAGCACTTTGGAAATAGTAAATAATCCGTCCATAGATGGTTGAATAATAGGAATAAATTAATAGATATATAGCTGAGGTTAGTAGTGGTGAGAAGATGCGATCGCACTTCTACGAAATCGGGTTCGCTACCTACTTTTTAATTTTTGAGATAACCATTGTAAATTCCGCATTTCTGCTAGCAATAATTTAACGCGACCCTAAATGTAGAGACGTTTCATCAAACGACTCTACATTCAGCCAATAAAAGGCGCGATCGCATCGGATTCCGTATTATTTGTAACTCGTGAAAGGTAAAACAAAAAAACAGTATCCTTAAGACAGATATTTTATTGCCATAAGTATGATAAAATTCTGACCGAGCAGTTGGGAGAAAAGCGGTGAGAAAACTGTGGCGTTTAGGAATTGCGGTAATACTCGTCGCATTTGGGCTGATCGGCTATTGCACTCACACTGTATACAACCCGATCACCGGCGAAAATCAGCGCCTACAGCTCTCGCCGCGTCAGGAAGTTGCGCTGGGACTGCAAGCGCGACAGCAAATGGCAGCTAAACATGGCGGTTTGTACCCTGACAAGACACTCCAAGATTATGTCGATCGAGTGGGAGGAAGAGTGGCACAGCGGTCGGATGCCGCTAAAAGCCAGTATCCGTTTGAATTCCACCTGCTACGCGACCCACGCACGATCAACGCCTTCGCCTTACCGGGAGGACAAATTTTCCTTACCGCTGCTTTGATGGCACGCCTCTCCTCAGAAGCACAACTGGCGGCAGTTTTGGGACACGAAATCGGTCATGTAGTGGCGCGACACGGTGCGGAACATCTGGCAAAACAGCAGCTGGGGTCAACGCTGGTAACAGCTGTTGGTGTAGCGGTAAGCGATGACCAAAGACGAGCTCAACAAGTGGCTGCGATCGCGCAAGCAGTCAACCAACTGGTAAGCTTACGGTACGGACGCGAGGATGAACTGGAGAGCGATCGACTCGGTTTTCGCTTCATCACCCAAGCCGGTTACAATCCCCAAGGTATTGTCGAAGTAATGCAAATTCTGGCAGCTGCTCGCAAAGGCGGTCAATCGCCGGAATTTTTCAGCACTCATCCCAATCCAGAAAACCGCGTTCAAAAACTGCAAGCTTTAGTTGCCCAAACTTATCCTAATGGCATTCCGCCTCAATTAGAATCCGGACGCGAAAATTTTGCCAAGTACGTACAACCGCGTTTGCGAGGTAGCTAATTGGGAAATCGGAAATAATCTCATATCCTCTAGCATCAATTGCCTAAAAAATTTGCAATCTTATCTGCGTTCATCTGCGTTTATCTGCCTACATCTGCGGTTAAATTTTAACTAATAGGCTCTTGCGGATTTATGGGTAAAATACTCATTAATTTTACAGTTGAGTGCATGGTGGGTTACGGCACAGGAAATAAATTATCGATCGAAAATGCTGAAATTATCGCCCGTGCCTAACCCACCCTACGATTAGATAAGCTGTAGAGACGTTTCATGAAACGTCTCTACAATGTTTATGCCCAAATTCACATCCAAAAGAACGATCGCATAGAAAAAACGAAATTATGCGATCGTCACTTCTGGCGACAAATAAACATCCTGAATCGCGTTAAACAACTTCACCCCTTCCTCAAACGGACGTTGGAAAGTTTTACGACCCGAAATTAATCCCGAACCGCCAGCGCGTTTGTTAATCACCGCCGTGCGAACTACTTCGGCAAAATCGTTTTTACCGGCAGCACCGCCGGAATTAATCAATCCAGCACGACCGCAATAACAATTCAACAGTTGATAGCGCGTGAGATCGATCGGATGGTCTGTCGTTAAATCGCTATAAACAAGATCGTGCGTCATGCCGTATTTCTTGCCGATAGCTTTGGAGACAGCGCCGTAACCGTTATTATTTTCGGGCAGCTTTTGTTTGATGATATCAGCTTCGATCGTCACACCCAAGTGATTTGCTTGACCGGTCAGATCTGCGGCGAGATGGTAATCTTTATCTTGCTTAAATGCAGGATTTCGCAGATAACACCAGAGAATAGTTGCCAAACCGTATTCGTGGGCGAGTGCAAAAGCTTGACTGACTTCTTGGATTTGGCGAGTCGATTCCTCCGAACCGAAGTAAATTGTAGCACCGACGGCTACTGCTCCCAAATTCCAAGCTTGTTCGATCGAAGCGAACATGATTTGGTCATATTTATTCGGATAGGTGAGCAGTTCGTTGTGATTGAGCTTGACAATAAAGGGTATTTTATGGGCATATTTGCGCGAAACCATGCCCAAAACGCCCAGTGTGGTAGCAACCGCATTACAACCTGCCGCAATTGCCAATTTGACAATGTTTTCCGGGTCAAAATAAATTGGGTTGGGTGCAAAGGAAGCACCCGCAGAGTGTTCGATGCCTTGGTCTACTGGCAGGATGGACAGATAACCCGTGTTGGCGAGGCGTCCGGTAGAATAAAGCTGTTGCAAGCTACGCAAGACTTGCGGATTGCGATCGCTCTGTGCAAAAATTCGTTCTATCCAGTCTGGCCCTGGCAAATGCAATAAATCTTTAGAAATTTTTGCTTGATAACTGAGGAGATCTTCTGCTTCTTGACCCAGCAATGTTTCCAGAGAACTGGGCATAGATAGCGTTGCAGTCATAGCAGTTTTCCTCAAAACTTCTATTTCCTATTTTGGCAGTCGTCTCGTTTAAGTCGTGTCTCTCCAAAAGCAGACTGTCACCCAATTTTGGATTTTAGATTTTGGATTTTGGATTGGCTGGGCTTTAAAAGAGGGGAACTTCAAATTCGGAAAAATTTTTTGATGATTCCCATTGAAATGGGAGGCTTGAAACTGCTTTTTTTTCGGTCGCTTCTTTTTCTTCGTCTTCTTCGCGTGTTCGGGGTGCAATTTTTTTATGATTTTTCAATGTACCGACGCTTTCGTTACCTTGGCTGCTGTTGATATCGAAACACTGATAAATTTTTATACTCAACTGCTCGGTCAGCAACCCAAACCCCACATACCTAATGTCTATGCAGAATTTCATCTGCCGGGGTTGCATTTGGGAATATTTAAACCTAGAAATAGCGAGCGGGATGAATTTAACAATTCATCCCAAAGTGGGATGAGTTTATGTTTGCAAGTAAGCAACTTAGAGGATGCGATCGCACATTTTGCAGCTTTGGGTTACCCACCTCCCGGCGAAATAGTTTCCGCCTCTCACGGCAAAGAAATTTATGCTTACGATCCTGCTGGCAATCGCCTGATTCTGCACGAACCTAAAAATGCGGGATGATGCTAATACCCAGGAAGAAATTTAAAAAAAAGTAAAAACTAATCATTAAACCCAGCACGGAGATCGATTGCAGTAAACGATGATTTGTCGAAGGTGAGATCGCCTCTCCCACCAGAATAGATGTAGACGAACCGACCACATAGCTCAAGCTTAACACCAAGAAAGGCCATTCATTTGTAATTCCCCATACTGCAAGCGTTACCATTGCCAGTGCCAACATCATTAGTTCAACAAATCGAGGCGGATTGTACTCGCTAGCAGCTATTAAGATATTCCACCAAAATTGCCAAGGTCTCATATTAATTTATTCTTGGTCAGTTGTCAGTTTTCAGTGGGAAATTTCAAATTAGAGATTTTGGATTGAGATTCTATCTAAAATCTAAAATCCAAAATCTAAAATTGTTTAGGGAGCGTCATACAGACAGATTAAAACTATCGGAAAAACTTTAATATCTGACGCACCCTACAAAATGCTACCTAACCTTCTTTTACTTCGATCCCAAATACACGGTTAAAGGCTTTTTCCACCTTGTAACCAGAATCGATCGACTCTAGCGGGTCTTTGCGAAGGCGGTGACGCAAACACAGAGTCATAACGCGACGGATATCGTCTACTTGCACTTGGGTTCGACCTTCAAAAGCAGTTAGGGCTTTAGCGGCTCGGTTGGTTACGATATCACCGCGCAAGCCATCTACATCAAGTTCAGCACAAACTTCGGAAATTTTCACTCGCAGATCGTAATCGATTACCACCGAAGGCAGTATTTCTTGCGCTATTTCCAACTGTTTTTGGATCGCTTCTTGGGGTTCTTTGTATTTTTCGATGAATTCTGGCGGATTTTGGTCAAATTCGGCTCTTTGTTCCACGATTCGCACGCGCAGAGCCGGTTCTTTGACTGTACGGATTTCTGCGTGCATCCCGAAGCGATCGAGCAGTTGGGGACGCAATTCTCCTTCTTCAGGGTTTCCAGAACCAACCAGAACGAAACGAGCGGGGTGACGAATGGAAATACCCTCGCGTTCTACCGTATTCCAACCGGAAGCAGCGGAGTCCAACAACACATCTACCAAGTGGTCATCGAGCAAGTTGACTTCATCGACGTAGAGGATACCGCGATTTGCTTTTGCCAGCAGTCCCGGTTCAAATGCTTTCACACCAAGAGAAAGTGCTTTTTCAATATCGATCGTGCCGCAAACCCGGTCTTCTGTCGCACCCAAAGGCAGGTCAACCATCGATACTTTTTTCTTGACTGTAGGAATTTCCTCTCCGCGAGTCAGCCGATCGCGCACAACATCGCTCATCAGGTCAGGATCGGTGGGATCGCTGTTGAATGGGTCATCGGCAACTACATCGATTTCGGGGAGAAGGTCAGCCAAAGCGCGGATCGTGGTAGATTTACCCGTACCGCGATCGCCCATAATCATCACACCGCCAATCTTCGGATCGATGACATTCAACAGCAGCGCCAGTTTCATTTCCTCCTGGCCAACAATAGCCGTAAAGGGAAAAACAACACGGCGGGCCGCCGATTTGACAACAGTTGGCTCAAGAGCAGTCGGACTCATATCGATTTTGGATTTTGGATTTTAGATTTTGGATTTTAGAGGGGGCTTACGCACGAAGCGTGAAAGATCCAGTCTTACATTGTGACATTTTTCGATGGCGTCGCGACAGAAATCAAAGTTATGGGTAGGGCAAAAGAAACCACAAACTCTAAACTTCTGAATTCTCCTCATTTAATTGGATTGTCGCATCCCACAAACGAGAGGGGATAGGACTATCTACCTTTGTTGGGGGAATGTTATCCTGTTCGTCTGTTACCATCTCAGATATATTTGTGGCATTCTGATTTGTGGTTTCCCTGCTTAAAATCGATCGCTCCAAACTGTTGAGATCCTTTAATACTGCTGCTGCTGACTGATACCTGTCGCTGAAATGATAAGACACCATCCGATCCAAAATATCGGCCAATTGCTCGCTCACATTCGCTAAAGAACGCCAAATCACAGCACCGGTGTCGCGATCGAGAGGCAAACAGTGGGGCGAAATGCCTGTCAGCGCCTGAATTCCAATCATTCCGACTGCATAAATGTCGCTTGCGGGACGTGGGTGTCCCGCCAACTGTTCCGGCGGTGCATAGCCTCGCGTGCCGATCGCTACTGTCTGGTGTTCTGTATCGTCACCCGAATGTGGCTGCATCTGTTTAACTGCACCAAAGTCAATCAAAACCAATTGCTCATCTTCTTTTCTTCTAATGATATTGCTGGGTTTGATATCGCGGTGGATGACTTGGTTTTGGTGAATAAAAGCGAGAATATCCAAAATTCCTTTGAGTAAATCGACCACCACATATTCGCTCAGGCGCTTATCTGTTGGTAGTTCTTCACTTAGCGGCATTCCTTCTATATATTCTTCAACTAAATAGAACTGCTCTTTTTCTGGAAAGTAAGCTAGCAGTTGGGGAATTTGACTGTGCTGGCCCAAAACTTCTAAAATTTTGGCTTCTGTCTCAAATAAACGCTTTGCAACTTTCAAAAATTTATCATCTCGCCGCGCTGGCATTAAGCGCTTGACCACACAAATCGGTTTTCCGGGACGCTTGATATCCTCTGCCAGATAAGTTTGACCGAATCCTCCTTGAGCGAGTACTTTGACGATTTTGTAGCGCCCGTCTAACAGGGATGAAAAGTAGAACGGTTCTGGTTGGGAAGCGGATGTTTCTGAGAGTGAGGTAACAGGAAGTGTAGCAGATGAAGGTACAGGAAGAGTGATTTCTTGGGTGTGAGGAATAGTGGCAGATGATGCGGCGGTATTGTACTTGAGCATCGTTGTCAGCAGCACGATCGTATCTTCTTGTTCTGCTGTCAGGTGGGCGATTTTTTGCTGCTGCTTGTGCATTTGGTAGGCAGCATATACTACCACGCTTGCACCTGTCCCTATCAACCCCAGCACTGGCGCGACGATCGGTATCCATGCGGAGTATATCAATAACCCGTAGCAAACTCCTCCCAGAAGGCCGATCGCTCCCAGCCCAGACAGTCCCAACCATAGAGGATGCCGCAACTTCCAAGCACCCAAACCACCTACGATTGCCCAACCCAAAATCCACAGCGTTTCACCCCACCAAGGCATATACCATATGATACTTCTTTTGTCAAGAGCAGCACTGAGGATTTGGCTGACTATTTGAGCGTGGACTACCACTCCCGGCATTTTCGCGTCCTGGGGTCTGGCGGCGCTGAAAGGTGTGTAGAAAGCATCGTCGATACTGGGGGCTTGTACGCCGATTAAAACAGCGCGATCGCGCACCCATTCCGGCGGGACTCGATCGTTAAGTACTTGGCTGAGAGTGACTTCTTGGGTAGCTTTTTCGGATGAGCGGTAATTGAGCAGAATTTGATAACCTGCCGCATCTGCTTTTTGGTAACCACCGGCATCGGACACGAGACGTGGAAAAACTACGAGAGAATTAGAGGGAGAGGGAGAAATGTTTGGCGGCGTCGCTTTTCTGAGCCCCAAGTCTCCCGATGGTTCTACTTTATATGGTTCAATTCCTTCTGCTGTCAGATAGCGACTTGCCAGTTGGAAACTAAAAGAGACGCGAGCTGTGCAACTCCCCTTTTCTGGCATCACAAATAACAAAGCTCGCCGAATCACTCCATCCGAGTCAACGACCAAATCGCTAAAACCGATCCGCTTGGACGGAACTGCGTTGGGCGGTGCAACGCCGGGATGATTGATATCGCTAGTTTTACAAACGGCAATCAGACGATCGCTTTTACTGAGTAGACTGGCTAATTTCTTGTGTCCCGGTTCTACTGGCAAATCCCGGTAAATATCCAAACCGATGACGCGAGGCTTGTATTTCTCAAGTTTTTCTAATAGTTTAGCCATTGTAGCGTCTGTGAGCGGCCACTTACCCACGCGCTGGATATCTTGTTCTGTCACCGTTACTACTAAAATGCGCGAGTCGATGTTTTCCGGAGGGCGCGATCGCAACATTTGGTCGTAAGCGCCCAACTCCAACGGTTCCAGTTTACCGAATTCTCGCAAACCCAACAGCGACGCCGTTACTCCTACACTGGCAATCAGTACGGGTATAGCAGCTAGTGGCGTCCCAATATTGCGACGCCAATTAGACAGGATATCCCGGAAGCGATCGGTAAATTTAGCCAGCACGATAGAAGAGTGGGGGAGTGGGAGAGTGGGGGAGTGGGGGAGTGGGAGAGTGGGGGAGTGGGAGAGTGGGGGAGTGGGGGAGTGGGAGAGATCCTCATCCAAAATTGCCTCGCCCCTATTCTATTTTTCCCGGAAGCTCAGCCGGAATTTCATTTTCAGGGGTAGAAATTACAATTGGTTTTGGGTTACGAATATTACCGTTAGGCATCATCGTGTTGCTGAAAATGGCATTCGTAAAATCCGTTCCTCCCAACTCGTTCGCTTTAGCGCGAAACAGGTTAGCCTCAGTGAGGTCAGCATAAGTTAAATCTGCACCGCTGATATCTGCGCCCGTCAGCATCGCTTGCTTCAGGTTAGCACCCCGCAGAATAGCACCTCTGAGATTAGCACCTACTAGAATTGTATTCTTTAAACTAGCATCGCTGAGATCCGCACCGCTCAAATTGACAGCACCGAGATCCAAACCGTTCAAGTTCATCCCGCTTAAATCGCATCCCGCACATTCTTTTGCAGTCAGTAACCTTTGCACCGGGTCATCTGTTTGCGCTACCAAGGGAGATGTTAAACACAGAGAAGTTAAAACGGATATTGTTGCCAAGATAGTTGTTTTCATAGTCCCATCCCTAACTGAAATTCCCATGAGTACGTAGTTGCGCTTCAGCGCCTCCTGGTACGTAGTTGCGCTTCAGCGCCAAAACCATTACTTCGTAGGTTGGGTTGAGTGAAGCGAAACCCAACTGATTTGTTGCATTTCCTACCTCAACCCAACCTACAAATTAACCGATTTTTGCATTTGCAGCTTTCTATTCTCCCGCCCTTTCATATCCTTTATATTTAAATAAAACATCGTACCCCAGACAGATTTTACAACCTGTGTCAAAATCAAGGTAAGGTTCACCAGATGCGGGAACTATGACTTGGACAAAAGGACAGCAGTTACAGAATGGCAATTATACCATTAAATCCGAACTTGGGCGCGGCAGATATGGCATAACTTATCTTGCCAAGGATAATAAAAATGGTGAAGATGTCGTCATCAAAACTTTGAACTACGAAGAATTGGATATCCAAATCAAAACCAATCAGATAACGCCAGAAGAACGAATTAAATTAGAAACTAGATTTTTGGATGAAGCTGACAAATTGCGGCGATATAAGCATCCCCATATCGTGAAAGTTAAAAAAACCTTTAAAGAAGGCGATCGCGGCTGTATTGTGATGGAATATATTCCAGGGGATACTTTAAATCGATTAGTCAAACGAGTTTTGCCAGAAAAAGAAGCATTGCGTTATATCCAACAAATTGGTGACGCACTGAGGGAAGTACACAAACACGATGACTTGCATCGAGATGTCAAACCAGATAATATTATGATTCGCGCTGGTAAATACGATGCAGTGTTAATTGATTTTGAATTAGTGCGAGGTTTCGATCATCCTTTGTCGCGACAAGTAACAGAAATTGGGTTTGCGGCTTTAGAACTTTATAGCCCTCAAAAAGATAAAGGCGCTTATACTGATGTTTATGCTTTGGCGGCTACGCTTTATGCTGTTTTGACAGGGGAAAAACCGCCGGATGCGAGAGAGATTAGAGATAATAAAGCGCAGTTGATTCCTCCCAAACAGTTAAATCCCCTAATTTCGGAACGAGTTAACCAAGCGATTTTAGCAGGAATGCAGCTAGAAGCCAAAAATCGTCCCGCCACTGTTGACGAATGGCTGAAATTGTTAGGATTGAAACGGGGAATACCGATTTCAGTACCGAATTTTGAGCCAACAGTGTTGGGAAGTTGGGCAAATGTGGTAATTGCTATCACAGGAATAGTAACTACGTTTATTTTATTGAAAAATGAGTTTGCCAAACCCCCTGTTAATCCTTCCCCTCCCCCACCACCAGCGAGTACAAGGTAAAAGGTACGTAGTTGCGCTTTAGCGCCTCTATCCTAGAGCGCCAGTCCAGTAGAATAAATTGACAAAAATAACGAAATATGTGTTATGTAGGGGCGAAGCATTTGGGCGACAATTTATTATACAAAACCGAAGATTTTCTGTCCAAATGCTTCGCCCTGCCGCGATCTAAAGCCAAGTCCATATTATCTTCTTTTTGTCAATCTCTTTTACTGGACTGAAGCCCTAGTTAGGAATAAGAGGGCTGAAGCCCAACTACGTACCGAAGAGGGCTGAAGCCCAACTACGTACCGAAGAGGGCTAATGGGTTGTGGCAAAACAGCCATGATTTGCGGCAAAATTAAACTGATCGTCTCAAATTTTCCGATATGTGGATAGGTGGGAAGACTGTTGGCGGCGGTAGATATATTATTGAAGATGTCTTGGGTGGCGGTGGCTTTGGCGTTACCTACAAGGCGAAGCATACGGGATTCGGTACTTACGTCGTCATCAAAACGCCGAGAGATGATTTGCAATATGAAGCAGATTATGATAAATTCGTGCAACGCTTCCTCAAAGAAGGGCAGTTACTCGCTAAATTAGCGCAAAAGCGCCACCCTCATATCGTTCGCGTCACGGATTTGTTTCGCGAAGGTGACATTGACTGTCTGGTGATGGAATATATTGAGGGAGAAAGTTTGTGGAAACGGCTGAAACAGACAAAGCAGCCGTTATCTGAAGCTGAGGCGCTGAAATATTTTCGGCAAATTGGGGATGCTTTGAGTGTCGTTCACCAGGAAGGATTGGCGCATCGGGATGCTCACCCGGATAATATCATGTTGACGGGTGATGGGTTGGCGGTGTTAATCGATTTTGGGATTGCGGGGGAATTTGTTCCTGCTACGACTTTTTCGCGGCGGTTTGGAAATGCAGTTTTTGCACCGTTAGAACAATTTGAATTGGGAAATGATAATCGCAAACCAACTATCGATATTTATACTTTGGCGGCTTCTCTTTATTATGCGGTGACGGCGCAATGTCCGCAATGGCAGAATGATGAGTTGATTCCGCCACAGCAGTTTAATCCGAAGATTTGCGATAAGGTAAATCAAGCTATTCTGGAAGGAATGAAGCTAGAAGCGATAAACCGTCCCCAGTCGATGCAAGAGTGGTTGCAACTTTTGGCGGAAACTGGGGAACCTAAGATTGATTGGCGAAGATATGGGAAATTGCGCGACTTGCTGGCGGCGGGGAAATGGAAAGAGGCGGATGAGGAAACGGGAAGACTGATGTTGATGGTGGCGGGGAGAGAAAAAGAAGGTTGGTTAGATGTCGAACATATTGATAATTTTCCTTGTGAAGACCTCCGCGCTATTGACCATCTGTGGGTAAAATACAGCAATGGGCGCTTCGGCTTTTCGGTGCAGAAGCGCATCTATCAAAGTCTGGGCGGTACGAGAAAGTACGACGAAAAAATTTGGGAGGCTTTTGGCGATCGTGTAGGCTGGAGAAAGAATGGTAAATGGTTATATTACCATGAACTCATATTTAATACCAATGCTCCATTGGCCCATCTCCCGGTTTGGAGGCGGCGTGGTTATTTAGGCTTTGGTTCTCTTCTCGGTGTGGGGTTAGGTTTTTGGGGTTCTCTTCTCTCGCGTCGAGACTTGTAGATTGTAACATCTAAAGCTTTCAGCCGATCCAAAAGATTTTCAACAGAGCGAATTTCCACGAAGTCATGCGGTGTCTGGGTTTCCGATACCTGGCACTGCGCTAGGTAAACTAAGGAAAAGGAATATCGGCAAACTTGGGGTCAAAACAATTCGCCAAGACAAACTTTTCTGCTACGGAACGCACCTCTTCATTAGGGACATCCCATTGCGCCCAAGGCAAACACAACTGTCCCGGCGAAGATTTTTTCGGTTTTCCCTTCACTTTCAACCCCGCCAACAAGCGACTTCCCCAATGGCTTTTTTTCTCAGCTTTTGGTTGGGGTCGATATTTCTGACAGAATTTGCGATAAGCGGCGGCGCATTCATCCAAAGTTTTACCCAACGTCAAAAATGCCGGATGCCATTGCGTGATACCATCATCCCGCAGTCTCTCATACATTCCGTAATTGCTGAAATCATAGAAAAAGCCGCGTTGCATTCCCGCCGCTTTCGGATTGGCGTGGATATACCGTAAAGTATTTAATGCCCTACGTTTATCGGTATTAGCAAAACCCGTGCTGTGATATCGCTTTTCCCAAAAATGCCCGGTGCGATTCAGCATTCGATTAAAGCACATGGCAGTATACCAGTTCAACCAGTGCATGATTTTCGGTAAATCTTGCGGTTGTGCGGGTTCGAGCAGATAATGAACGTGGTTGCTCATAATGCAGAGTGCATAAAGCTTGAAACCATATTTGAGACGTGCTTTTTCGATCGCGTAAAGTAAGACTTGGCGACATTCGCTGCGGGTAAGACGAAATTCGCGGTTATTGCAGCGAGTGGTGATGTGGTAGCAGTATCCGAGTTGGAGTTGACGTGGTAGGCGTGACAAGGTGGATAAATATATTGATGGTGATGATAAAAATATTGTAAAAGCGATATTTTGATGGCGAGAAACCCGGTTTTTCTCAAAAACTCGTTTCTGAAACGCTGCAAATCTTGCATTAACGACATCACCCGCCTGGGGTTCAAACCCCAGGCTAATAGCGAAAGTCCACTGAAGTGGACTGAAGAATTATAAGAATTATTTGAGCCACTCCCCGCGATAAATCAGCGGGGATTCAGGCTAAGAATTAGAGTTAACTTTTCGCTCTTTAATAGCTATCTGGTTAACCGTTCCTAGCTTCATACAGAACTGCTCAGAGGGTGAACGACTCAGCCTACTTTCGGACGCGCCTAATTGTTCGCAGTTTATTTGAAAGTCCTTCCATGCCTGCATTAAGATTGGCTCCGACCTTTCCCACTCATTTTGAGCAAGATGCAATAGAAGGTTATCTTCGTCATTAATATATCTACTCAGGTAAGCACTAAAAAGATCTCGGTGCATAACCACGCCTGTCTCGTCAAAATGAACCCGTTCTGAGAGGGATTTTTTGATGCGATTCCCACTTAAATGAGTTTGAGACAAAGCAGTTTTCTGAGTAGAAAACTTAGTGAATGAACCGCCAGCACTTTCAGCCTTGCGCTTCAATTCCGATTGGATAAAACCTGGGGACTTAGCAGAAATCGCTTTACCATATCGTTTCTGCCAACCTTTAATTGAGACATTCTCAGTTTTTATATGTTTCCCATGTCTCAGAATCTCATTAACAATCTTTCGATTCTGGGATTTAGAGTAAGCAGCTTTTTTCCGCTCTAATGTGCGTTTTTTAGCAGCAGCTTTGAGGTAAGCTTTAGATTTGTTCCATCGTTGCTTACCCTTCTTAGCTTTACCCTTCTTTGTGAAAACTTTACGTCCTACCTGGGCTTGAAAGTCAGGTTCATAATTTTCTGGATTAGAATTTCGTTGTGAACGTTGCATCGCTTGTTGCAATGCTTTGATTTCTCGTTCATATCTGGGAGATTGGTTGGCGAAAGGTAATAATCCAGCTTGTTTGTCCCCCACAAAGGCAATGTTAGAAATATTTAAATCTATGCCAACAACGCCATCGGCGGCATAGTTTTTCTCTTGCTGGTACGGGATTCCTTCGTTAATTAATTGGACGTACCAACGCCGCCTACCGTTAAGTTCGCGCCATAACAGACGAACGTATTTAACTGGCGATTTTAATCCATGTTGAATGACAGGATTCCTATCATCAATAATTGGCGTTAATTTTAACTTACTCCAAACTAACTGGTTATCTTTCCATCTAATCCCTTGTTTGTTGGTTTTCCCCTCAACACTTCTAAATCTGTTTGGGACTTTGTAACGAACTTTTTTAGCCGCTCCGAATAAAACTTTCTCACTTGCCCTGAAAGCGCGAGTGGCTAATGTTTGTTGGGTATTGGAGTCAATCTTATCGGCTATCCATTTTGATTTGTTACTGACAATTGTGGCGTAAGCCTGGATGTCATAATCTGAATACCTTACGTTTTTACGCGCAGCATTGAAAACCTCACTTCGCTTTTTCTTTTGGACTTTGGGTATAATTCTTGCTGATTGATAAATCTCGGAGTTGCGAACTAGGTTCATCCTTGCTATTGCTTCGTTTAGACAAGCATTGTAAAGTTGCCTCGCTGCTTGAAAACGGGACAATAATTCTGATTCTTGCTTACTGTCTACTATCAAAGGTATTTCGGTAATGAACACTGTCGCCGTACTCCGCGCCAATTAAATCACCTCCCAATTCTGTTTGTGGCTTGTTGCTACATCCTAAGCTAAACTAAAATTGCTGTCAATAGCTTGTAGATATTTACTCTTAAAAAATTCTCAAAATTTAACATAAGCTGAACAATTAGCTCTAGCAGAAATTTTAAATCAGTCACCTTGTTTAAAAATTGCATATCAAATGAAAGAAGAATTTCGGGATATTTATGAAAAGTGTGAAACTGTAGAATCTGGCTTACCAAGAATGTCCCAGTGGTTAGCTTATGCTCAAGTTTTTTATGGCAAAGCTGCTCGGACAATTCGCTCACACTTAGCAGAAATTTGTAATTACTTTATTAACCGCACAACTAGCGGTGTCATGGAGGGTATTAACAATAAAATTAAGTTAATTATGCGATTAGGTTATGGCATAACTAATTTTGAGAAGAGAGCGCTCTCGATTACTAGCTTCTTTCTCTTAGATATTAGTAAATTTTATCAACCTAAGTACGGGAGAGCCAGTTGACGCTGCACAAGGGCTTCAACTTCAGGTGGTAGGATGATTTGCATATTATGGCTGACAGAGTTTTGACTATATTATAGACGATAAATAATAAGCTGTTACATATTTAACTACCCTAAAAACTCTGATGCAACGCATTGAAACACGAGGAAAATGGGTCTAGAAGGTTGATGGTGTAAAATGTTTGTATATGTTACAGATAGCTGGGATGGTGGGTTACGGCACGGGAACTTAACTATCGATCGAAAGTGTTGAAATTATCGCCCCTGCCTAACCCACCCTACGATTAAATAAGTTTTTATTATCACCACAACAACGGGAGAGCCGAAAATTTTACTAGAAAATTTTACCATGTTTCATTTTGGTTGGATGTTAACGCATTTGGCATATTATATTAGCGTGCGTCAGAGCAGAACCCTTATGCGATCGGTAACCTCGTCTGATGTCCCCTAGATTGCCTCATCTGCAAGGCTTTCGGCTTCCCCAGCATTACAATTTTTGTAACGGCTAACATACCCAAGCCAAATGAGGTTAGATTATTGCTAACCTACAAACTCATGTTTCTGGTTTCCCCAAGGAAAATATTATATGCAAACTCAATTAAAATCGCATCCGGCCAAGTGCGATCGCTTTACAAAACTTTTGCTAGTTGGGATGCTATCTGCGATCGCCTTACCGAGTTGTAGCGCCGGCTACAATGCCACTAGCGGTGCTTTAATGCAACAAGAAAAAACACAAGCACCAATGCAAAATGCAAAAATGGCAGCAGTACCAGCAATGCAACCAGCGCCATCAGCAGATGTTGTAGCAACAAGAGAAGAAAGTTTTGCCGCCGCCACACCTGCAAGGCGTTCTCTCCCGCAATTAATTAAAAGGGCTGAATTAACTCTTGTTGTCCAATCAATTGACAAGAGTATGCGGGATGTTTCCAATATCGTTAGAAAACAACAAGGCGATATCATCGGTTTCCAAGATAGCAAACCTACCGACCCTAGCAGTCGTGCAACTGCTTCCATGCAAATTCGCGTACCGTCGTCAAAGTTGGAAACATCTCTCGATAGTTTAGCGAAACTCGGAAATGTGCAAAGCCGTTCTCTCACCGCAGAAGATGTATCGGATCAATTAGTAGATTTTCAAGCGCGGTTGAAGAATTTGCGGAAATCGGAAGAAGCAGTATTGAAAATTTTGGAACGTTCCGGTTCGATTCGAGATGTGTTGCAAGTTACGCAACAACTCAGTAACATCCGAGAGTCGATCGAACGCATTTCAGCACAATTGAAAAATTTGCAAAATCAAGTAGCTTATTCGACAATAACCTTAAATTTAGAGGCAACTGTTCCAGCCGCACCGCCAGCAGGAACTCCCTTGGGTTTGCGAGTACAAGAAACTTGGGGACAAGCAACTCATTCCCTCAGTGAAGTTAGCTACGGATTACTGAGTTTCAGTATATGGCTATTTGCCTTTAGCCCATATATACTTTTAATAGGTGGTGCTGGATATGGTATTTACCGATTAAAAAAATATAAGTCTCATATGGGCGATCGCAAACCAAATTTACCGCCATCAGCCTAAATCTTAAATGATTCGTGAAAACCTGTTCAGACTGATATTTTAGACATCTCCAGAAAAGCATCTCTCTCGGCAGGCAGGATGCCTACCCCACAAGAATTTGTGGAGAGGTCTATTGAGAACTTTCGGAATAATTATGCTAATGCTCAAAATGAGCATTTTGTAGTAGCACAGTATACTCAAGTGAGTCGAGCTTACCAAAATTTTAATTAGCTGTGCTACTACAACGGCATATTTGACCCGAAAAAACCTTTAGACTAAAAGTGAGACTAAGTGCTTGGGTTTCGTCCCTCAACCCAACCTACAACTTTTGACTTTTGACTTTTGACTTTTGACTTTCTAGTCCCTCTCTTTATGGAACTGCTGCACCAACCAGGAGATGCGATCGCCCAACGGTATCAAATTGTGGATACATTGGGTCAGGGTGGCATTGGGATCACTTACGAAGCGATCGATTTGCACAACAATCAACGAGTGGCACTCAAAGAACTGTCGTTGCGGCGGGTAAGTCAGTGGAAAGTGCTAGAATTATTTGAAAGAGAGGCAAAAATCTTATCCCATCTCAATCATCCCAGCATACCTCGGTATTTAGATTATTTTCAAGTCGATACGCCTGAAGATCGCCGATTTTACCTGGTTCAGGAATTGGCAGAAGGGCGATCGCTTTCATCGTTAGTCGAAAGCGGTTGGCGCGGTAAGGAATCGGAAGTACGACGTTTGGCGGTGCAAGTTTTGGAAACTCTCACTTATCTACAAGAATTTGCCCCACCCGTTATCCACCGAGATATCAAACCGCAAAATATCATCCAAAGGGAAGATGGACAAATTTTTCTCGTCGATTTCGGTGCGGTGCAAGACACCTATCGGCAAACGATGACGGGAGGAAGCACAGTTATCGGTACTTACGGCTACATGGCTCCTGAGCAATTTCGCGGACAAGCTTACCCTTCAACGGATTTGTACGGGTTGGGAGCCACATTGCTGTTCTTACTGACACATCGATCGACCGCCGATCTGCCGCAACATCGCCTCAAAATAGACTTTCGCTCGCAAGTGGAAATCTCAGATGAATTTGCCGACTGGTTAGAAACAATGCTCGAACCGATACCGGAAGATAGATTTTCCTCTGCAAAAGATGCCTTGGCAAACTTGCGCGGCGAACATACAATTACTGTACAAAAGCGGCGCAAACCTGCGGGCAGTCGCATCGTTTTGCAAAATACAGGCCAGCGACTTGTCGTGGAAATTCCTCCATCTGGGTGGCAATTTCAAAACATTTCTTGGTTGGGTTTTGCGCTGATTTGGAGTGGATTTTTATTTTTCTGGACAGCTGGAGCGATCGCAGTCGGTGCTTATCTCTTTTTTCCCTTACTTTCGATTCCTTTTTGGATAGTCGGCTTAGGAATGTTGGGAGGAGTTTTATTTAGTGTAGCAGGTCGCACGCGCTTGGAGATCGATCGGCAGAATTTTCGGTTGCAGCGGAAGTTATTCGGTTTTCGTCATGAGGTTAAGGGACAGACAGAAGATATCGATCGAGTAGACTTGTGCAGTAATTTCGAGGTCAACAACAAACCAGTCATGGCGTGTACGATCGTCGAAGGAGTACGCACCCATCGTTTCGGATCTTGGTTAGCCCAATCAGAGAAAGAATGGTTACGTGAAGAACTTACCAATTTCCTTGGAAAGAAGCTACCTTAACTTTAAAGATCTAAAATCCAAAATCGATATGATTCAGCGCATCGAACCTGGGCCAGGTAAAGAATCTGTTTGGGACTACCCCCGTCCGCCTCGTTTAGAAGACACTCCCAAACACATCCTGGTTGTGTTTAACGGTATCGTAATTGCAGATACCTATCGAGCTAAGCGGGTGTTAGAAACGAGTCATCCACCCAATTACTACATCCCAACAGATGATATAAAAATGGAATATCTAGTGCGCGAAAACCGCGTTACCTTTTGCGAATGGAAAGGTCAAGCGCATTTCTACAGTGTAATTGTCGGTAACAAGCAAGCGCGAAATGCTGCTTGGTTTTATACGGCTCCCACTCCCGCCTTTGTCTCGATTAAAGATTATGTAGCTTTTTATGCCAATTTGATGGAAGGTTGTTATGTTAATGGTGAGAGGGTGCAGCCGCAGCCAGGTGATTTCTACGGCGGCTGGATCACCAGCGATATTGTAGGGCCGTTCAAAGGTGGGCCGGGAACTTGGGGCTGGTAGAGAAAGCTAAAGGAAATTTTTGGCAACCGAGACGCGATTGCGTATCTGCGTATTAGCAGATACTAATCCGGACTGAGAGCGTCTATAACTGAAGAATGTTTAATTGCTAGATAACATAATGGAGGGAGCCATGAACGATCGCTCCAATTTTTTCTACCCGCGCAGTCGCTACTACGGTCAAGTCAAACCAGAAAACTTGGTTTTTAACGCCAATTTGCAAGAATTTGCCCAGCGCGTTAATTTCGTTTGCTCGTTAGAAACTGGTGGAAAGCTCCCTCCAGATGAAGCTTACAAACAAATTAAGAAGCTCTGGAAACAGCTAAAACGGAGTAAAAAGCAGCTTGGCATTGGCGAAAGTCCGTTTAACCCGGAAGATGGAAACTCAGGGGAGAATCCGACCGGCGATTGAGGAGAGATGGAACCCCACCCCCATCCCCTCCCCGTCCACGGGGAGGGGAGTAAGACCTGATGTCTTCTGCCCGATGGTAAATTACTCTCTTTCCGCTCAAAGAATATGTATGGTATTGAGGGGGAGACCTGGAGTGGGGCAGAACAGAAACACAGGTAACTTGCGATCGATCCTCTTACGGCGGGAAGAAAGTAAATCTAAAATCTAAAATTTAAAATCGTTTGCCCGATTGCCAATTTAACCTAAAATCTAAAATCTCAAATCTAAAATCGGTATTTTTCATGGCCAATCAATCTCCTATTCCAGTTGTGGTTAACGGTGCTGGTGGCAAAATGGGCCGCGAGGTTATCAAAGCGATTGCTGGCGCACCTGACATGACTCTACTGGGTGCGATCGATCTCAATCCCGAATTATTAAACAAAGATGCTGGGGAGGTGGCTGGATGTGGCCCGTTGGAAGTTCCCATCACGAATCAATTTGAACCGATGTTGGCGATGGCTGCCCAGGAAAAAGTGCTGGGTGTTATGGTAGATTTCACCCATCCCAAAACGGTATATGATTCTGTGCGGTCTGCGATCGCCTACGGTGTGCGTCCCGTTGTCGGCACTACCGGCTTGAGTCCGCAGCAAATTCAAGATTTGGCGGAGTTTGCGGAAAAAGCAAGTACAGGTTGCCTAATTATTCCCAATTTTTCGATCGGCATGGTTTTGCTTCAGCAAGCAGCTATTCAGGCATCGAAATACTTCGACCACGTAGAAATTATCGAACTTCACCACAATCAAAAAGCCGACGCCCCCAGCGGTACGGCTATTCAAACCGCGCAAATGCTAGCAGAAATAGGAAAAAGTTTCAACCCCCCCTCTGTGGCAGAAGAGGAAAAGTTAGCGGGTGCGAGAGGTAGCGTCGCCAATGAAGGCATTCGCATTCACAGTGTCCGCTTACCGGGTCTGATTGCCCACCAAGAGGTGATGTTTGGCGCTCCCGGTCAAATCTACACCCTGCGCCACGATACGAGCGATCGAGCTTGCTATATGCCAGGAGTTCTGCTATCGATCCGCAAAGTAACGCAGCTGAAATCGTTAGTATATGGTTTAGAGAAGATTTTGTAGGAGAATGGGGCATGGGGCATGGGTCATTCTCATAAAGAAAACGCGATCGCCCATTTCCCATCTCCCATTCAATCCAAAATCTAAAATCTAAAATCCAAAATCCATATGCTAGTTCCATTAACCCGCGCAAAATTTGAACAACTCATCCCTATCATTGCTACAGCCGCACAGTACAAATATTGCTGGGGTAAAATTCCCAACTTCTTATTCCGAGTGTTAATTTCTTTGGTAAGTGTAGCTATACTATTTTTGATCGAACAGTCTTTACAAGATTTTGCATGGCTATTCGTTTTAATCGGAACAGTCACTGGTTTCTACTGGTTGTGGGGGCCAATTTTTTGGGCGAGTTTGCGTAATTTAGAATGTCGCCGCTATCGATACAGTGGCTTTTGGCGCGGTCAAGTGCTAGATGTTTATATCAGCGAAGAATTGGTGGGTAAAGCGCAGGAAAATGTGAACAAACGTGGCGAGTTAGTGATTGTAGAAAACCGCGAACGCCGACTTAATTTAGAAGTAGGAGATGAGAATGGGTTTTTGACTCAATTGCAAGTTCCCCTAAAGCGTTCTCATCAAGCGATCGTGCGAGGAGAATGGGCGGAAATGTTGGTAATGTCCGAACGACCGGATATGAGTCGCATTGCCAAAGTTTCCGATATTTATCTTCCCGAACTTAATTTATGGGTGAGTGACTATCCTTACTTACGACGAGATTTGTTTGCCGATATTAGCCGCCAATTAGGAAATGCCTCGGAAGGGGACAGGCGGAAAAAGAAAAAGCGTTACGAACGAGATCCGGGATATGGTGCGAATCGATCGCGCAGACCTCCTCGAAGAGATGATGATTGGTAACGGTCGGAAACCGGGTTTCTAAGCGAAAAATCTAGGTTTTGAGGTTAAAATAGTTGACAGAAACCCGGTTTCTTCAGCCTCTTGTAGTTCTATAGCCAATCGATCGAGCCTGACGCACCCTAGAAAATATTTTAGTTATTCGCCAAGTAATTGAGCGAGGCGTTTTAACACGCTCACAACAGTATACAAATCATCCCCCCGTTGAAGTGCAAAGGGATAAGATTCAGCATATTTGGGCTTACCTTGTTTCGTCAGTTTCAGAAATTTAAACTCCGGGCCATTACTCACAAAACCAAAGGCAGGTTTTTCAGAATTGGGATTACCCAACATATAAGCCAAAGCTTGCGGTATACCAGCTTCCACCGAATATTTTACGCTTTTGGCTTCAATAGCGAGTACCCAAAAAGAAGGCTTAAAAACTAAGAGGTCAAGGCGTCCATTTACAATAGTACCATCATCCTCCGATGAAATTTTCACCGACTTTTCGGCAGTAATATAAAATGGCGGACGATAAAAACCCGCCAATCTCAACAATGGCCCTAACACCACCATTTTGACGATCGGTTCTAGAATGGTATAACGAGACAAATGCAGATAGTCCGCTTTTACTTCATCTAGGGTTTGCTTTTCCAAATCCGTGAGTTCCGGTAAATCATCTTGCCATTCTGGAAAAAATCGATCGTCGTTAGTGCGTTCTAGAGCGAAGTTTTCAATTAATTGGTCAAGAGTAATATCTTGAGATTGGATTGTTTCAACCATGATTTATCTCACTTTTTAGTTGTACATCAGACCTTATAAATAATCAGGGCGAGAGGGTGTGTTACAGCTAAGATAACGCACCCTAATAAACTCAGATTAAGCATCAATCAGTTACGTCCATCGTTCAATCCTTTGCGATCGTATATATTATAGTCTCCTTCTAACCACTGCTTATTAGCAATCGCTACCTTTTGTTCATACATCGAAATATCCTTTTGTAGTTGCTCAATTTCAGTGTGATACTTCCAACCAAGTGTCTTCAATTGTTCTGCCCACCAAGCTTCGCGCTTGGGCATTTCGTCCTCTATCCATTCGTTTTTTCGTCGATCGAATTCAGCGCGATCGCGTTGAATTTGGGCTGGAAACTTCCTTTTTTCACTAAGCAGGTTCTCCAAATATGGGTTTTTAGGAAACTGATTTGGTAAATTTTCAAGGTCAGATTTTTTGCTAGCTACTAGCTTTTTGATAGCTTCATCTCGCTCTTGCTCTTTTTGCTTTTTCCGCTGTTTAGCTTCTTTCAAGTTATACTCCAACATAGCTATTTGCGGAGTAGCAGCTTGCATACTTGGATTTCCTGTGTAACCATCGCTCAGGTGCTTAACGCGAGCAGCTTTCCTATTTTTATCTTCAAGATTCATCTTCACTTTCCTCTCGACGAAATTTTGAATTTTCTATTTCAATTGCTCCCAGTTGAGCTAGCATATCTTCATATTGCTCCACTGCTTCAGCTGCATCTTTTGATTGGTCAATTAGAGCGCTTTGGAGTACAGAAGCTAACAACACTAACAAGGGTGGCATAGCTGCCCCGACAATCTTTGCTAGAAAATCTTCGCCTGTTGTGAGAGTTTGAGATAATACGAATGAAGCTAAAAACTCCATTAACAAACCTATTACCAATAGCAGTAAATAAATTATCTTAAGAGAGGTAAAGTGATTTCCTTCAACTTGCTGAACCCATAGCTTCTGAGCGTCATAATAGGCATCTACAAACTCATTAGATCGCCGATCTTGTGATTGCAATCTGTTAATCATACCGTAGATATCATTCAAGTTTTGTTTACGACGTAGCAGGCTAAACTGCTCAGTTGCGAGGTGATCTAAACCAAAATTAAGCGCAATTCCTCCGATATAACTAGCAATTGGTGCCCAAGGGCCAAGCTTGGCGGCTTGTAGTGCAAAGGCGTTACCTAACAAGCTGCCAATAGCAACGCTAACAGCCAATTTTATATTGAGTTCATTGGTGCGGGAAAAATTCCAATTAGCGAGATGTTTTTGCTTTTTATGCCGTCTTTTAGAGATATCGAGTATCCCTAAGTCTCTTACTAAAGTTGTAGCTTCGGTACGAGTTCCATCATCGAAATTCATCAAATTCTCTTGCGATATATTCAGAAATTCATTTGCATATTCTGGCCATTCCATACAATTGCTTCTCCAAAATAAGTTAATGGAAATACTCAGTAAAGCGGGTTGATTCAGAGCTTTCGAGCTAACTGAAAACTCCAATCAACGCAGTAGTTAATCTCTGCAAAAGAACACACTTCTGCTTTTTCATCTTTAAGATGATTTTTCAGTTGCTCTTTCAAAATTCCTGTGGGGCCAATAATGGCTACTACTCCACGATTTTTATTGATTTCCTGAATTAAAGTTTTAATCTCATCGAAATCCAGCTTTGGTTGATTGGGGCCATTTTCTGCTTCTTGGACAAAGACTACGCCAGCGAATCCTCTGGAATCTTGATCCCGTTTGCTTCGTTCTTGCAAATTTTTTAGTTCTGTCAATGCTAATGTGACAGATGTACCAGGGTCTTTCCCAATACCGTATTTTTTTAAATCTGGGTTTCGGCACTGTGCTGCTAGTTCTAGTTTGTTCCAGACAAAGTTATGATTGAATGTTATCTCGGCTCGATCGGCAAAAGCAATGGCAGCCGATCCGTCACCAGTCTTTAAGTGGCTGTACACCGCTTTGCACGTCTGTTGACGTTCAGATGCAAAAGGAGTTGCTGATAGTGAGTAGTCACTGGCGACAGCGCTATACACTGATGGTGTGCTTAGTTCCATTATGGGAGGAATTAACAAAGCCGAAACAGCAATAGATCCAATTCCACAAGCCCATAATTTGCGAGAATTATGAGTCGTCTGAGTGTTTTTTCTGTCCATAAGTCCTAGAAAATATTTTTTATTCGCTCGATCGTTCCCAGGTTAAACCTGGGAACGAAAGTGCAGATTAATTAACCATTCCAAAAGTGGTATACTTCCAAAGTGGCGCTAGTTTCGCCATTAGGATTGCTAACCTGGTAGTACCAACCCGCAGGAATCAATACAGATGCCTCATTTGGATAAATGGTGGCTCTGAAAAAGTCTTGATAGTCTTGCGACGATCCTCGATGCCATTTTTCTACGGCGATTATTCCCTGGCGAGAAACTAGAAAAATGTCGTGAGCGCAGGAACGCGGAGGCGAGATCGTAGCAGGTGCGATCGCCAGCTTTTCTTTGGTGAGAGTTCCAGAAGAACCAGCAGGAGGCGCAGGTTCTTGGAGTAAAGCTTGGATTATACTTTCTACGCTTTCGATCCGACTCGTCAGTTCTGCGTTTTCTTTGGCAAGCGCTTCTATTGCATAAAGCGAACTCGCTTGCTGCTGCGGCTCTTTGCCGTTATTCCCATTGGGGGAATTTGAAACGGTAGCTTCTGATGGTAAAATCATTGGCTGAATGAATAAATTTAGCTCTTGCTTGGGGCTAACCCAAGTGAGGGCTTTTTATGCCTCATTACTAAATTAGCACAATTTTTTACAGTTAATTGGCTTTTTACGAAACTTAAAGGTAAATTTTGGTAAATTAATTCACTAAACAAGCCCACATATTAGCTTCTCTCAAAGTCGCCGCAAGCTGGGTATCGGTCATATCCATACACAGGACAAGGAAGATAGAGAATACTGTTCCAGCCATCTAGCTATTTGTGACCATACCCCCTAGCTTGAGCCAAGGGCTGAATTAGAGGTCAATTTAAGTATAAAATTAAATCACATAAGTATAATATAGTACCTTACACTATGCCGATGTACTCCTGTCCAGAGAAAAAGTACCTAAATTAGCAGTAATGACCGGGTTTTGAGATAACATAGATGTAATCCCAAATAGTAGTTTCGGTAAGGTCATGGCAGTAAATATGCTAATTCCACAAGAGTCTCTGAGAATTATAGCTAGCAAACGAGGTCTTTCTAATAAAGAAATAGAAGTATTATCTCTGGCGATGGATGGCAAACCAATTGCAGAGATCGCAGATATGCTAACAATTACTCCCGAAGCTGTGCGTAAAAGACTTGCTAACATTTATGAAACCTTTAATATTACTGGCAGTGGTACGGGAAAGCTTCCCAAGTTGCAGCAAATTATTCTATCTGAGTCTGCAAAATACCAGCCTGCCAAAGAATCTCAGGTATCTAAAAGTAAAGTGTGGGAACTTAAGTTGAATGCTAACCTTGGTGACATTGACAACCAGAAATTACAGACAATTCTTAAAACCCTACAAGAACTGGGAGAAGGCTCGATAATTTTAAAGAAAATAGAGAGCGGTAGTGTGGTGTTAGTTTTGGAAAGTTCCCCAGAACTGTTTCAGCGAATTATGAATCTGTACCAATCTGGACAACTTACCGCTCTAGAAGGAATTGCTATTCTGGATGTAGGAGTATTACGAGTGAATTTGACTAACTGGTTACAGGATAACTTTATTGAGGCAATCCAAGCTGGGTGGCAGACATTTGAAGATATTTTTGGCCGCGATATGATTCCTAATCCCAGGTTTATGCCTGTAATTCGTGCTAAACATATTAGCTTGGGTTCACATTCCACATTCTTTTTAGTTATTAGTGTGGTAAAACCAGAAAATCAAATAATTATTGGAGTTAGATTGTACCCAGAAATAGATCGTACTTACTTACCCATGAATTTAACATTGAGTTTGTTAGATGAAGACCAAACAATAATCTCCTCAACGCAAATAGAGACAACAGATACATCCTCTATAACATCAGAATTAATTTGCAATTTGGGAGATCGATTTAGCGTCAAAGCGGAGCTTGATAATGTAAATTTCATGCAATATTTTGATGTTTAAATAAATCGATATTTATGGGAGAATAGCGATGGGTAAATTAGTTATTTTGAAGCTGGTGGATGGTGACATAAAAAAGGGCTTTTCCGTTAGTTTGGAAATTCGGTCAGATGGGGATATTGTTCCCTTGATAGAATCTACAGGTAAATTACCACCATGCGAACAAATTTTGAAACTATATAAACATTGGCAGTCAGCTTATCAGAATAAAATTGACTGGCCAATTCGTCGTCCACAACTTCGCTTTATGCAAGCGATTAGCGGCGATCCCAATATCAAACTCAAAAATTGCATCAAGGAGTTGAGCGATGGTATGAATAAGTGGCTCAACTCCTCAGATTTCCGTCCTGTAAAGGAAAATTTACTACATAATTTAAATCAATCGGAGGAAATAAAGGTAATTATTCAAGCCGCAGATATTCAGATGCGGAAACTACCTTGGCATATCTGGGATTTATTTGAAAAATACTCCCAAATTGAAGTGGCTTTGAGTACTAATAATAATAAGCAACCCATAACAACCATAGCTAAAAGAGAAAAACCTAGAATATTAGTTATTTTAGGAAAAAGTACAGACATTGATATTAACTCGGACGGTAAACTGTTAGGAGATTCTTTAAAAAAAGCGGAAATAGAAGTTCTTCAAGAGCCTAAAATGGAAAAACTTCAAGAAAATCTCTTGGATGATGAAAGAGGATGGGACATTCTATTTTTTGCTGGGCACAGTCAGAGCCAAAATAATAGTCAAAATGGTCAGCTACATATCAATGAAAACCTAAATTTAACAAGTCAAACATTAAAGATGTTGCTGGAAAAACCTATGCAACGAGGTCTGAAGCTAGCAATTTTCAATTCCTGCGATGGTTTGGGATTAGTTCCCGATCTAGAAAAATTGCATATTCCCCAACTAATAATTATGAGGGAACCAGTGCCAGATGTGGTTGCACAAGCGTTTTTGAAGCACTTCCTGAAGGAATTTTCCAGCGGTAAGTCTTTGTATGCCTCGGTGCAAGAAGCACGAAAAAGGTTGATCCTTTTAGAGGATAAGTATCCCTGTGCTAGTTGGTTGCCTGTGATTTGCCATAATCCAACCACTAAGTCTGTAACTTGGCAAGAGTTACAACATGGTAGCAATGCTAATTCACCAGAAGCAAAATCACCCTTAAATAAGAAGTTTATCCAAAACAAAGGCTTGCTTTTGAGTAGTGTGGTAACTCTTCTTGCGCTTGCAGGATGGGGAATCTATTCTTATTTGATGCCTAGCTCCAGTTTATCTATATCTAAATCTAATACTGATTCATCCAAAAAGGCAGAGAATATTACTAATACTTCATCACAAGTTAGTTTTACTTGTGAAATAGTGACTGGTGTACCAACAACAGTTGTGAAAACTAACCAAGGTAAAAGGCAATTTATTCGGTGGGTTTCTACTGATTTCTCCTCTAGCGGCTACACTCCTCAAAAACGTTGTGAAGAAGTTACTGAAAAAATGAATAAATATTTTACACAAGGACTTTTATACATAACTAATGGAATTATGTCTAAACAACCTGTTATTTGTGTTACAGATGAGAAGGGAAATGGTTGCATTGATGTGCTTTATACCCTCAAGCCAGGACAGGATGCCAAAGCAACCTTGGAAGATTTGTTTCAACTCAATAATAACAACTTTGCAAGTCCTGCTCGGAGGGAAAGTTCTTGTCCTATTTATGTTAATATTGCTGACACGATAGCAAGTAACCGTGTTATTGCTGAGGATATTTGCAGGGAAGAAACTAGACAAAATACGGATAACGCACAAACTAAAATCAAAGAAATAGCTCAACAAACGACAGTGCTTATTAGCGGCAAAGGGTTTGGTAACGGAGTTATTATTAGTAGAAATGGGAACACATACTATGTTCTTACAGCTAATCATGTAGTTGGTATTCCACCTGGCCCAATTGAAGATCCATACCAAATTAAAACCTATGACGGGAAAACCTATCAAATTGACTATAAGAAAGTGCGAAAAGATTCGACATTGGATTTAGCAATAGTAGAGTTTAATAGTCAGCAAAATTACCCAGTTGCTAAACTTAGCACCAAAACTGCTCAAGATATGCCTGTCTATATTTCTGGATGGATTGATTGTTTGCCATCCCAAAGATATGTGTTTAATGCTGGAAAAATATCCAAATTATCCAAAGGTGATGATGAAGGTTATTCGGTGGAATATACCAATCCAACAGTCATCGGAATGAGTGGTAGTCCTGTGTTTGATGATCGCAGTCGAGTTATAGCTATTCATGGTAAGCCAGGACGAGAAAAAAGCTTGTATAACTTTAAAAAATGTCCCTCACTTACTCAAGATTTGGGAAACAACTGGGGAATTTCTATTGACACATTTCTAAGGTCGTCTCTAGCATCGGATATCCAGTTACAAGTTGATGATAATCAGTCAAATTATCCGATTTTTTTAGCCCCAGAAGCACCAGTTCTTTTTAAGAAACCTGGAACGTAAATGATTAGCTTCCAAAGCTGAGTAAAAGTGCGATCGCTATAATATAATTATCACGCCCAAAACTCCAATGAAAGCTGAAGATTATCCATTTGTTAAAGAACTGATAATTGACATTGAGGGTACTATCCAAAAAGTCGTTATCAATTTTAGCGATTATCAGCGCCTCCTAGAAGCGATGGAGGATGAAGGACTCGTACTTGCAATGATGGAAGTAAAAGATGAAACCCCCCTTAATTTAGATGAAGCGCTAGCAGAACTTGAAAAAGAGTGAATACACAGTATCTACCTAGTTTTATTAAAGACCTCAAGGCGCTTAAAAGTACGCCCGTTTTTGAATCTATTAAAACACTGGTTTTTGACGAAATACCAGACATACCTAATTTTGAAGATATCCCCAATTTGAAAAAGCTAAAGGGATATGAAAATGCTTATCGAATTCGTTTAGGTGACTATCGCATCGGTGTTGTATTTGATGGCGAAACAGTTACTTATTACAGGGTTCTACATCGAAAGGAATTTTACCGCTACTTTCCTTGAGTGCGATCGCTATCCATCCAAAACCATATCAAATCCCCTGACCAAAACCAACAATCTCCTCAACAGTAATCTCTAAATCTGGAAAAAACCGCGACTCAATCCTCTGTTTCCCGGTAAAACTCTGAAACTCATATTCTCTTTCCACCAAAATACTACGCGAAGTCACCAACTGTCCGATCGCGATCGCAGGTTCTTCAATTTTCGTTAATTCCTGGCTAAAAATAGCCGCGCTACATTTATAATATAACTATCACGCCCAAAACTCAAATGAAAGCTGAAGATTATCCATTTGTTAAAGAACTGATAATTGACATTAAGGGTACTATCCAAAAAGTCGTTATCAATTTTAGCGATTATCAGCGCCTCCTAGAAGTGATGGAGGATGAAGGACTCGTACTTGCGATGATGGAAGTAAAAGATGAAACTCCCCTTAATTTAGATGAAGCGCTAGCAGAACTTGAAAAAGAGTGAATACACAGTATCTACCTATTTTTATTTGGTAATTAGTTCCAGCTATGGGTAACTATTAGGATTTTCAATCATCAATCCCTCACGAATAACTGCTGCATTCAACTCATTGTCTGCGGAGACAAAGATAATTGGAGGTAATCCATTAGCAATGCAAAGAGAGTTGACTACACGACCAGCAGCTAGTTGGATAGCATCATAACCTCTTAATCCATAAGTTTCTGACAATACCATTCCCGAATTAATTATGGTTTCTGTAATTTCAATAATTTGATAGTCTTTCTGGAAATCTATTTTAAACTGATTGCGTATTAATGTTGCATCTGTAATGCTAATACTTCCACTGCGCGATCGGCGGGTAATTGCAGCAATAATTTCCACACCAGTTATTGCTCCAATATATACCTCATTGTTCAAAGTTGGATCGAATAGCCCTAAAACCCAAGCTGAGCCAATTTCGCTAATATAACGCTTGACCAATGCGCTACTATCTATGAAGTAAATTGCCATTTAACGCCGTTCCTCAATGATAGTTTCAGAAACAGACTTTCCCTCCACCTGAATTAAATTTCTCTCGCCGATCGGTTGATATGCAGGATGCTTAATCTGCTTAACTAATCCAGAATTAATCAGAGCTTGGTGAAAGGCAGATTTATTAAGAGCTTCTTCTCGTTTGGTAAGATATTTTTGAATTATTTGATTAAGCTCTTTAATTTCTTCTATTTCCAGTGTGTCAAGCTGTTTAATTATTTGATTCAAAGTTGTTACTGCCATAATTTTAGGGCTAAATAATTGGGAATTCTTAGTTTATGGTCTTTGATAACGCAATTATAACATAAAGCTGCTTTTATTTGATTTTTAGCCAGTTGGGTGTATCGGTAATCCAAATATCTAAAGGAATTTTACCGCTACTTTCCTTGAGTGCGATCGCTACCCATCCAAAACCATATCAAATCCCCTGACCAAAACCAACAATCTCCTCAACTGTAATCTCTAAATCTGGAAAAAACCGCGACTCAATCCTCTGTTTCCCTGTAAAACTCTGAAACTCATATTCTCTTTCCAGCAAAATACTACGCGAAGTCACCAACTGTCCGATCGCGATCGCAGGTTGTTCAATTTTCGGATTCTTGCGGTTAGGATAGCGATCGATAGTAAACAACGGGTCAACTATCCACAACTCCCTTACCCCAAAAGCAGCATACTACAGCGGTTTATGCCGATAGTCTTCTTCCCAATTCGTGCTGACAATTTCAATTACAACGCTGGGTGCTTCTTTCAATACCGCTTCTGCTTGAGTTTGGCGATTCCAAGCATCACGATCGATCGCAATCAAATCCGGTTTACGAGTATCTTTTGGCCCTAATTGCAATACCGGTTTTGGATGCACTAGCAGTCCGAGTTGGCGGCGTCGGCTTTCCATTCGCAATTCTACCATCAGTTCGGAACGCAGATTTTCGTGTTCCCCTGAAGGTTCAGCCATTACAGATATCCTTCCGTCGATAAGTTCGTATTCCTGTCCTTCCGGTAGGTCTAGTTAAGAAACTCTTCTACAGTATAGGTTTGGAATTGTAGTGCAACAGGCATACTCAATTCCCGGCAGTGAAGTATATTATTTTATCCTATAATTTTAGCAGAAACTCGATCGCTTTGCAATTATTCCTCTGCTCTTATTTGCTTTACTAGCTTAGCATAGGTCTTTCTGGTTTATGGTGAAAAATGTTTGTTGTGTTAGAGATGTGTCCGATGATGGGTTACGGCACGGCAACTTAAATTATGGCTTGAAAGTTCTGAATTTATCGCCCGTGCCTAACCCATCCTACGATTAAATAAGTTTCTACAATCGCCACAAAAACTCTTTAAACTTCTTCCCCTAACCCCTAGCCCCTACCCCCTAACCCCTGTTTCTAAACTCCCACAGACCCTTCTTGTCCGTAAGCTTGCCAAGCCAAATCCACCAATCCATTTACAATCGCGGATGCTACCACCGCACTACCCTTCCGTCCTTCTGTGCGGATGTGGGGAATTAAGGAATCTTGCAATCTTTCTTTGGCAACATCGACATCGACAAAACCAGCAGGTGTCCCAATAACTAAAGCGGGACGAATTTCCTCTGCTTCAATTAGTTCTACCAAAGAATTTAAAGCTGTTTGCGCGTAACCTACTATAAAGATGCCTTCTGGATAACGTCTGGCTAAAGTTTCTATCCCCCAAGCAACGCGGGTTTTTTCTCTTTGGGGTCGCGTCAGTGCGTCCATACTACAATATACCGGGTTGGCAAAGGTATTTTGGATACTCGGTGTGATGCCGACTTGCACCATCGGCACATCTACGACAATAGTGCTGCGAGCCGCCAAAGCTGCTGCCCCTGCTTGCAAGGCTCGTTCGGAAAAACGAATTAAAGATTTGTACTCAAAGTCTGCTGTAGCATAAATCACCCGACGTACTATTTCGTATTCTGCTGGGGAAAATACGTGCTCCCCTATTTCGCGATCGATAATTGCCAGACTCTGAGCATCTGTAAGGTGCCATTCCATGATTTCTGCTACATAAAACGGAAGCAATGCTTGATTTTCTCTGTCTGGCTCATATTCTACCGCGCTTTTATGGCATCTGTTTCTAGTTCCGCCGCATTGTTGCACTCATCGTCTTGGGACAGAAACCCGGTTTTGGTGAAAAACCGGGTTTCTTAATGCTTAGCGGCTAGAACTTTCAGAAGGAGAAGTTAGCATTGGCGATAGGTAGGCAACCAGCGCACCAATCATAAAGCCTGCCACATTTCGGAACAAGGGCAACCACTCAGAAGTACGGGTGACGACTGGGCCAATACCGAAGGCAATAAACAATATCCCCCACAATGGCGAGAAAATTAAAGCCCATTGCCAAGCCATAACTTGTCCTGGTTTGCGGGGTTGGGCGGCGAATCCAAACACCACACCGCCAACAATCGAGGTAACTAGGGTAAGAATCCACTGCTCGCGGGGCAGTCCCGGTACTACGTTGCAACCGCCCTTGAGCAAACAGGTTTTAATCGAGTTAAGGGATTGAATAATGGATTGGTCTTCACCTTCTTCGCGGACAAAGTACAGGTTGCCGTAACGAGTTTGCAGTTCAATCCAGAAAGTACGAGGTAAAAGATTGTAAATCTCGTCCCCGACGCTGAAGTTCAGGATATTGCCGCCTCGCGAATCAGCAACGAGTAAGACGCTTTTGTCATCCAATCCCCAATAATTTTTGACGGCACGACCGGGAGTTTGGTCATATTGGGTCAAAACTCGCAGCTTCCAGCCAGTTTGTGCCTCAAAACTCTGTATATCTTGTGCAAGAGCTTGTTCCTGAACGTCGGTAAGAGACTTCGCTAAGTCAATAATTGGCGTTTGAATTTGGGGCAGTAACTCTGGATTGTCGAATGCCTGTGCTGCGGGTGCTTGGGCCCAAACACTTGCGGCCAGGAAGAAGGCTGCTATGGATACCAAAAGTCGTTTTACAAAATTATGCTTCTGCATTGGCTTTTTTACCAGAATCTCAAGTCGCGGACACTAAAATATTGCTTTCTTAATCAAAGGATAATAGAAAAATTATATTTCTTTACACTTGTTTACAAAAAATTTTCTAAAAAATTGCGATCGCAACCAGTCAGCTATGAATTGTAAGGATATCTGCGTAAAAAAAGTTTTTTTGCGCTATAATATCAAGGCTAAAATTTTCGGAATTGTAACAACTACAACAAACCAGTAGCAGTGCTTGAAATTATTCAGCTTCATCGCCAGACCAATATACTTCCGAATCTGAGTGAGAAGCCTCGGCGTTTCGCCGCTCGGCAATTTCTCGGTTAGACTCAGAAGCGCGATGAGAAGGTGCGATCGCTCGATCGCGAACATCCAAAGCAGTTCCTTGAGAAGGCGGGAGAGGGGTAGCCGCAGATCGCCGTCCTACAGAGGGAGAGGGGCTAGTTTGGCTGCGAGTAAAGGTTTTCCAAGCGGCTTTAACACCACTAAACACGCTGCGAGTAGTAGTTTGCACTTTTTTTGCCTGCGTCTTGGCGGACACAACGCTTTGCTCGACTTGTTTAGCCGCAACACCAGCGCTTTTAACTCCCTCGCTGACATCATCTGTCAAATCGCTGATTTCCATACCGGTCAAGCGAATCGCTTCCAAAGTAGGAGGCAATTCGCGAGATAGGGTATCAGCTAATTTTTCCACACTGCGAGCAGCACGGGCGATCTCCTGCAATGCGGGTATAGCTGCCATCAAAACAGCCGCAAGACTGACAGCAACCAGCAGTATGGAAAATCCTAACCAAAATAAAGGGTCAATCACAGGATTTGTGCCAAAAGCGAGGGTTATTTTTGCAGTTACCTGAGAGTTTATGTCGATGTGATGTCTTGGGAAGCCACTGTAGTCCCCGAACCATAGGAATTCGAGTATAGCTCCTCCGGGTCGGGGGATGAGTTTTTTTCCGAAGGCGCTGCGGCTTCTGTCCGTTCAAAGGCTTTGCTTTCTTGAGCCCCAGCCTCTATTCCAGCAGATATCGCTTCTTTAAGTCGCGTCAGGGTGTCATCCCAGTTTCTCAGTGCAGATTCGGACAGACGATCGGCTTGCAGCTGTACAGTAGTTGAGAGGTCTTCTGCCAAGTCCGGTAAAGCTTCGGCAGATTTTTTCAGCAGATGTCGCGTTTCTCTGCCCGTGCGCGGTGCTATCAGCAAGCCCGTGATGGTGCCGATCGCCGCTCCGATCAGCATACCGCCAATAAAAGCTCCAGAACGCTTATCAGACATTTTCGGGTCTCTATAGTTATAGTTACAGATTTTATCGCAATGGAGCAAGAAGACTCATGTCATAAGGCAGTTTGGCGGGAGATGAATTGCGACCAGCTTGCATTAATTGAGCGCAGCGAATCAATATAGTTTGACAATGCTATTCCTCCCAGCTACACTGCTAATAACCCTAAATTGACAGAGAGATGTTGACAGCGTTAAAGGTGAGATTGTATCCGAATAAAGAACAGCAAATAGCCTTAGCCAAAAACTTTGGCTGTTGTCGTTTTGTTTGGAACTATTACCTAAACAAGATCAACACTCAATATCAAGAGACGGGAAAAGAGATGAGTTATTGCGACATGGCGAAAGACTTAACGCAACTGAAAAAACATGAGAATTTCTTATGGTTAAAAGCAGCGTCTTCTTCCGCATTGCAGCAATCACTCAAAAACCTAGAAGCAGCATTCAAAAAATTTTTTGAACATCGGGCTGGATTCCCAAAGTTCAAAATCAAAAGTAGACACAGAAAGCAATCTCTGAGATACCCAGCAGGTTGCTCAATCAAAAAGAATGGTATCCAACTTCCCAAACTGGGAATTGTTAAAGCAGTAATATCGAAAAAGCTCTTTGGCGAAATAAAATCCGTAACCGTCTCGAAAGACAGTACAGATAAATATTTCGCCGCTATTTTGTGGGAAGTTGAAGATAATCCAACAGTTAGAGAAGGTAATATTTCGGGAGTTGATTTAGGTCTGAACTCCTTGGTGACAGTGTTTGATGGAGAGATAACTTATAAAGTCGATCCAATCAAACCCACTAGGAAATATGCCAAACGCCTAAGACGGAGACAACAATCATTATCCCGGAAAAAGCCCTGCTCCAATAATCGGAAAAAACAAGTTAAGAGGGTAGCCAAGGTTCATCAAAAAATAGCAAACACTAGACTTGATTTCCTGCATAAACTCTCTCGGAAATTAGTTAACGAAAACCAAGTTGTTGTAGTAGAAGACCTTTGTGTAAAAGGGCTAGCGCGTACCAAGTTGGCTAAATCAGTTTTAGATGCTGGATTTGGGATGCTGCTAAACTTCTTAGGCTACAAGTTGAAAAGAGAAGGCGGAATTATTATAGAGGTTGATAGATTCTTCCCTAGTACGAAACTTTGTAATTGTTGCAAGTTTAAGAATGATTCCCTTACTTTGAAAGATCGGGAATGGATTTGCCCAAAATGTCAAACCCATCACGATAGGGATGGGAATGCGACGAAGAATTTGCGGGAAGAAGGGATTAGAATTCTATCAAAAAATACCGATGGGCAATCGGGATTTCAAGCTTGTGGAGAAGATGTAAGACTCGTTAGTAATTCTACTAAAAAGCGTTCTTCTATGAAACAAGAATCTCCCGTTATAGCGTCAGCTTAACGGGAGAGTGTCAAAGACAAATATTACACTTGCCCGCTCCAAGCGTTTTTTTAGGCGTTAAGGGGCTAGGGGAAGAAAGGTCTAGAATCAAGGGTTTCTAGAATTAAGAACGTCCTAATTGCCTTGATGGTTGCTATACCTGTATTCCTTCGGGAAGCCGCTACCCGTCTGTGAGAAATGCTTTCCCGATCATCCTAGCACTACTATTCACGTCCGTATTAATCAGTCTGCCGTCGCCAGCGCGAAATAAATCTCGGTTAATTCGCTTAACTTTGTCCTCGCTCGATCGGCAATTTCGCTACTTTTTTGAGAAATTTAGACTGCTTTGCCAGCTGACTTCGAGGCTTTTGCCAGACTTTCCCTACTAGCGCTAAGATGCCTATAATTTGTTGCACCCTTTGGATCTGAAATTCCAGCACCTGATACCGCTCTCGCAGCACCGATACGCCCTTCTGTCCTTTAGAAATTGCATTGGGTGCATTGTGCAGCACGTTATGAGTGCCCCGTTCTGCTGCAAGTATGGCATTTGCTGCGCGTGCCAGTATTCGTCGCAGTTTCCACACTCGCCAAGCAATATAGAAGTTGATTAGGGCAATGAGAGTATTTATAACTACGACGACTGGGATCATTTCTTAGCTTCTTACAAACAACTCATCTAGTTTCGTTCTTAATGTTCATCTTTCACTTCTATAATGATAACTCGATAAGAAATAAAAATATCCAATACCATACAAGTAACGCCGCCTAGAACGAGAAACATACCACCTGTAAATAAATACAGTGGCAACCCCTGAATTAAATTTGTAGAAAAAAAGAAATTTATCCCGATGGATAAGGAAGTTAAAACGAAGCAAATTACCGCTAAAACCTGACACATAATGGCATTGCGAACAAACCATGCCGCTCGCAATAATATATTTACTTGTGTGATGATGTGCAACAATCTAATATTGTCCGACTCATCAAGTTGACCTTGTTTGGTCATAAGTTTATTCAGGTTTCGCTTTTCATCATTCAATAACCTGATGCGAGTTAAAAGTGCTATATACCTGGCACTTAATCCCAAAAAAAATAAGGCACTAGAGGAAATCATTACCGCAGGTGCCAAAATCGCTTGAATTGCTTGAGTGGAAGTTATGGCATTGCCATCCATAAATTCATAGATGTGACGGGCGACAACTGGAAAGAATACTGTGTAAGTTTACTACAGATCCAATAACGGCGATCGCAGGTGCGCCAAATTGATTTTTTTCAACTAACTCGACAATTGTACCCAGCTTACCGTAGAGTTCTTGCTGTTCCGGACGAGTACCCCAGCGCACTAACCCGACAGGTGTTTCCGCACTTAAGCCAGCTATTTGCAATTGTTCCGCAATATAAGGTAGATTGTGAACGCCCATGTAGATTACAATTGTTTCCGAACCGTGAGCGATCGCACTCCAATTTACAGCGGGTCGATACTTCCCAGCCGCTTCGTGTCCGGTCACAAAAGTAACCGAAGAACTGTAAGAACGGTGAGTTAAAGGAATACCAGCATAAGCAGGTGCGGCAATTCCCGAAGTTATTCCCGGTACCACTTCCACCGATACACCCGCTTTTACCAAGTCTTCCATTTCTTCGCCGCCGCGACCGAATACAAAGGGATCGCCACCTTTCAAACGCACAACTATTGCTTCAGTTTGCGCCTTTTCTATTAATAAGTCGGTTGTTTCTTCCTGTAATAAGGAGTGACGACCCATCCGTTTTCCCGCATCAATTTTCTCAGCTTGCGGGTTAATCATTGCTACAATTTGCGGACTGACAAGGGCATCGTATATCACCACATCGGCACATTCCAACAAAGCTTTTCCCTTCAGCGTCATTAAGCCCGGATCTCCCGGCCCCGCACCTACTAAATATACCTTACCCAAATACTTTTTCCTCTCTATTTTTCTCTCTTGTGGAACAGGCGTCTCGCCTGTGTATCTGTAATTCATTCTCTTGTTAATTCCAATATCAAATTTACCAACTCAGCACTCGCGCCTATAGGTTCGGCTAATTGGAAATTTACATCAGGGAACTGTTGTTTAATTTCCTTCATCGATTGAGCGATCGCATCCGTAATTCCACCAGCAAATAGAAAACACAACAAAATCCCAATGCTTTGATAACCTGCCATCACTAAATTTTTCACCTGTAACTCTAGGGTCGGAGGTACAGACCAATAGGCAGGTATCGCTCCTAACTGGGTAGCTAGTGTTTCCATCGCCTGATTTCCACCTTGACGGCGACTACCGTGCGATAGCAAAATCCACGCATCTGCCTGAAGATAGGTTTTCTGCTTTGCCAACAACTGACTGAAACCGGGGTGGGAACCAATGTAAGGTCGGGTCTCAACAGTCAATTTCGATCCAAAAGTTTTTTGTGCGGTTGCTACTTCGGCGGGAATATCTTCCATAACGTGAACCCCCGGCAACAAAAACAAGGGGATAATTTGGAGGAGTTCGCATCCAGAGGCGATCGCACTCTTGCCAAACTGCTCGATTTGTTCGTGTAACGACATCGGCGCAAGTTCCAAGCAAGCTGTACCGATCGAAGGTTTCAAGGCACTAGCGACTGTAACCCACGATGCTGCTAACTTACCGGGATAAAAGCGCTGGGATTCCGGAACGCCCAATCGCTCAAACCGATGAATTTGCACCTGACGGGCGATCGACTCAGCCAACTTCTCGACCTCAATTTGAGGCCGTGGGTCACGGCTACCGTGGGATACCAGTAGATAGGCAGATTGCAATTGCAAGCGAGTATCTAAAAGCGAAGACTTGTATGTTTCAGTTAAAATCTTAGCGTTTATTTAGAACAAATTTTGTATCCGATGTTTCTGTATTGGCAATTTCTTGAAAAATATCAAGAGACAGGGAGTAAAATCTTCCCCGTCCCTTCCTTTTTCCTTCCCTCTTAGGAAAGACTCAAAAGACTTTTGACTTTTGACTTTTGACTTCCGGCTAGCAGCACTAGCCCCTAGTTTAAACCTTCTGCTTCAACGGATCGGCAACATACCTGAAATGCGGTTCGCTATTCCAAGGGCCGCGCTCATCCTTACCATTTTGAGACAAATTGAAGTAAAGATCGACGGTACTATCTGGGGGGATATTGCCAAACATAGGATCTGTTAACTTACCCAGCGATTCCAGCGCCTTCATGAACATTTTGGTATGGGAAATTTCGCGGGTTAACAAATGCACTAACGCATTTTTGCTGCCTCCATCGGGTGCCATTTTAATCAACTGTTCATAGGTTTGACGCGCACCGGCTTCTGCACCGATGTT
The DNA here is from genome assembly GCF_041929145.1 of Aerosakkonema sp. BLCC-F183. Taxonomy (NCBI): domain Bacteria; kingdom Bacillati; phylum Cyanobacteriota; class Cyanophyceae; order Aerosakkonematales; family Aerosakkonemataceae; genus Aerosakkonema; species Aerosakkonema sp. BLCC-F183. The sequence continues at coordinate 49,905 of NZ_JBHFNU010000021.1, read as the reverse complement.
AGCGCGAAGGTCGCGTACAACGTCGCCTCCTTCGTTGATATAAGCGGCAGTCCAAGCTACACCTTGACTATCTAAGAAATGTGGCCCCATACCGCGCACGGCAAACAAGGTACTTTTGAAAGCTTCGGTTTGGTCAACATTTTTAGTGTGCTGCTCGATCATTTTACCCACCATTTCCAAGTGGCTAAATTCTTCGATCGCAATATCTTGCAGCATATCTCTAATGCCAGCATTTTCGCAGTGAAAAGATTGTACCCAGTATTGTAAAGCAGCTGTCAGTTCGCCCGTTGCCCCACCAAATTGTTCTAGAAGAAGCTGGGCGAAACGAGGATTTGGCTCGACAATATTTACAGGTTGAATCGTTTCTTTTTTGTGAAAGAACATGAAAAATTTCCCTCTTCGATCGTATTTAAAGACGGTGCAACCAGTCTGATCGCAGACTGGGAATTATCTTTTGCCCTAGTCAACAGCTTATAGCGGGGAGAAAGTACCAACCTGCATCTGGAGACAGAATCGATATAGTTAATATCTCTATCCTGAGTAAGTCGATAAAAAAAGTGCCAGCAGGCACTATAATAATTGAAAGTTACAATTGGGTAATTAGGATCGACAAAGATTTAGTTAGTTGCCGTTCAGAGACTTGACAAAGCCCAGAGTGAGACTATCGTGGGCGAGGAAGTGAGCCAGATGAAATGCTCTGTCTTCGGTTTCGTAGAGAATTTTTTCGTATAGATAGCGAGTGGCGCGATCGCCCAAACTCTCTGCTTGTGACGCTTGGCTGCGAATATGCTTGATAATCGCTTGTTCTGCTTCCAGATCGTGTTGCACCATCTGTCTGCAAGTAAAAACACCATCCGGTTCCGGGGTGAAGCAGCACAATTCGGCGAGTTTGGTAAAGCTGACTACAGGAATGCCACCCAAACCGTTCAGGCGTTCGCCAATTTCATGGGCGTGTCCCTCTACCTCTCCGTAGCTTTTTTCAAAGAATTCGTGCAGCTGATAGAATTCGGAACCTTCAACGACTAAATGATGTTTCTGGTATTGCAGATACAGCGCCTGGAAACTAGCAAACGCGATGTTAAACCCCTCGCAGATAGGTGTAGTAACAGATTGCTCTAGCAAAACTGGATTGTCGTACACTCGATCGGCAGACCGTAGCAAACCTACAGCTTGAGTCATGGTTTTCCTCTCTTCCCCTTGGGATACTCGGTTGCAGCTACTGTAAATTTATCACTCTTCCTTCCCTTATGAGTCAAGAGCTTTTTTAGCTTGATAACATTAATTCTCAATAATTAAGAACTGCTTAATTATTGGGATGCTGTCAGGTATCAAGTCCTAAAATTCTCAGTAGCTGTGTCTGCTACAAATTGAGATAAATTCACAGTAAGGAAAAAAATCAAAATTTGATAACTTTTGTGCGATCGCACTTAATAGTTAAGTTGCTCATGTTGGCTTTAGGCAATTTGGCATCGGTCTAGCTTGGATGCCATGATCGCAGCGTGACGCCACCACTGATATCCGCCTATCCAACTCCGCGACGGTAGGTGTCCCAAAGGCGCTGATAAACTAAATTTTAAATAGGGGCTGCGAGCATCGTGACTTGGCCAACCGATGCGATCGCAAAATTGAGCGTAGTCTTCCTCTACCAGCTCGAAAATTTGTTTTTGCACGCTCCAACCGAAGTGCCCTTTGCTGAACTTCACCCACAGTCTGTCAATTATCTCCAAATCCTCACAAGGTAACTTTTCGATATCCCCTGTTTGTAGATAACTGCTGGGCGATTTTGTCAATATCTGACACATCACTGTCCAAGTTTCTTTATCTGCCTGTTCCCATTTACCGGCAGCGAGTAAATACTGTAACCTGCTGTAGTCAATCCCCGCTTCGGAAATCAAGTTACCGCGCTGTATCTGTCCAATTTGAGGACGGAAAAGCTTGGTAAAAAAGTTAACATTAGTAGGTGGTGGGGCTTGTTGCGGTTGACGAGGCGCTCTTGAGGTTACTTCCATCGCCTGCATAACTTCTGCAACAGATTTGTAGCGTTGGCTGACTGTACTTTTGACTAATTTATCGAGAATCCGACCCAAGCGATCGCTTACTTGTGTACCCGGCGGTAAGAAATCTCGCCACACCCAACGGTTTTCCACTGCATCAAACATATCCAAAGGCGGAACGCCAGTCAGCAAGTAAATGCAGGTAACGCCCAAACTGTAGAGATCGCTAGCAGGCAATGCTTTGCCCTTCATTTGTTCCGCTGCTACATATTCTGGAGTTCCTACCGCAGTGCCGGTACGATATAAGCCAGTATCGGTAATCACTTTGGCGACACCAAAATCGATCAGTATGAGTTTGCCATCTTTGCGACATCGCATGATGTTGGGCGGTTTGATATCGCGGTGGAGTATATTGCGATCGTGGACATATTTCAGCACCGGCAGCAAATCTCGCAACAATTCCCAAATCTGGGTTTCGTTAAACACACCCTTCTGTGACTCCTGTTGCAAAGTCTCTCCGTCTACGAACTCCTGTACCAGATAAAGCCGCTTTTGCTGCTCAAAGTGGCCAAGTAGCGCCGGAATTTGTGGATGTTTGCCCAATTCGTTTAAACGCGCCGCCTCTTGGTGAAATAATTGTGTCGCTTTTTTTATCACCAAAGTATTTTGAGTCCCCTCAAGATAGAGTTGCTTGATTACGCAACGCTGCTTAGAGGGATGATTTTCATCCACAGCTAAAAAAGTTCTGCCAAATCCGCCCTTACCAATAGGTTTGAGCGATCGATACTGCTGTTTGAGCAACAATGGGGAACCGCAACTCAAGCAAAATTGAGCGTTATCTGGGGCTTGGGGGTTATGGCATCCAGGGGTGAGACAGTAACTCATCTTTAGGGGCTAGGGGTTAGGGGTTAGGGCGTCGGGAAGAGCGGCTAGCGGCTAGGGCGTAGGGAAGAAGGAGAGCGGGAGAAATTTTGACTTTTGACTTTTGACTTTTGACTTTTGACTTTTGACTTTTGACTTTCGACTTTTGACTTTTGACTTTTGACTTTTGACTTTTGACTTTTGACTTTCGATCATTGGGCTTCGGCTTGATAGATGTAGAAATTTTGAAAAGCTCCTAATGTTTCAACGTGATAACCGGGTAGTAACGGGTGTACAGCTAAATCTGTGCTATAAATGCTGAAAAAGACAAAATTATGCCTATATGTATTCTCTGCTATGATACGCTTAAGTTTGGGACGCCCGGTATCAACGAGTTTTTTGCATTCGCGCTCTAAAAAGTTATTGAAACCTTTGGGAGCTTCGGTACAAACATTAGTTTTTAAGTAGTTGCTTAGCTGTCGGCCAGCATACTCTTCATAATCCGACTGGCTGGGATTGCTGGCTACCATCGATAACCCCAGTCCAGCTAAAGTTATACCGATCGCCAATTTGAGAATGTTTAAGCTTTTCATCGCGTTAACGGGTGTTTCAGTTCTAGGTTAGCCGAGAAAAATTTGCCAATATCAGCAAAGCTCTGGATCTATTTGACTGACAAGTGCTATACTAGGTAACGCAACGGCGAGCGTAGCCAAGTGGTTAAGGCAGTGGATTGTGGTTCCACCATTCGGGGGTTCAAGTCCCCTCGTTCGCCCTCCCATCGCAAGTTCAGGTAGCTCAACGGCATTGGCTAGTATTCGGTTTGATGTACTGGGATTTCGATCGCAAACTCTGCTCCGTGTCCCGGTGAGGAACAACAAAATAGTTGTCCTCTATGTTTTTGTACGACTATTTGGTAACTAATCGATAATCCCAGTCCGGTACCGCTACCGGGAGGCTTGGTCGTAAAAAATGGGTCAAATAAACGCGATTGTACTGACTCCGGAATTCCTGGGCCATTGTCTGCAATCCGAATTCTGACGGTATGGGAACCTATCAATTCCGTGCAAATACGAATAGTTGGTAATGGATACTGGCTGGTGGCTAGTGGATTAGATTGAGATCCGCTAGCCAGCAACGAATATTGAGTAACTTGTTTTAAAGCGTCGATCGCATTATTTAACAAGTGCATAAAAACTTGGTTGATCTCGCTTGCATAACAAGTAACTAAAGGTAAATTTCCATAATCTTTAATAACTTGAATAGGCGGATGTGTTTCTGTTTGGCGGAGTCGATGCTGCAACATTAGCAAACAGTTATCTATTCCCTCATGGATGTTGACTGGCTTCATTTCTGCTTCGTCAAGCCTGGAAAAGTTACGTAAGGAAAGTACCAGATGCTGAATGCGCTCTGCACCTCTGTGCATTGCGTCGATAATGTTATGCGTATCGTCAAGCAAAAAATTTAAGTCTATAGTGTCAACAATTTGTTGAATTTTTGCCGTGCTGTTGGGGTATTCTTGTTGATAAGCTTCTAGCAAGCTAAGCAAATCTATAATATAATCTTTAATGTAAGTGATGTTACCATAAATTAAATTAATTGGATTATTAATTTCATGAGCTATTCCTGCCACTAACTGTCCCAAAGCAAGCATTTTTTCATTTTGAACAAGTTGCACTTCGGCATTTTTTAATTCGCCTAGAGTTTTTTCAAGCAAAAAGTTTTTTTCCTGAACTTTTATTTGCAGCGATCGCAGTTTAAGCTGATTGCCAACACGCGACAAAACTTCTGCCTCCTGAAAAGGTTTGGTAATATAATCAGTAGCTCCAACATCAAAAGCTTTTACTTTGTCCAATACATCATTAAGAGCGCTAATAAAAATTACAGGAATATCGCGAGTTTTTTCATTTTCTTTCAACTTTTGACAAACTTCATAGCCATCCATACCGGGCATCATTACATCGAGTAATATCAGATCTGGCAACACAGTTAGGCACGCCGTCAGAGCCATCTGACCGTTTAAAGCTTTGCGAACTACGTACCCTTTTTCGGTTAGCATAGCTGACAAAAGGCGTAAGTTATCTCGTGTATCGTCAACTACGAGAATATTTTCTACGTAAGGTTCTGTGAGATCGCTGTTCATGTTATATTTTGCTCAAGCTTAAAATTGACGTCGAGAGAAAATGAGGGTAGAAATGCTTAACAGCAGCGCAATGTAAATCAATCCATAGATAAGATTAATCAGCATCACTCCCGCATGGGGGAATAGCTGAATACCATAGACCGCTTCATTTTTAAAATCCAATTTTGTTAAGTCTGGCAATACGAGGTAAATTCCTCGTGTCAAACTCTCTATGCTGGCATTTTTGGATATTTGACCCAATTTGACTAGATCTGGGCTAAGGTGTCCCATCAAATACACAGCTAAAGTTAAGAATGTTGCTAGTAGCGAACTGGTAAATACTCCAAATAAAATCGCCACAGCAGTTAGTAAAGAAAGTTCGATAAACAAATAAAAAATTGCAACTAATATGCTCCAGAACGGCGAAGAAATCCGGTTGAGTATAATAACTAAAAAATAAATTACGGTCATGGAAGCCAGCAGCACTCCCAGTACTGCCGACAAACCCAAATGTTTGCCAATAATAAATTCTGCTTTGCCGATCGGCTTAGCCATTAAGACTAGAACTGTCCGCTTTTCAATTTCTTTGTTTACCAGTCCGGTGCCAATAAATATAACCACGACTAAGCCAATTAAAGCAATGCCGGCCAAACCGATATCCAGGGTAATTTTGTTTTCGGTACCAGCTGCTATTCGAGGTAATAGCAGCGCAGCAGCAAAGAACACAATGGCGAATAAACCGACTAAATAGAGAACGCGATCGCGAATCACTTCTCGAAATACGTGCGTCGCTATTACTAATATCCTGGCGTGACTCATATCAATTTTAGTTTTTAGATTTTAGAGTATGATACTATGACTTTGAATACTTAGGTTGTCCCTTAATAGGAGAAGTAACAGGCCCACAGATAACTCTACTCAGGGTTACAGGTGAAGATGCCGCTATACTTACTACTGGGGTTGTACGATTGACAGCAGAACGCGATCGTCTCAATCTTAGGATATTCTCCCGCGTACTGGGTAAATAGCTGCCTTCTATAGGCACTGGTGAAATTCGACAAGTTTTTTTGATATGATAACCTTCAGGCATAGAACCCAGACCTTGCCACTTCCCTAACAGTTGTAGATTATACCCTATTTGGCTTGGCAAAAACTTAGTTTCAAAGATCCACATAGAATTTTCTTCAGCAGGAGGAAGTTTTTTCATTACTTCGTCTGCCAGAATTGCTACTCGCTTATCGGCATCTATTAACCATCTTTCCGTCTGCGGCCAAGGTTGATTATCTATTTGTGTTTTTATTTGAGACTCTATAGCGTCTAAAATGCTAGCACCTCTCGAAGTTGTATTCGATAAATATGCGATTTTTATCACAAATGTACTTTGACTAAAATTATCTACCAGCAAACTTGGATATCGTTGTAACCAGTCCTGGATGAAAAAGTTAAATTGTAACCAGCAACTAATCATAACGTGAATTAAAAATAATATTACCAGTCTTTGGCCACTTGCTGGCGAAGGAATTTTAAACTTTCCTTCCCGGTGTATCAATTCCGCCGTTACAGCAATAATTCCTGACAGAGTAGGCCAAATTACCAACGCAAAAGACTGTATTGTATGGCTGGAAATGCTAAACAAAAAAATAGACATCAATGCTCCAGAAATCCAAGGACTCAGAGCAATGCCACCGATAGTTAAAGATTTTTCTATTGCAAACAAAACCGAACTAATGAGTAAAAACAACCAGCTAATCAAGGCTAGTATGTTTTGTAAAGATGCTATTGTAAATAAAGCGATCGACCAAATCAAAAAACTGATGATAAATCCCGTTTGCCAAGAAAATATTTGAGGCGGTTTGATTAGCTTGACAAAAATACTTACCCATTTGCTTATTTCTTTCATTTTGCTCAAAAACGATAATTATAGTATTTGGATAAAAAAACAAAGCAAAAGTATAAGGCTTTGGCTGTAAGCATTAGCTAAGAAGAGGCTATTAGGTTCGATGACTTTAACCTTTGTAATCTGTGATTGAAAATCTGCCTTGTTTGAGACATTACTTTTAAGTATATTATTTAGTTTGATTAATAAATTTAAACTAAATAATTCAATAAAAAAACTTAATAAAAATACTAAAATAGCCAGTAATATTATATTAAAATAAATGCTAGTCGAGGGTAAAGATTGTGGAAATACAAAATTATCAAAAAGAATAAAATTAATTAACTCTTTTCGCAATAATTGAGGTAAAAATGGTTCCATAAAAAAGAAAGTCAGCCAGCCGAAGATAGTGGAAAATAAATTAATAGATGTTGCATACTCTAGGCTAACTCTACGGGATAAACCGAGCCTTTTCTCCAAAACGAATGATTCTACAGCGATCGCGATCGACAAAAACAAAATTTGGAACATAATCGCCCGCAGAGGCAAGACAACTATAAACATAGATATGAACGAGATAAATTGTAGATTTTAGACAAAATTTACATCTTAAATCCAAAAATTAGTATTTTCTAACTCCGAGTCACCATTTTATATTGCCTAATCTTGAATAAACACTAATGATTGTGACACGATTAGCTATATATTAGTTAATTCTGACAATCTCGACTACTGAAGTATGACTAGAACGGGAATTGGTATTCGCACGGCTCAGATACGTCCGGAACGCATCCTGGGACAAATACACGTATACGATGGCGCGGGTAAAGGAAAATCTAGAGCAGCGCTGGGAGTGGTTTTGCGATCGATTGGATTGGGTATCAATGCAAAAGTTTACAATAGAGTGTTGCTGCTGCGTTTTCTCAAAGGGCCGGGACGTACTTACGATGAAGATGGAGCGATCGCAGCTTTACAGCAAGGATTTCCCCATTTAATCGATCAGGTGAGGACGGGGAGAGCGGAATTTTTCGGGCCAGAGGAAATAACCCGGTTCGATCGAATCGAAGCGCAACGCGGTTGGGACGTGGCCAAAGGAGCGATCGCTTCCGGCTTGTATTCGGTCATCGTCTTAGACGAACTTAACCCAGTTTTGGACTTAGGTTTGCTGTCCGTCGATGAAGTTATCCACACCCTCAAACACAAACCGGAACACTTAGAAGTAATTGCTACAGGTAGAGCCGCACCGCAAGCGCTGCTGGATATCGCCGATTTGCATTCGGAAATGAAGCCTCACTACCATCCCATGTCTTTAGAACAAGGCATTGAAGGTATAGAAATTTATACTGGTGCCGGTAAAGGCAAATCTACCAGCGCCTTGGGAAAAGCTTTACAGGCGATCGGCAGAGGTATCAGTCAGGACAAATCTCACCGCGTCCTGATTCTACAATGGCTCAAAGGTGGCGCAGGCTATACAGAAGATGCGGCGATCGCCGCCTTGCAGCAAAGCTACCCAAATCTAGTAGACCATCAACGCTGCGGGGGAGATGCGATCGTTTGGCGCGGACAACAGCGAGAGATAGACTACGTAGAAGCAGAACGAGGCTGGGAAATCGCCAGAGCTGCGATCGCTTCCGGTCTGTATAAAACTATCATCCTCGACGAACTCAACCCCACTGTTGATTTAGAGCTGCTACCCCAAGAACCGATCGTGCAAGCGCTGCTACGCAAACCTCGCGATACGGAAATCATTATCACGGGTAGGTGTTTAAATACACCAGCTTATTTCGATTTGGCCAGCGTTCACTCGGAAATGATCTGCCACAAACATTATGCCGATCGAGGAGTCGAACTCAAACGCGGAGTGGATTTTTAACAGGCGATCTCAAAAATGTTAATAATTCAAGTTGCAGCTTTAGATTAAGTAGGGTGCGTCAACCGATCGAGAACTTTCAGAAACCGGGTTTCTTGAAGAAACCCGGTTTTTTTGGAGAGCAATTTTCGTTAAAGGTTCGGCAAATTATTGGGATCGATACCCTGAGATCTCAAATAAGCCATCAGCCTTTCTTTTTCCTGACGTTCCTGTTCGATTTTTTCTAGCGCCCAAAGTAACAAATTACCATCTTTGTCCCACCATCTTAACCAATACCCAGTTCTGCCTTCTTTTGTGCCTTGCCAAGTTCCCAAAAATAATCCCATTGTTTCAATCCAATGCCGACCGTTTTCATCTGGTTGCTTTAATTCATAGCGCCCATTTTCCAATTGATAATATTCTAATATTCCGCCGTCTGGGTCAAATATCGCGTAAATGGGAATTTGCAATATCTGTTCGTAAAAAAACCATTTTCCTGGTGGATAGGTGCGTTTAACCGAATATTCGCCACCATCTTTATCTGATAAAAATTCTATGCCGATCGCTGGTACTTCCCCTTCTAAATTGGGTGTATAGCTTTGGCGGTCTGGTAAAACTTCTTTCACTGATGCTACATATACCCAATCTGGTGCTTTGGCGATAAATTGCCCGTTTATTGTCGCACACAGAGCAAAGTTAGAGGCGATTAACATTTGGGGTTGAATGAAGCCACCGATTTCTAAACTTTCCCGTAAAGCACCTGCTAAAAGTGGCTGTCCTGTATTTTCCACTGGTTCATCCTCTAACTGGAAATCATCGGGTAGAGCCTCCCAAGAAATGACTATTCCTGGGGGTGATTTGGTTTCGCTGAGTAGAGTTGCCATAAACGCTACTTTTGGGTTAATTTGTTTTAATTTTATCAAACTTTTAGTGGTTAGGTTTTGAGCGAGATTCAGAAACCCGGTTTTTTAGAAAAACCGGGTTTCTAAAGCCTTAAAGAGTACTTGCTATTTCTTACCTAAATGAGGCAATATAGGAAAAAATCATATCTATAGGTCAACCTATGCCGCCAAGCCGTAGATTAGCTGACTTAGAAAAAACGTTAGAGTTGTGGTACGAGCAACTTGGGGGGTCAGAAAAGGCTCTCCCGATGACTTTTGACCCCAAGGTATATACCGCAATCAACCAGGACATCCGAGTACAGATTTTACCAGAAATTCGCAAGTATGAAGCTGAATATTGGCAACTGCTGACGCAAGAAGCACGCCATTGCGATGTGCCAGAAGATGATGCGAGTCTTGCCATTGTAGAAATTGTGCCAGAAGTTGAAATAATTCAAAGCCAACCGAGTGCTAAGTATCCCGATGAATTGATTAAGTTGTTATTGGAAATTCGGGATAAGTTGAACGAACCTGGGACACCTGCGGCGGCTAAGGCGAAATTCGCTTTGAGTTTAGTTCTGTGTCTATCACCAAAAATTTGACTTTCCTAAGCTTGCTCAATATACTCCCTGTTTGAATTTCATTTAGGATCGCTATAGTAAGGATTTGTTTAGCGGAATATTCGAGTTAATTGATTGGTTAAAAAGGGCAGATTCATACTATAAAAAGACGTTATTACCATTAGAAGATGGTTTTTGAATTAGTAGGATATATTGAAACAATTTTAGCTTAAAATAATAAATTCCAATAGATAAACTGTACATTAAGAAACAAGAAGTTTTATGAGCCGACCTCAATCCCTGAAGCTGTTGTCCTATCTATCGCCTAATATGTTTTGGTTTTACGAAGCAGTTGGTGCTTATCTTGAGCGTGTCTTTGCTCTAGAAACGCAGATTGTCCAGAGCGTTGTCGATCCCCTGTGCGATCGCGCTATGTGGGATGAGGAATTAGACATGGTTTTTATTTGTGGTTTACCTTTTATTCGATATCACCGTCAGGCCCCTACTCAACTAGAAGCGTTAGTTGCCCCAGTGATGCAAGCAAGCCGCTATCAAGAGCGTCCAGTTTACTTCGCTGATGCGATCGTCAATGCTGCCAGCGATATCCAGAACTTTGACGACCTAGCAGGAAAAACCTTGTGCTATAACGACAAAGGATCTAACAGTGGTTATAATCTCCTGCGTTATCGTCTGATCCAGGGGAGATACTCCAGTAATTTTTTTGGCAAAGTTATTCCATCAGGTTTCCATCAACGTTCTATTAAATGGGTCGTTGACGGGTTGGCTGAATGTTCAGTCATTGATAGCACTGTTTTGGAACAAGAACTACGCAACTCCCCACAATTGTCACAACATTTGCGGATAATTGAATCGCTTGGCCCATGTGCAATGCCACCTGTCGTTGCAGCCAAGCGGTTAGGAACAACATTTATCGATGAGTTAAAATTTGCACTCCTTAATCCAGATCTAGAATTACAATCGGCAATGGAGCGAGCACAAATCAAAGGCTATGCTGCTGTATGTTTAGAAGATTATTTTCCGATTGGTAGGATGTATGATGCCGCCGTAGCAGTGAATTTTGAAATTGGAGAGTCTTGAGTTCTTATGCTCAAGACCAGAATGTTCCTCATGTTTAACTTGCCTTGAGTACCGATCCTAAATTGTTGTAGCTTAAGGTTAATTCATGGGAACGTAAGGGAATATAGCGGCGAGATGTCACGCGCTTATTGAGCAAACGCAGTGCCGTATGGTTGTGTTCGTTACGCAACCAGGCATCAAGATAAATCTGTTCAAACAAATCCCGTTGAGCATGGCTGCCGCCAACTTCATGCAGACGTGGTAAAACTGCTCCAATTTGGGCGTAAGCTTTAATCCAATTTCCTTGAGCGTGAGCGACCATTCCCTGCATAGCTGGGATCGTTACCTCCCGCCAAACTTTTTGTACAAAAGGAAATGCTTTATTGACGTAGGTTTCTACACTCAATAGCATTTGTTGCAACAGTTCGCCTCGCTCTGCTTTAGCAAGCGCATACACGTAATGCAAATCTTGAAAAGGTAAAGTATGTTCGCCAATGCGAGAATTTAAATAAGTTGCCAGTTCTTGCCAGCGAGAACCCACATCTACGCCTCGTAGTTCCAAGCGCAAGAGCAATGAGATAGCCCCTACTTGGTCTTTGGAAGATTCTTTAGTGGCTCTACCCCAGATGTATCGATCGTAAAGTGCTTTAACTTTGGGAAAATCTTCTTTTTCCAAATAATAAAGCGCGATATGCCACCAATTATGAGTCAATAACATGGAATTGCAACTTTCCCAAGTGTCGCTAAAGCTTTCCATCCAAGCGATGCCTTCATCGATCCGTCCTTGTGTTTCCATCACATGAGCCACTGCATGTTGCGCCCAAGGATCGTGACGGTTGATTTCTACTGCACGCTTTCCTACTGCTTCGGCTTCTTCAAGACGGTAGCATTGCTCTAAGCCAAAGGCTATCATACCGTACAGGTAATGATTATCTCGAAAAGCTGGGATAACTTTTTCCGCAATCATCAGCAGACGCATAGAGTTTCCCATATAGAAATAGTGATATTGACCCATTTGAACCGAGAGTAGGTCGTGTGGATATTTTTTGGCAATTTCTTCATGGCGATCGAGTGCTTGCTGAATATCCCCTTGCGCCCAAGCTAAGACGGCACGGATGTAAAGCTGTTCGCGTTCCGTTGTACGTGCCATGTACTTTTGCGCCTCAGCTAGATAGGGTGTAGCTTGAGAGCGAGTTGAGGCGCTTTCCTGGGTGAGGTAATAAGTGGCTGCGTAAGCCTGAGCGATCGCGCAAGTCGGATCGGCAGCAATTGCATCTAAGATCGCTTGGGCATCTTTCCCATAGCGAAGTGAGGCATCGATAAAGCGTTCGATCGCGGAAAGCGCCTCTGCGGAATTTGTTGTAATTGGAAGTCCATTGGAGCCTTTTAACATCTGCTGAATTTAAACTCGCTATAAACTACGGTAAATCGGTAGAGATAGTGTACTTTCTATGGAAAGTATGCCGCACCTTATGGAAAAAAGCAAGTCATTACAGATAATTCGATGACCTTTGGCGAATCTGGTTGCCAAACATTGCTAAAGGGGAGACAACTATCAGTAGACCGAAAAGTTTTGCGATCGCCACAGCACAATGGGCCGACAATGGTTGGTAAGACTAAGTAAATTGTATTTTTGAATACAATTTACCCAGCTATAGGGTCTAGGGATTATATAACTAAATTTAATGGTATGTCAGCGTTAGGCCACCCCTCTCATGGCCATCAGAATCGTTCTATGAAGGCTTTTTTATTGATGTCTGTTAAATTAAATACGTGAAAAATAGCTGTAAAACTAAAGGAGAATTACTTTGGAGAATAATTCTAGCCGTCCCGCATTAACAGACAGGCAAACTTTAGATACCGTAGTTAATTAATTGTTTAAGCGAACATATTCCCATATCGACGCAAGGAAGCTGCCATCAAAAAACTATATTTGAAATTTTAATCAGAGCAGCAACTCAAAAAGATAGTATAGAAAATACAGCGCGGGTATTAACAAATGCGCCCAGCAGTAATAATATCCGTTATCATTTAGAAAAATATGATAATCTACCAGACTTAGAAACAGCTTTAAATCAAGCGTTACAAAGCCAGTTACCTGAGCGTTTGCGCCAAAGTTCACAAAAGGTGGCAATTGACTTTAACTTAATTCCCTATTATGGGAGACCATCGTCAGCCGAATTACCATTCGTTTATAGAAGTAAAGCGAAAAATGGCACTTGCTCATTCTATGCTTATGCTACATTATATGTGATTAAAAAAGGTAAACGGGTTACACTGGCAATTAAAGCTATCCGTCGCCAAGATACTAAAGTAGCAATTCTTACTTACCTTTTAGCGTTAATTGAGCCTTTAAAGCTGGAAATCAAAGCTTTGTCTTTAGATAGAGAATTTTTTTGTGTGCCAGTAATACGCAAGTAGATCTGCGAGTTTGTCAATTACATTTTGATAGTGAAATGCGATATTTCTAGGAGAGGCTATGCGATACGTTGCTACCCTATGCGCTTACGCGCAGGCTACGCCAACGGAAACGCCTGCGGCTAACGTAACAGGCTTCGCCAACGCACCTACTTGAGTGAGAGAGAATAGCGATCGCTTTTTTTAGATGTAGTGAAAGTGCGATCGCTTAAGCATCAGCCTTTCTATTGAGTGCGATCGATCTAAAGATCTGGATCTATCCCCAACTCTCGCAATTGTTGAGCTAATCGATCGGCACGTTGAGCTAATTGTGCGGCACGTTGAGCTTCCTGGGAGGCACGTTGAGCTTCCTGCGCGGCACGTTGAGCTTCCTGGGAGGCCCGTTGAGCTTCCTGGGAGGCACGTTGAGCCTCAAATTTAACCTTTTCTTCAGGCGTCAAATAACGTTTTCCCTCTGCGTCATACCAATATAACCATTCTCTCGTCACCCCAGAATAATTTCCCCTTTCGCAGCCAATTCCTAAACCTATTTCCGGCATCCAAACTGGATTTCCTGATTGTAACTCATACTTGCCATTAACTAACTTATGGACTTCCAAATGTGGTTTGCGGCGACGACGGGAGGAATAAATGACGTAATAAAGTATGCCTAATTCTTGATATTGAGCTAATTTATCACTGTATTCCTTCCGATAGTTTTGGGAAACGACTTCTAGCACCAAAGTTGGTACAACATTTTCATCCCACAATACATAACTGGGGCGCAATTCTTCATCATAAAATCGTTCCACACCTAAACTTAAGAAAGCATCTGGCACGATCGGGGGTTGGTCAGGGTGATAATAAATACCCATATCGATGCCAAAAAACCAATCCATGCGTTCTGCCCAAAGGATGAGCAAAATTGCCTTTAGCAACCCCGGTATTAATTCTTGCAGTTCGTTATCCACAGGTGTCTCATCAGAGTCAGGTAGTTCTTCAGCAGAAGGTAAATATCTCGACAAGTCGTACTTTAACATAGCGGCTTTGCCCAAAACTCACTTACAGGTCTTAATTTTATCAATTTTTTTTGGTTAAATTGTAGGAGCAATTTATGAATTGTCCTTACAATCAGATTTGAGTATTGCGAGCTAGTTCGGGTAAAAACTCTGGAAAATGTGGAATAAATTTTAATGTGATATCGGCACATTCAGACGAAGAAAGGAAGAGCGATATTATCAGTAATAATGCCTATAAGGTGAGTAAACTTTAAGTTTACTCACCTTATAGTAGCAGATTGCAATTATAGCAATTCTAAACGATCCGTAAAAGGTACTTTCCTTTCTGCGCGACCTTTACAGTTAATTAGCGCTCAAAATAGACCATTTCACGGTTTGAGTACCACTATTGTCATAATATACACCTTGTTGGTCGTTGTTGATGAAGGATACAGTTTCGCCCGGTTGAAGCTCAATTGTTTGTTTTTTGCCGTTAGCAACAGCTTGGTCATTTTTGAGAGCGACTAATGCAGCTGGTTTGATGTGGGAGAAACGCACATAGGGTTCTCGTCCCGAATTCTCCGGATTGCCATTAGCATCTACTGGATTCGCAAATATCCATGAGTCGCCATAATTCCACGAGCCCTCAGCTTGAATTTGCAATGTTATCTTTATATGTGATTCGTTAGTTAAGCTGGGAAGGTTTTGTTCCTCATTTGCGTAAACAGTAAGTTCGCCTGTGGGTAGTTCATAATTTTCATTGTCCGGCTTAGAGACAATAGAGCCTTCTTTAGTTTCGCCATTGCCGTCAGTCTTAATACCCGCAATAAACCACTTAATTTTGAGACTGCCTTTGTTGTCGTTATAAACGCCTTTTTGGTCATTATTGATGAAAAATACGGTCTTGCCCGGTGGGAGATCGAAAGTCTGCCCCTTACCGCTCGCCACAGCTTTGCCGTCTATTTCTGCCACTAGCGCTGCTGGGGTGATATTTGGGTATCGCAGATATGGGTTTCGCCCCATATCCTTCGGATTGCCATCGCCACTTACTTCTTCGCCAAATCCACCTTTGCCGCCATAAGTCCAAGTTCCCTCGGCTTCAATTTTCAATGTAATTGTTTTGCTGGAGTTATTAGTCAAGCTGGGAAGGTTAGTTTCCTCTTTTGCTTCGACGGTAAGTTCGCTGCTGGGTAGCTTTATGCTGGATTTTGTCATGGCTTTTTGGTGTTTGTTTACACGAGTAACTTTAGCATAAACCTCTTCATAAGCAAGCAATATTTGGGGCAATTATGTATTTTTTATAACAAAAAACACGAGTATAAAGGTAGGAAAAGTAGGTAATTTTTTTCGGTAATATATTATCTCATTTATCTTATGGCATTGATAAAAAAGAAATATAACTGCACCGCCAGACCTATAAAAAAATGCGATCGCTTTTATGGTGGCGATCGCACTTTGATTATGGTATAGGTAGAAACGCATTAAATTACGTCTCTACTGTATTTGTGAGGAAGAGCCGTTCTGACCTCAAGAATGAATTAGGAGGTCATCGCTGGTTCGGTTACTTGGGTAAAATTCAAACCGTTGACTTGTTCGCTATTTGGTTGTATAGTTTTAGCGGCATCGGAAGATACTGCTCGATCGCGGCTCAAGTCGAGCTTGACGACACGCCATTGTGCTTCTTCCACTTTTGGCAGCCTCAGTGTTAACATACCATTCTTCAAGTTAGTGGGGAAAACCTACTTAAGCAGTGAGATTTTCATTACTCCACCCATTCCCAGCAGCTAATGTTAAAGCCGAAACCTTGTACTGCGATCGCACCCACGTAGCCAGGAAAAGGGTTCAAATGCTGGAAGAACCAACCAGCAGCTAATTGCCGATCGCCTTTAATACTGAGTAGCCTAGCAGGTTCTCCCGGCACTAGGGAAACATCAAACTCATCTAGGGGTAAAGCTAAGCCATCACCAATTGCTTTAACGTATGCTTCTTTGCGAGTCCAGCAATTAAAAAACGCAGCTTGTTTTTGACTGGAATCGAGGTCGCGCAACACAGCATATTCTTGCTCAGAAAAAAAGCGTTTGGCAATTTGTTCCGCATCTTCCATCGGACGGATTTGTTCGATATCGATACCGAGTTCGCGATCGCGAGTAACCGCATATAAAGCGACCCCATCAGAGTCAGATAAATTAAATCGAATTGTCTCCCCACTACAACTTTTTGCCAGTGCAGGTTTGCCGCGAGAAGCATAATCAAACTGCAATTGCTTCGGCGACATATTCAAGTAGCGACCCAACAGCGTTCTAAGAAGGCCACGGCGAACAATGAAACGTTTTTTATGTTGCTCAAAATAAAAGCGATCGGCCCTCTTTAGCTCATCCTCAGAGAGAGTTTGTGCCAACTGCACCACCCGCACGTCTGTTAAGTCAATATCGGCACACCAAATATGAATATCATTACTCGACAATGTAAAGTCTGCTGGTGGAGTATCCCAGAGACAAGCAGAAATAGCCATTATTAGTTATCCTTTACGAGGGAGAAACAAAAAAAAGATTATGCCAAATTTTTCGGAAAATATAAATACAGATAATTTAGGAGAAGTCAATCTTCCTCAAGAAGAAGATGTTTTCATTTTTCCTGCCTCTTTTGCTCAGCAGCGACTGTGGTTTATCGACCAATTGGTTCCCGGCAAAAGCTTTTACAATGTGCCGACAGCAATTCGCCTGACAGGTTCGCTCAACCTAACCGCCTTAGAGCAGACATTGAATGAAATTGTACGACGACACGAAGCTTTGCGTACCGCATTTGGGATGATGGAGGGGCAACTCGTGCAGGTAATTGCTCCTACTTTTAACATATCCCTACCCGTATTCGACTTGCGGCATTTGCCTACAGAAGAACGGGAGACGGAAGCAAAACGCATCGTCAGCGCAGAATGCGATCGACCTTTCAATTTATCGACTGGCCCATTGCTGCGATCGATGCTGTTTGAGCTTGCCGATACAGAACATATTTTATTGCTGAATATGCACCATATTATCTGCGATGATTGGTCGATTGGGGTGCTAATTCGGGAACTGAGTATTATCTACACAGCGTTTGCAAAAAATTTACTTTCTCCTCTGCCAGAATTACCTTTACAATATGCAGACTTTGCTCACTGGCAGCGCGAATGGTTGCAAGGCGAAATGTTGGCGACTCAGTTAGCTTATTGGCGACAGCAATTAAACAGCATTTCTATACTAAATATACCTACCGACAAACCAATATCGGCTAAACAAAGCTATCAAGGAGCAAGGGAATTTTTAGAGTTACCAAAACATTTAGCCGATGCGCTAGAAACACTTTCTCAGCAAGAAGGCGTTACCTTATTTATGACATTGCTGGCGGCATTGCAAACATTGCTTTACCGCTACACCCATCAGGAAGATATTGCAGTCGGTTCGCCGATCGCAAATCGTAACCGCAGCGAAATTGAAGGATTAATTGGTTTTTTTGTCAATAGTTTGGTATTGCGTACAAACTTAAGTGGAAACCCAACTTTTCGGGAACTGCTAGCGAGAGTGAAACAAGTAACGCTGTCCGCATACAGCCACCAAGATTTGCCTTTTGAAAAGCTAGTTGAGGAACTGCATCCAGAGCGAAATTTAAATCGACATCCGTTATTTCAAGTGGTGTTTGGTTTCGAGAATGCTCCCATGTCCGCACTAGAACTGCCTGGGTTAGTGCCTAGCTTTATGAATATTGACTTGACAACAACTCGCTTTGATTTGGAGTTGCATTTGTGGAAGTGTTCGGAGGATTTCAGAAGTTTATGGGGAGGAAAGTGGGAGTATTCGGAGGGGATTAGAGGCGTAGTGGTTTACAACACCGATTTATTCGATCGAGCTACGATTGTTAGAATGTTGGGACATTTTAAAACGCTGCTGTCAGGTATCGTTGCCAATCCAGAACAACGAATTGTTAATTTACCGTTATTGAGCGAAAATGAACTATATAAAATATTAGTTGAATGGAATAACACGCAGGCAGATTATCCTCAAGATAAGTGTATACATGAATTGTTTGAAGAAAAAGTGGAGCAATATCGTGATGCGATCGCAGTTAGTTTTGACGGCAAGCAACTTACTTACGGAGAGTTGAATATCCGCAGCAACCAACTAGCACATTATCTCCAAAAATTAGGTGTAGCTTCGGAAGATTTAGTAGGCATCTGTATGGAGCGTTCTGTAGATACGATCGTCGGGTTATTGGCTATCCTGAAAGCGGGGGGAGCTTATGTGCCTTTAGACCCAAGTTATCCATGCGATCGCTTAAATTTGATGATAGAAGATGCCCAAGTTTCAGTATTGCTAACACAAGAAAATTTAGTTAAGTATTTTGACAATTTTTCCAAGCCAGTCCTTAATATAAATAAAGACTGGCAAACTATTTCTCAAGAAAGCAAAGAAAACCCAAATAGCAGCGTGACAAGCGACAATTTAGCTTATGTAATTTACACTTCTGGTTCCACAGGAAAACCCAAGGGAGTTGCTGTCAATCACAAAGCTGTAAATCGCCTTGTCTGCAACACAAACTATGTGCAAATAGTACCCGAATATAAAATTGCCCAAGCCTCCAATACTTCCTTCGATGCAGCGACATTCGAGATTTGGGGAGCGTTACTTAACGGGGCTCAACTTGTGGTAATTAGCAAAGATATCATCCTTTCGCCAAATGAATTGGAATGGCAACTTCGCCAACAAAACATCAGTATTTTATTTTTGACCACAGCCTTATTCCAACAAATTGCCAGATCTGCTCCCCAAGCTTTTGGTGGGTTGCGATACCTGCTATTTGGCGGCGAGAATGTCGATCTCAGATGGGTGCAAAAAGTTTTGAAAAAGGCAGCGCCAAAGCACTTAATTCATGTTTACGGCCCTACAGAAAATACAACGTTTTCATCTTATTATCCCGTGCAGGAAATACCAGAATCGACCAGATCTATTCCCATCGGTCGCCCGATCGCCAACACGCAAATTTATCTGCTGGATGCACAATTACAGCCTGTACCTATTGGCGTTGTTGGTGAATTGTACATCGGCGGTGATGGACTGGCGCGAGAATATTTACATCGTGCGGAATTAACTGTCGATCGCTTTATTTCAGTTCCAAATCCAAGAAACCCGGTTTCTCCAAGAAACCGGGTTTCTGTTCTTCTTCCATCGCGTCTTTATAAAACTGGTGACTTAGCCCGCTATAAACCAGATGGCAATATTGAGTTTTTAGGTCGTATCGATAATCAAGTCAAAATTCGGGGTTTTCGTATCGAATTAGGAGAAATTGAAGCCGTACTTTGTCAGCATTCAGAAGTTGCAGAAGCTGTTGTAATTGTCAGGGAAGAAATACCGGGCGATAAGCACTTGGTAGCTTACATAGTTCCTGAAAAACAACCAACTAATCCAAAATCCAAAATCCAAAATCCAAAATCGCATGACTGGCGCGAGTTCGCGAAAGAGAAGTTACCAGACTACATGGTGCCTTCAGTTTTTGTGATGCTGGAATCCGTACCGCTGACACCTAATGGCAAAGTCGATCGCACTGCCTTACCTACGGTAGATACGCTCAGTCTTAATATCGAAGAAGATTATATAGCACCTCGCACTTCTGTCGAAGAGGTGCTAGTAAAAATTTGGGGTAAAGTTTTGGGAAGACAGCAGTTAGGTGTCCACGATAATTTTTTTGAATTGGGCGGACATTCTTTACTCGCAACTCAATTGACTTCCCGAATACGCGATGCTTTCCAAATAGATTTGCCTATACGCACATTGTTTGAAACACCCACTGTGGCGAGTTTAGCTAGGTACATTGAAACAATGTCTTGGGCAGCGAGAAATTTAGATAGCAGTAACTCTACGGCACACGATCGAGAAGAGGTAGAATTTTGAATATAGTTGAATTTTTATCCCAGCTTCGCAGTCTAGATATTCAGGTTTTTGTTGATAGCGATCGCATTCGTTGCAATGCACTTGAAGGAGTTATCACACCTGAACTGCGTGTACAAATTCAAGAACGCAAAGCCGAAATTATTTCATTTTTAAAAGCTGCTAATTCCACAAGTAAAAACAATACTATATCCCTCGTACCTATTTCTCGCGATCGAAATATTCCGCTCTCATTCGCGCAACAAAGATTGTGGTTTTTAGATCGGTTAGTACCTAACAATCCCTTTTATAACGTTCCGGCAGCAGTGCGTCTCACAGGGTCGCTCAACTTAGAGGCACTGTCACAAACTTTTAACGAAATCGTGCGACGTCACGAAGCTTTGCGTACTACTTTCGTAACAATTGAAGGGCAACCAGTTCAAGTAATTAATCCAGCCTTAAAAGTATCTCTACCAATCATCGATTTGCAAGATTTACCACCAGGAGAACGAGAAAAAGAAGCGCGACGACTGGCAGCACAAGCATCTCAACAACCTTTCAATTTGTCCGCCGATCTATTGCTGCGAATAACGCTGCTGCGACTGAGCGAAACAGAACATATTCTATTATTGAATATGCACCATATTGTCTCTGATGGTTGGTCGATCGGCTTATTAATTAGAGAAATGGCAATCCTCTACACAGCCTTTGCCAGCAAGCAACCTTATCCTTTGCCAGAAATACCAATTCAATATGCAGATTTTGCTTTTTGGCAGCGCGAATGGTTGCAAGGTAAAATGTTAGAAACGCAACTTAGTTATTGGCGGCAACAATTAAACGGCATTTCTACACTAAATTTGCCGACAGATAGACCTAGATCGGCTATTCAAACTTACCGAGGTGCGCGTAAAATTATACAATTACCTAAAAATTTGAGCGCAGCGCTAGAGGCTTTTTCGCAGCAGGAAGGGGTGACACTGTTCATGACCCTGCTAGCAGTGTTTCAAATTTTACTTTATCGCTATACGCAACAAGAAGATATTGCTGTAGGTTCGCCTATTGCCAACCGCAACCGCAGCGAAATCGAAGGATTAATTGGCTTTTTTGTCAATAGTTTGGTGCTGCGTACCGATTTATCGGGAAACCCAACTTTTCGGGAAGTTTTAATGCGAGTCAAAGAGGTTACTTTGGGAGCTTACGCTCATCAAGATTTACCTTTTGAAAAGCTGGTGGAAGAACTGCATCCAGAGCGCAATTTGAACCAAAATCCTTTATTTCAAGTTGTGTTTGCGCTACAAAATGCACCGATGTCGCCGCTAGAATTACCAGATTTAATGCTAAGTTCGTTGCCATTTGATACCGAAACGACGCGGTTTGATTTGGAGTTTCATTTATGGGAACCATCTCCCAACAATAAGCTATGGGTAGATAGCGCCGAAGGAATCAGCGGTTTTGTCATTTACAGCACTGATTTATTCGATGAATCTACAATTAATCGGATGTGGGGACATTTTCAAAACCTGCTTGAAAGTATTGTTAGCAATCCCGAACAAGCAATTGCAGAATTACCGCTATTAACTGAATCTGAGCTACACCAGTTGTTAGTCGAATGGAATGCTACTCAAGTAGAGTATCCCAAAAATCAATGTGTTCATCACTTATTTGAGGAGCAAGTCAAGCAAAACCCAGATGCGATCGCGTTAGTATTTGAAGATAAGCAACTCACATATCAAGAGCTAAATATACGCAGCAATCAACTTGCACATTACCTACAAAATATGGGTGTTGGCGCAGAAGTTTTGGTTGGTATTTGTGTAGAACGTTCCTTTGATATGGTAATTGGGATGTTGGCCATCCTGAAAGCAGGCGGAGCTTATCTTCCTTTAGATCCAACTTATCCGTCCGAGCGCTTAAACTTTATGCTAGAAGATGCTCAAGTATCAGTTTTATTGACGCATGATCGCTGGTTTAGCAGAGTGCGATCGCAAAATTCAAAAATTATATGCTTGGACAAAGATTGGCAAACTATCGCTCAAAAAAGCGAAGATAATCCGAGCAGCAACCTTACAACAAACAACCTCGCTTATGTCATCTATACTTCTGGTTCTACCGGAAAACCTAAAGGAGTTCAAATCGAACACAAGGGATTATTAAATCTCATCTATTGGCATCAAAAAACCTTTGCAATATCACCGAGCGATCGAGCTACACAGATTTCTGGCGTAGCATTTGATGCTTGTGTTTGGGAAATTTGGCCCTATCTTAGTGCAGGAGCTAGCATTTATTTCACAAATGAAGAAACTAAGCGATCGCCCGAACAAATTCGAGATTATTTAGTATCGAAATTAATCACTATTAGCTTTTTACCAACACCTTTAGCGGAAAAAGTTTTATTATTAGATTGGCCGCACGCAGTAGCTTTGCGAACCTTACTCACAGGCGGAGACAAACTACATCACTATCCTATAGTTGAATATCCTTTTCAGCTATTTAATAATTATGGGCCAACAGAAAATACTGTTGTGACAACTTCCGGGATAGTTCCTGTCAGCAAGCAAGCCGATGTAGCGCCTGCGATCGGTCGTCCTATTGCCAACACACAAGTTTATGTGCTGGATAAACATTTACAACCTGTACCTATTGGCATTCCTGGGGAACTGTACATAGCTGGTGATGGACTGGCGCGAGGTTATTTAAACCGCTCGGAATTAACAGAAACGCGATTTTTCCAAAAAACCGGATTTCTCCCAGAAGTACGCCTTTATCAAACAGGCGATTTAGTTCGGTATAGAGCAGACGGTAACATCGAATTTTTAGGTCGTCTCGACGAGCAAATAAAAATTCGCGGTTACCGCATTGAATTAGGCGAAATAGAATCAGTACTCAGTCTGCATCCAGCCGTGCTACAAACAGTAGTAACCAACCGCGAATATGCAGGCGAAAATCGTTTAGTAGCTTATATTGCGCTGAATCCAGAATACAGCAGCGAACAAGCACAAATTAAAGAAAAGCAATTGCAGAATGAGCAAATTTCCCAATGGCAAATGCTCTACAACGAAACTTACAATCAATCTGTCAACCATCCAGATCCTACATTTAATATTGTCGGTTGGAATAGCAGTTACAGCAATCAGCCAATCCTAGCAGAGCAAATGCAAGACTGGGTGAATAACCAAGTCGCACAAATCCTCGCATTGCAACCCAGCCGCGTGTTAGAAATTGGCTGTGGAACGGGTTTATTACTATTCAGAATTGCGCCTCACTGCCATAAATATTGTGGAACCGACTTTTCTTCTGCTTCGCTTAACTACATCCGACAGCATTTGCAAAACCAAAAATTACCTCAAGTAACGCTGCTTCAAAAAATGGCTATTGATTTTGAGGGAATAGAAGCTAAAAGTTTCGATGTGGTAATTCTCAACTCTGTTGTGCAATATTTTCCCAACATAGACTATCTTTTGCGTGCGATCGAAGGCGCTATTAAGGCAACTGCTCCCGGTGGTGTTATCTTTATAGGAGACGTGCGTAGCCTGCCGTTGCTGCAAGCTTTCCATGCCTCGGTGCAACTGCATCAAGCCGAGCCATCTCTCACCCGCGAACAGTTGCAGCAACGGGTACAAATGCAAATTTTCCAAGAAACTGAATTAGTTATCGACCCAGCTTTTTTCAGTGCATTAAAACAGCACTTTCCGCAAATTAATGACGTGCAGTTGCAGTTGATAAGAGGTTGTCATCATAATGAATTAACTCAGTTTCGTTATAATGCGATTCTTTATATTGGTGTTGAAAAAGATGGTGAAAGAACCCCACCCCAACCCTCCCCGCAACGGGGAGGGAGCCAGAGCATTCTTACTTCCCCCCGTGGCGGGGGGATGGAGGGGGGTAAACAGGCTTCCCCCCGTGGCGGGGGGATGGAGGGGGGTTTTCCAGACTGCTTGGACTGGGAGAAAAATAACTTAACTATCTCAACAGTGCGGCAGATATTGATTGAGAATCAACCGGAAATTTTAGGCATCGCCAATGTGCCGAATGCGCGGGTAATGGCAGCGGTAAAAACGGCAGAATGGCTATTCAATACAGAAAAGTTTGCAACTGCAATCCAGATGCGAGAAGCTTTGCAAAAGCTCGATCGCATAGGAGTCGATCCAGAAGATTGGTATGTTCTAGATGTACCGTACAACATAGATATTAGCTGGTCAGATTCTCATAGCGAAGGGCGCTACAACGTAGTCTTGCAACGACAAGATGCAAGCAGCAAAAAATTAATTTTTCCACACACCACTCAGTTACGTCCGTGGCAAACATACGCCAATAATCCCCTACAAGCTAAAGCCGCACGTAAATTAGTGCCGCAATTGCAGATGTATCTGGCAGAAAAGCTACCTGAATATATGATGCCTTCGGCTTTTGTAGTGTTGGAATCTTTGCCTTTGACGCCGAATGGAAAAGTCGATCGCCGCGCTTTACCCGCACCCGATCCAATTAAACCAGAATTGGCAGCAGGTTATGTTGCACCTCGAACTCCTGTTGAGGAAATATTAGTGAAAATTTTTGCGGAAGTTCTGGGAGTTAAGCGAGTGAGTATTCACGATAATTTCTTTGAATTGGGAGGACATTCTTTACTCGCGACTCAGCTTGTTTCCAGAGTGCGCGACTCTTTCAAGGTGGAGTTGCCTTTGCGTAGCGTTTTTGAAACACCGACAATTGCCGAATTATCTAAGGTGGTGGAAAGTTTTAAAGATAGTAATACTGAAAGTAAAGCGCCTGCTTTGGTGCCTATTTCTCGCGAGAGTCGGCGGATGAAGCTGTCATCATTGAACAAAGAAAGCAAATAGAGATCTCTTGCAGCATTTAATTAACATATTAAGCCCCAAACCAAGTTAGCTATTTGCATATGGCAATAAAATTTGATATAATACGCAGCCAAAATCAGGAACTTGTGACAAAATGTAGGTATATATTTATAAATACCGACGCTTTGTAACAACGTGGAGAGTTATATGGCTAATTCCAAAGCTGCACAAGTGCTGGAACGAGTGAAAAATCAAGGCGTTATCCGATCGAGGGACTTCCAAGAGGAGGGAATTGAGCGAGAGTACCTGCGCCGTCTGGAACAGCAAGGGCTGCTAATGCGATCGGGCCGTGGTATCTATACTCTGACTGATGCCGAGCTGACAGAGAACCACAGTCTCGCTGAAGCCAGCAAGCGCGTGCCTCATGCTACTGTCTGTCTGCTCTCCGCACTCCGTTTCCACGAACTCACAACCCAAGCGCCTTTTGAGGTTTGGCTGGCTATTGACAATAAAGCACGTACTCCAAAGGAGGATATTCTCCCCCTGCGTATTGTGTATATGTCTGGCCCATCTCTGAGTGCTGGCGTTGAAGAACATCAAATTGAAGGAGTGCCAGTACGAGTCTACAGCCCCGCAAAAACAGTGGCAGACTGCTTCAAATATCGCAACAAAATCGGACTGGACGTTGCGATCGAAGCTCTACGTGACTGTTGGAAAAAACGCCGCAGCACAGCAGATGAAATTTGGCACTATGCCAAAATTTGCCGAGTTTCCAACGTTATGCGTCCCTATCTTGCATCAGTTGTATGAGCCAAAATCAGCATCTGTAGCGAAAGGAGAAACATTTGATAAAGTCTGGATACCACCTGGAGCTTGGCAGAATCCTGAGCAAGCGAAGACCTCTGACCCTCCAAAACCTCAATAACGACTCTCATAGGGTTGATAAAAAATAAATGTTGAGCAATTAGCACAAGTATTCATATTTCTGTATTAATTTAATAATCGATTTTTTTAACTAAGGTGGAGAGCCAATAAATGTTAGTTTCCGTTATTACGCCCACAACTGGCGATCCTTTATTAAAGCAAAACGTTGAAAGTATACAAAATCAGGACTATAAAAATATCGAACATATAATCGTCATCGATGGCAAGGAAAGAGAGGATGAAGCTTTCAAGATAATAAATAAAATCGAACTTAAGAAACAAACTTATGTGGTAACTTGGCCTTATGCTACGGGAAAAGATAGATTTAACGGACACCGAATCTATGGGGCGAACTGTTATTTAGCGAATGGCGATTATCTGGTGTTTTTAGATGAGGACAACTGGGTGGATGAGAATCACATATCCTCATTAGTCGAATTGGTAAGTAAATGGCAATTAGATTGGGCTTACTCATTAAGAAAGATTCTCGATCGCCAAGGCAACTTCATCACTTAAGATGATTGCGAAAGCCTTGGTAAATGGCCATCATTTTTGAACGAAAAAGATCATTTAGTTGATGTTAACTGCTATTTTCTCAAAAAACAAGTAGCAGTTACAATTTCCCCTCTTTGGTATAGAAAAGCTAAAGAACCTGGAGTTCAAGATGTAGATAGAGCTATGTGCGCCAATCTTATAAAATTATACCCTAATTTTGAAACTACAGGTTTTTACACTGTTAATTACCGAGTTGGCTCGACGGAAATATCAGTTAAACCGGAGTTTTTTATAGAGGGGAATAAAATCATCAAAAATAAATATCCTGACGAGTACCCTTGGCGTAATTCAAAATGGAGTTTAATAAGCAATAAAGAAAGCTTTTAGTCGCTGCGATCGCAACCAACTTTAGCCATATTTTACGATAAAGGGTGGGTATCTTATTGACCCACCCTCTATCAAAGCTAATAGACATCTTCTCCAAAAGAATCTCAAATGGCAGGCAGGATGCCTACCCCACAAGAATTTTTGGAGATGTCTAATTAACTACTAGCTTTAAGCAAACAAAAAGCTTAAGCAAATTTCTTACAGCGGTGTGCTGCGATCGATAATTCTCCTGTTTTCAGCATCAATGTTTGACTGTCGCCGACGCATCTCCTCTTCGGATTCAACAAAGTCGTCGTCCGCTGCTTTGGGAGCGTTAAAATCTGCGGTGGTAGACATTGGTGATTGAATGTAACCAGTATCTGCATATGCTTCCATTGGAGCGACATCTCCTGGATAAAAGCTTGCACTAGCAGGAGTTGCTGGCATTACCGTATCTACAGGGGTAATGGCTGGTATTCCAGTTTCTACAGGGGTAGTGCGGTTGTCAAGAATAGTCACATAGGAGACATCCTCAACTGCACCTTTTCCTGACTCCTCTATAGAGGATTTGGCTGACTCAGCTTTATCCTTGACAGCATTGCCGACATCTCGAACAGAAGATTCGATTTTCTCAGCGCTACCTTTAACGGCATTTACTACAGAAGGTTTGGCTTCCTGAGCAGTATCGCTGACAGCATTGCCGACATCTCGAACAGAAGATTCGATTTTATCAGCGCTACCTTTAACGGCGCTTACTACAGAAGGTTTGACTTCCTGAGCAGTATCGCTGACAGCATTGCCGACATCTCGAACAGAAGATTCGATTTTCTCAGCGCTACCTCTAACCGCGTTTACTACAGAAGGTTTGACTTCTTCAGCAGTATCTCTGACGGCGTTTCCTACACCTTGAACAGAAGTTTTAATTCCCTCAGCGCTACCCTTAACTGCTTCTACTACAGAAGGTTTAACTTCTTGAACAGCACTCTTTACGGACTGCGCTACATCTTTTACAGAAGGCTTAACATCCTCAACTGCTTCGTTAAGAGTTTGGGCGGCATTTACTACAGAAGGTTTGGCTTCTTCAACTGTACTTCTTACCGACTCGGCCATACCTACTACAGAAGGTTTGGCTTCTTCAACTGTACTCCTTACCGACTCGGCTAAACCTATTACAGAAGGTTTGGCTTCTTCAACTGTATTCTTGACGGACTCGGCTATTCCTACTACAGAAGGCTTGACTTCTTCAAGCGTACCTTTTGCTGCATCGCCCACATCTTCTACAGTGCGGTTAACTCCTTCGGCTACACCTTTGACGGCATCTACTACACCTTCTACTGTTTGACTGACACTTTCACCTGCATCGTTACCGGTGAGACCGCCAGCTACTGCGCCCGCTAAAGCACCAATCATTGCACCAGGACGACCGCCAATTAAACTACCAATTGCGGCTCCAGCTACTCCACCAGCAGCAGCGCCAATGCGCGTAGCAACTGGATGACTGGCAGATCGATCGCTCGTTTCTTGAGTGTTTTCGCGATCGTTCTCACTCTTGACAATCTTTTCTTCTGTTGAAGAAGCATCAGATTGACTCATATTATATTGGACATTCTCGTCATCCTGAGAAAATGTCTGTTCGTTCTGATTCATCTCTATTCTTTCCTCCGTAAATTTTTTTGTCCGTTCAGCAAGGGAATATCTAAACTGTCTTCCTAATTGTTAACCACTGAATCTTTCCAGCTAATAACTTTCAGATTTTGAGTAGCATAACCCGCTCGGCTGCGGTTTTTTTCACCAACAATAAACATAACAACTACAGGCGCTCCCCAACACCGCTCCACCGAAAGATATCGCTAAATGCCTTGTCAGTCTCTGGTTGTAAGCTTTTGGTTGATAGGAGTAATTACGCATTGGAAATCATTATCTAATGTGCATCTCTGGATCGCAATTAAATCCCACCAAAGATGAGCAAAAATTTACCAAACCTATCTATGGGTTGATGAAAAAACTAAATATTGTTAAACAAACAGAGGTATTAATCTTCCTGTTATACCTTAATACTGACATACCGATCGTGCTGTGTAGTGCAAAAATGTTCGTTCTGAGGATTAAGTTAATCATAACTCTGAAAAAGTTGCGAATTTTGAAGTAAGCTGGAAGGATAACGCGGGATATACCCGTTGGAACCAAACTATTGCAAATAATATGTATGTTTTTATACTAAGTAAATTTTAAAGACAGGACTGCAATCGGCGATCGTCAAATGAACGATCTCTAATCATGGTCGAGAGATTAGTTTATTAAGTCTTCTGTGGCTTAAAGGGCAAAGTTAAGCGTGCAATTAAGATTCAAGCCTGATACGGTAATCAATGTTACGGTTAACACAATGGATTTTTCTACCGGAAGACAGATGCTATTTATATATATCAGAACTATATTTGGGTTTTAACAAAAGTATTAAGGCTAGTATTGTCAATTTAACTTAAACAAACTGTTTTTGAGAGCTATGATGTGAAAGTACTTAGATCGAAAAATATATTGGATTACAAACGGTATAGGCATTCTTCTGGCCGCATAGTACTTGCGAAGGGTTTCTATTACAATTTTATTCGGCGCAGTAGAACTGTTATTTGCTGAGAGGTCAATACAGATGGAGAGCGAAAAACGCTACTGCGCTGCGATCGAACAACCTTCCGGAGGTATTTATTTTGTTGATGTTGATAGCAAAGGTATTCTGGAAGCAAATCAGGCCATTTGTAATTTGCTCGGTTACACACAAGAGGAATTTTTGGAACTGACACTTTACGATATCCTTGTTGTTGACAGAGAAATTATTAACTCCGATATCAACCTGCTTTTAACGGAAAAACAATTCTTATTAATTAGCGATGGCTGGAACCGTCGTAAGGATGGTTCCTTAGTTAATGTTGAGGTAAGCCTTAATCTAATTTGCTGCGGCGGCAGGAAAGTTATCTGTGCTGTAGGGCGGGACATTACCGATCGCAAACAGGCAGAAGAGTTGCTTCGCAAGAGCGAGGCGGCAAATCGCGCTCTCCTGAATGCTATACCCGATTTGATGATTAGAATCACTGGAGATGGCACTTACCTGGATGCGATCCCGGCAAAAAATTTTCAGACTTGGACGACTCACCGCGATATGGTGGGTAAAAATATATACGATGTGTTGCCACCAGAAATAGCTCGGCAACGGATGTATTACATCAAGCAAGCACTTTCTACTGGCGAAACGCAAATATATGAGTTTGAGCTAACTTGCGAAGATGCTAAAGTTTCCTATCAAGAAGCTCGTATCGTTGTGAGCGGAGAAAATGAAGTCTTGGTAATTGTGCGCGAAATCAGCGATCGCAAGCAAGCAGAAGCGACGATCCAGTATCACGCTTTTCACGACCTACTGACCGGCTTGCCTAACCGCACAATGTTCGATCGGCACCTATCAACAGCCCTGGCAAATGCCCATAATAGCAAAACTATGCTGGCTGTGATGTTTCTGGATATGGATCGGTTTAAGACGATCAACGATACTCTGGGTCATGCTGTAGGCGATCGATTGTTGCAAGGCTTTGCCGAGAGAGTGAAAGCCTGTTTGCGGGAAAGCGATATCGTTGCGCGTTGGGGAGGCGACGAGTTCACCGTACTGGTGCCCCAAATTACCAGCCCAGAAGATGCCGCAAAGGTGGGGCAACGAATACTCGAAGCTCTAAAGCCAGCCTTTTACCTGCAAGGACACGCTACGGGGGAGGAAACCCCACCCCTACATATCACCAGTAGCATTGGCATTGCGCTCTATCCCCACGATGGTGAAGATGCCGAAACTTTATTAAGAAATGCTGATGCCGCACTATACCGCGCTAAAGAACACGGTCGGAATAATTATCGGTTCTACAAGCCGGAGATGAACGCACAAGCTTCCCAATTGTTGGCGTTAGAAAATCGCCTGCACCAAGCGCTAGAGCAGCGTGAGTTTGAAGTTTACTACCAGCCTCAGATACACATCAACACTGGGGAAATCATCGGTATGGAAGCTCTTGTACGCTGGCGACATCCAGAACTGGGTCTAGTCTCACCAGGACAATTTATTCACCTAGCAGAAGAAAACGGATTAATTGTACCGATCGGCGAGTGGGTGCTGCGGACTGCTTGCGCCCAAAATAAAGCTTGGCAGAATGCGGGATTTTCGCCGTTGCGGGTGGCAGTTAACCTTTCGCCTCGGCAGTTCCAACAACCTAACATCGCATCTAGAGTGGCAATGGTGTTGGAAGAGACAGGGCTAGATCCTCAGTATTTAGAGCTGGAAATTACCGAAACTACTATTATGCAGAATCTTGACTTTGCCAGTGAAATGTTGCGAGACTTGCAAACGTTGGGAGTTTACATTTCTATTGATGATTTTGGTACTGGTTATTCTTCCTTGGGTTATTTAAAAAAGTTCCCCTTTGATAAGCTTAAAATCGATCAGTCTTTTGTGCGGGATTTGAAGGATAACCCGCAGGATATAGCAATTATTTCTGCTATGATTACGCTCGGACGCGGCCTTAATTTAAAAGTAGTGGCAGAGGGAGTCGAGACTCGCGAGCAATTGGAATTATTGCGAAGTTTGCAATCAGAAGAGATGCAAGGTTATTTATTCAGTCAGCCTCTGGCAGTAGAAGAAGCGACAAATTTACTGCACAATCCTTTGATAAAAACCAAGATTTATTGTAGCACTTTCTGCATTGCTTGCAGTCAGAATAAATTGCTTTATTGAAAGCTTAATCATCTGCCTATATTATTAATCTAAATTATTAGAATAATATCGTGATGGCTTGAGCGGACAATAATCTGTACGCTAATAGCCGCATTGTTTCTAAAAGTAAGGGCGCTCAACTAGAAGCGATATTTTTACTCCTATCCTCTCCACACTGTTGAATTAATTCTGCTACTAAACCAGTCCATCCGGTTTGATGGCTAGCACCAAGTCCCGTACCGTTATCGCCATGAAAATATTCGTAAAAAAGGATCGAATCGCGCCAGTTAGGGTCGGTTTGCAGTTTATCAATTTTACCGTAAACAGGTCTATTACCAGAAGAATCTTTTAGAAAAATATTGACAACATTACGAGACAATGCGATCGCCACTTCCCGCAGCGTCATTTCTTGACCCGAACCTGTGGGACACTCGATTTTGAAATCATCGCCCAAGTAAGAATAAAACTTGTGCAACGCTTCTGTAATTAAGTAATTTACGGGAAACCAAACTGGGCCGCGCCAATTGGAATTGCCGCCGAAAAGATTGCTGCTAGATTCTGCTGGTTCGTAATCGACTCGGAATTCGCATCCATTGGCATTAAAAATATATGGATTTTGGGCATGATATTTGGAAAGGCCGCGAATGCCATAATCTCCAAAAAACTCTGTTTCATCCAGCAATCTTTTCAAAATGCACTTTAGTTTACTGCGATAAACAATTGCTAGCAATCTTCTCGCACCGATACCTGGGGTTTCCATGCAAGCGACATTTTCTTTCAAATCCGGTCGATTGTTAATGAACCATTCCAGCCGTTTTTTAAACCCAGGCAGTTTATTTAAAGTTTCCGGTTCCAGCGTTTCGACCGCAAACAAAGGAATCAATCCCACCATTGAACGAATTTTTAACTTTAAATTTTTGTCATCGGGGAGATGCAAAACATCGTAGTAAAAACCATCCGTCTCATCCCACAACGAACCATCAGTATCGCCGATGTGATTCATCGCGTCAGCAATATACAAAAAATGCTCGAAAAATTTGCTGGCGATATCTTCGTAAGCTGAATTTGTTTTAGCTAGTTCGATCGCGATCGCCAACATATTTAAGCAATACATTCCCATCCAGCTTGTGCCATCAGACTGTTCTATATGTCCGCCTGTCGGCAGTTCCGCACTTCGATCGAAAACACCGATGTTATCTAAACCTAAAAATCCGCCTTGAAATACGTTTTTTCCTTCGACATCCTTGCGGTTTACCCACCAAGTAAAGTTGAGCAGCAACTTTTGAAATACTCGCTCCAAAAAACGTTTATCTGCCCGTCCGTACATTTTTTCTTCTATCTGATAAACGCGCCACGCAGCCCAAGCATGAACGGGCGGATTGACATCGCTAAATTTCCATTCATAGGCCGGAATTTGGCCGTTGGGGTGCATATACCATTCCCGCGTCAACAAATCGAGTTGCTTCTTCGCAAAATCGGGATCTACCATCGCCAAAGGAATAGTATGAAAAGCCAAATCCCAAGCCGCAAACCAAGGATATTCCCATTTATCTGGCATTGAAAGAATATCGTCATTATAAAGATGAAACCACTCGCAATTTCTACTGCGTTTGCGTTCTTCTGGTGGTGGTGGAGTAGCGCGATCGCCATTCAACCATTCTTCTACAACATAATGATAAAATTGCTTGCTCCACAACATACCCGCGAAAGCTTGTCGCTGCACGTTTCGCTCATCTTCTGACAGCGATTTGGGAGCAATCCGCTGATAAAATTCATCTGCTTCTTGCTGACGAGTTTTAAATATAACTTCAAATTCCCTACCGAACGGTTGCGATAAATTTGCCGAATCGCTCAGTCGCAAATGGATGACTTTCGTTTCGCCAGCATCAACGGTTAACAAGTAATATGCTGCCACCTTGGTTCCCATATTATTGGGATTGACTGCTGACTTTTGATTATGTACAATATAATTATTAATGCCATCTTTCACGTAACGCGAAGCATTGCTAACACCAAACAATAGTTTGTTATTAGTTTCGTTTTCTGTAAAGAGAAGTTCTGGTGAATCCTGACAGTACAGCCATCTTTCTCCCAATGTGGGGTGCGATGCTTCGATAACGCTGAATTTATTTTCTGTATGACTGACTTTCGCGAATGGTTTATCTTTGATGCCATTCCAAGACCAAGTGTTGCGAAACCAAAGAGTTGGTAACAGATGTAGCTTTCTCGCTTCTGCACCTCGATTGATAATACTAACTTGAATTAAAATATCTTCTGGCGAATTTTTGGCATACTCTACAAAAATATCAAAATAACGGTCATCATCAAAAATCCCTGTATCGAGCAATTCAAATTCTGGCTCTTTGCGACTGCGCCGCCCATTTTCTGCAACTAACCGATCGTATGGAAAAGCTTGGTGCGGATATTTATACAGACATTTCATGTAAGAATGGGTAGGAGTGCTGTCGAGATAAAAATAATATTCTTTGACATCTTCCCCGTGATTGCCTTCATTTCCCGTTAAGCCAAACAGCCTTTCTTTTAAAATTGCATCTTCGCCATTCCAGAAAGCAAGAGCAAAACATAACCGCTGATGGTTATCGGAAATTCCCGCAATCCCATCTTCACCCCAGCGATAGGCGCGAGAACGAGATTGTTCGTGTGTAAAATAGTCCCAAGCGGAACCATCGGGGCTGTAATCTTCGCGGACAGTTCCCCACTGGCGATCGCTCAAATATGGCCCCCAACGCTGCCAATGTGCTTGGCGTTCCCGTGCTTCTGCTAACCTTTTTTCTTCCTGGGTGATGTTTGCTGCTTCGGTCATACTTGAGAGTGCAAAATCAAGATAAATTGCGAATAATTTGGCAGGGATTTCCCACAGCAACAACATTTGCAGGTATATCTTTTACAACCACGCTGCCAGCGCCTATAGTTGTGTTGTCACCGATAGTTACTCCTGGACAAATGATAACATTTCCTCCGAGCCAAACATTATTACCGATTTTGACAGAAGCGGCTAACTCTTTACCGCAAAGACGAATTTCCGGTGAGATAGGATGAGACGCGGTGTAAATTTGAACATAAGGCCCGCATAAAACGCTATCGCCAATCTCCACTTTATTGCAGTCAAGAATGACACAGCCAAAGTTCATGTAAAATTTATCGCCAACATAAGTATTGCTGCCGTAGTCGCAGTAGAAAGGTGGCTCAATTTCAACATTAGCACCAACTTTGGCAAATAATTCCGTTAAAATTTGCGTGCGCTTTTCCGTTTCTTCTTCAGTAGTATTATTGTATACTCTGCTCAGACGACGTGCGCGTTTGCGATCGGCAACTAATTCGGCGTCGGCAGCGAGATATAATTCGCCTGCCAGCATTTTCTCTTTTTCGGTTTTTTCCACTGCCTTAAATGATTGATTGTCAGTCCAGAAACCCAGTTTCTCCTAGAAACCGGGTTCCTTTGGATATCTATCTACTATTTTTACACCATTTGGGGTAGATTAATCTCGATGTTGTGCTCCTGCGCGATCGCAATTAATTCTCCGAGCTTTTCTGGTTCCGGTGGCGGCGGCGGTGTAGACTTATCGGTTGCCGGTACACCTGCTTTTTCAAAAAATTTCCCCGCATTTGCCGGAGTAATAATTGCCAACATTTTGGCGGGCGATGTTGTTAAATTCCGATAGGTATGAGGAATACCTTTCGGAGCCAGAACAAACGAACCGGGTGTAGCAGTGAAGCTTTTTTCACCGCTTTCAATTAACAATTCTCCTTCCAGTAAATACAATCCCTCAACTTCTTCCCTGTGCCAATGCTGTGGAGGCCCACTACTTTCCGGTTGGACGGTTATTTCCAAAAGAGAGAATCCGCCGTTAGTCTCTTCTCCCACTGCTTTATAAGTAATTAAATCGCCTAGTAGCCAGAAAGATTTACCTTCTCCAGGAGGAACGACTTTGATAGTTTCAGTGCTTGTGTCCATAGTTGCTGTCTAATATGGTTTAATTAATTGCGTCTCTGCTTTAGACTTAAACCAAGTATAACTGAGGAATTAGGTTTGCCAATAATTTATATTTAAACAATTGCTTGAAAAATGCTGAGTTAAATCTCAGCATTTTTCAGCGATTTCTCAGGAAAAATTAAGGTCGGCTTCAGAAAGTTTTAACAGCAGTAATTACAGGCTTTATCGCTGATGGACTAAATGCGATATACCTATGCTACGCGATGCGATCGCCACGGCAAATTTAACAATTTCTTTATATTTCAAGACTTACGCACGCTGGGGCTATAAACCGGGTTTCTTCGTCGATCTTTCACGGTGAAACCTACCATTTTTCGTAGAAACCCGGTTTCTTTGCGTAAGTCCTATATTTATAAGGGATGTTGTTGCGCTTGAGCGCTAAAGCACAACAATGCAGTCATTCAAGCAACTTGAGTTACTACTTGCGATATTGACAGATATTTGACAAACTGGGAACAGGTGAATGACTGCCATACCAGCATAAATATTGGATTTTGAAAATAAAAAATTATGAACGACTCTCGCGATCTGATGATTATTATAGTGATAATGCTTAA
This sequence comes from Aerosakkonema sp. BLCC-F183, assembly GCF_041929145.1. NCBI lineage: Bacteria > Bacillati > Cyanobacteriota > Cyanophyceae > Aerosakkonematales > Aerosakkonemataceae > Aerosakkonema > Aerosakkonema sp. BLCC-F183. The sequence continues at coordinate 13,502 of NZ_JBHFNU010000021.1, read as the reverse complement.
CGTCATTATTTTTTGGTTCCTATTTTCGAGAAGCTGGCTAAGCCTTGCAAAACTATACAAAACTAACCAAGTACCCCCACCCAACATTCGCTATATGAGACATGGTTCTGTAGGTGGGATTCGCTACAAAGGAACGCTAAACGTGGGCATAACTCTCGAAGGAATATATCTGAGTATCATTCCGCCATTTAACATTGGCTCGTCACCTCTGCTGATTCCTTGGAGCGCAATTGACAAAATCGAAAAAGTTAACAGCTTCTTTATACAAAGTTATCGTTTGTACATAAAAAATAGCAAAACAACTATAATTTTAAACAAAGAGGAGTTAGCACCAGCCAAAGGCTTTTTAGCACAACGAGGAATGGAATTATAATAATCCAAAATAAAAATTTATGCAGCTTGTTGGGAAATTTTTAAGCCAGGTTGAAGCATGACGGAGAATATTTCCAGAGCCGATATTTTTGAAGAAGCAGAAGTATTTGTATTGACGGCATCTTTTGCCCAGCAGCGGCTGTGGTTTTTCGCTCGATTAGCACCGGAAAATCCTTTTTACAATGTGTCAACAGCAGTGCGCCTAACAGGTGCGCTCAATCTAACTGCCTTAGAGCAAACTTTCAACGAAATTGTGCGTCGCCACGAAACTTTACGCACTACGTTTGTGATGGTGGAGGGGCAACTTATGCAGGCGATCGCACCATCTTTAAGTATACCTCTTCCCGCGATCGACCTACGCAATTTATCAGAAACTGAACGAGAAACCGAAGCGCAACATTTGGCAACTCTTGAAGCACAGCGACCTTTCAATTTAACCGCAGGGCCATTGCTGCGAGTAACGCTATTACAACTAACTGAAACAGAAAATATTCTGCTGCTGAATTTACATCACATTGTTGCTGATGGTTGGTCTATCGGCGTGCTAATTCGCGAACTCGGAATTATCTACACAGCTTTTGTAGAAAAGCGGCCTTTTTCGTTACCAGAACTACCACTTCAGTACGCCGATTTCGCCGAATGGCAACACCAATGGTTACAAAGTGAAGTGCTAGAAACTCAGTTAGCTTATTGGCGAAAGCAATTAGATGGAATCTCGATACTGAACTTGCCTACAGATCGAGTGAGACCCGCAATTCCAACTTACCGAGGCGCAAAACTATCTCTCACAATACCACAATGTTTGAGTAAGGCGATCGCATCATTAAGCCAGCAAGAAAATGTCACCTTGTTTATGACTCTCCTGGCAGCATTCCAAACCTTACTTTATCGTTACACAGGACAAGAAGACATCGCCGTAGGCTCGCCAATTGCTAACCGCAACCGCAGCGAAATAGAAGGATTAATTGGCTTTTTTGTCAATAGTTTAGTACTGCGTACAGATTTATCCGGAAACCCAACTTTTCCAGAATTGTTAAATAGGGTGAAAGAGGTAACGATGGGCGCTTACGCTCACCAAGACTTGCCCTTTGAGAAGCTGGTCGAGGAACTTCACCCAGAGCGTGACTTGAGCCGCAATCCCCTATTTCAAGTCAGTTTCAGCTTGCAAAATACGCCTGTAGAAGCGCTATATTTACCAGAACTAACTTTGAGTTTATTGGAGTTCGATCCGGGAACGGCGAAGTTAGATTTAGAGGTTCACTTTTGGTCAGAATTGGAATGTCTAAAATGTCAAGTTGTGTACAGCACTGATTTATTCGATCGCACTACAATTACTCGGATGTTGGGACATTATCAACGCTTGTTAGAAGCTATTGTTACCAATCCAGAACAGCGCCTTTCAGAATTGCCAATATTGACAAATGTAGAACTACATCAATTGCTAGTAGAGTTTAATTCTATTCAATCCAAAATCCAAAATCCAAAATCCAAAATTCCTGAATGTTTCCATCACTTATTTGCCGCGCAGGTAGAAGAAACTCCCGATGCCATAGCTGTAGTATTTGAAAACGAGCAATTAACCTACTGGGAACTGAATAACCGAGCTAATCAACTCGCACACTATTTGCAAGAATTGGGCGTAGTTCCACAAACTTTAGTTGGTATTTGTTTAGAACGTTCTCTAGATGCGATCGTCGGAATTTTAGGTATTTTGAAAGCAGGCGGAGCCTACTTACCTTTAGATCCTACCTATCCGCAAGAACGCCTGAACTTCATGCTTGAGGATGCTCAAGTATCAGTGTTATTAACTCATTCAGCGCTCAAAACTAAAACAGAAGCACGTAGCACTTCTGTTGTCGTTTACATCGATAAAAATTGGCAGGCTATTGCACAACAGATCCAAAAAAATCCTCTTGTTAATTTAACGCTAGAAAACTTAGCTTATGTCATCTATACTTCCGGTTCTACTGGAAAACCTAAAGGCGTTTTAATACCACATAAAGGACTGTCCAATTTAGTAGAAGCTCAGAGAGAAATCTTCAAAGTGCAAAAGTGCGATCGCATCCTTCAATTCGCATCATTGAGTTTCGATGCTTCCATCTTCGAGATAGTCATGGCACTAGGATCGGGAGCAACACTTTTCTTAGCAAAAAAAGAATCTCTTCTGCCCGGACAACCATTAATAAAACTATTGCGCGAAAAAGCTATTACTCACGTCACGCTTCCGCCTGCGGTGTTATCAGTATTACCAAAAGAAGAACTTCCCGCGCTGCAAACTATTATTTCTGCTGGCGAATCTTGCAGTCAAGATATTGTCAAAAAATGGGCTGCTTGTGGCACAGGCGAGACGCCTGTGCCACAAGCAGGCGTCTCGCCTGCGAACCCTAAATTTTTTAACGCTTATGGCCCAACTGAAACAACTGTTTGGGCTACAATTGCAGAAATTACCGATGACAGCGAAAAACCTTCGATCGGTCGTCCCATTCCTAACACTCAAGTTTATATATTAGATAAATATTTACAGCCTGTTCCCATCGGCATTATCGGTGAATTGTACATCGGCGGTGATGGTGTCGCTGAAGGTTACTTGAATCATCCAGAATTAACTGCCGAACGGTTTATTTCGCTTTCAGAAACCCGGTTTCTTCAAGAAACCGGGTTTCTGCGTCTTTACGAAACAGGTTTTCTGCATCTTTATAAAACTGGTGACTTAGCTCGTTATCGCAAAGATGGTAACATTGACTTTTTCGGTCGCATCGACGAACAAGTAAAAATTCGCGGTTTTCGCATTGAATTAGCAGAAATTGAGGCGGTGCTAAATCAGCATCCAGCAGTTCGGGAAGCAGTGGTAATTGTACGCGAAGATATACCAGGCGATCGACGTTTAGTAGCTTATATTATTTCTCATCAAAATCTGACAGCGACGAGCGTAGAACTCCGCAATTTTATCAAAAATAAATTGCCAGATTACATGGTGCCTTCAATTTTTATACTGTTAGATTCTCTGCCGCTAACAGCTAACGGCAAAGTCGATCGCCGTAATTTACCTGCACCATTTAATTTAAAATCGGAAATCTCAAATTCAAAATCAAACATCGCTCCTCGCACTTCAACAGAGTCAACCCTAGCAAAAATCTGGGCTGACCTTCTTAAGATTGAAAATATAGGCATTTACGATAACTTTTTCGAGTTAGGAGGAGATTCCCTGTTAGCTATACGTCTCATCGATATAATTCACGAACAATTTAACCGCCAGTTACCCCTATCATCCTTATTTTTAAACCCCACAATTGCAGGTTTAGCCAACGCTCTCTTACCAGAAACAAATTCTCTGGCTTGGTCGCCCTTAGTGGCAATTCATCCCAGAGGTGCAAAACCACCTTTTTTCTGCGTTCATCCCATTTTTGGTATGGTTTTTCCTTATTACGAATTGGCATATCATTTGGGAATAGAACAGCCATTTTACGGACTACAACCACTCGGTCTTGATGGAGAAAAACCGCCCTTAACTCGCATCGAAGATATGGCAAGTTACTACATTGAAGCGTTGCGTTTGGTGCAGCCAAACGGCCCTTATTTTTTAGGCGGTTGGTCTTTCGGCGGTTTAGTTGCTTTTGAAATGGCTCAACAACTGCAAAAATCAGGACAAGAAGTAGCTTTACTTGCTGTGCTTGACACTTTAGCGCCACTACCGGGCAATCAAGTTTCTTTCTGGGATGGTTTAAAGTTTCTCCTAACTACAGGAATGCGATATATATGGCCTTTTGCGCTGGATTACTTTTATCTTGCGACGGCTGACGACAAGCAGCAAAGCAAAATTATATCGAAAGAGTCTAGAGGACGGATATTAAAAGAACTAACAAGTAAATCAATATTTAAAGTATTTCAAGCGAACAGTGCAGCAACTGTTAGCTATGTGCCTCAAGTATATCCCGGCAAAATAACTCTTTTTAAAAGTAGCGATCGCACTAGCATTACCAATCAAGATCCTACTATGGGTTGGAGCAAATTATCAGCGACGGTCGTCGAAGTTCATCAAGTTCCTGGCAATCACTTAACCATGCTTAGAAAACCCAATGTTCGGGTACTTGCCGAACAGTTAAGCTTATATTTTGAAAAGTCGCATTGCATTTAGTAACGATACCATTTCTATGTTAATGACCTATAAATCCTCCTTTGTGCTGATATGTTAAATTTGAATTTAAGCCTGAAGATAGGTATTTGTTCTAATAGGCGGAACTAAGCTGAGGTATGTTCGCATACGAGCGGAGGAAATATTTATGCCAGGTGGTCATGCAAGTCATAAAAGCACTTCGACCAAACCCAATACCAACACTAACGGCGTAATTGATGATGCTACCGATCCCACACTAGATGTGGAACAGCTTGTCGATCTCGGTGGCGATTCCACCAGACTCGATGAAGCACCAGAAAATGCTGCTGCTGTGGAAAGACCGAGCGATCGCTATAAATCCGGTTACGATCGCGACTAACAGTTTTATTGTCAGGATGGAAAGAATGTCGTGCCTTTTATAAGCTGAAAATCAATACCTTTTAAAGGAGCGTTTTATGAATGAAGCAAAAGGACTTAAACTGCCAACAAAGGGTGAAAATTTAAACTTAGAAAGCGGTGAAATTTTGTTCGTTGGCACCGCCACAGTCCTTTTGCGCTACGCGGGATTCGCCATTCTGACAGATCCCAACTTTCTGCATCAGGGAGACCACGTACATTTAGGTTACGGGATACGCTCAACTCGCACAACCGATCCAGCTATAGAAATAGAGCAGCTACCTCCCCTTGATTTGGTTGTGCTGTCTCATATGCACGAAGATCATTTCGATCGTGTCGCCGCAGAAAAGCTGGATAAAAACTTACCAATTATCACCACCCACCACGCCGCTGCCAAACTCAAACACAAAGGTTTCACCTCACCGCACGGACTCAATAACTGGGAAAGTTTTACTGTTACCAAAGGTGATGCCAAAGTGAGCATCACTGCCATACCTGGAAGGCACGGCCCCGGCGTTTTGGCAAGTGTACTGCCGCCAGTAATGGGAAGTATGCTAGAGTTCCAGTCAAAAGCTGGAAAAACGGTTTTTCAGCTCTATATTACTGGCGATACCCTCGTTTATAAAGATATCTACGAAATTCCCAAACGATATCCCGATATTGATTTAGCTTTGCTACACCTGGGAGGCACAAAAGTTTTTGGAATCCTACTAACTATGGATGCCAAACAAGGGGTGCAGGCAATTCAAATTATTGCTCCTCAATTGAGCATACCAATTCACTATAACGATTACACAGTTTTCAAATCGCCGCTGGAAGATTTTATGCAAGCAGTCACCTCGGCTGGATTAGACGATCGCGTCAAATATCTGCGTCACGGTGAAACTTATACGTTTAATGTCTCTCCAAATCGGTGGCAAACTAGGGACTAGGGGTTAGAGGTTAGGGGTTAGGGAAGAAGGAAAAATAACCGACTTTCAAAGGTTGTTGTAAATGTCAAAACCATTACTGATTTTTGACGTACAATCCGGCTTTATCAACCAATTCACGCATCACATTCCGCAACGCATCGCGCAATTAATCCAGCGCAACGAATATGACTATATTTTATTCACTCGATTTGTCAATTCTCAAGAAGGGCCGTACCAAAAATTCCTTGATTGGCACAGCTGCGATGCGGAACCGGAAACCAATATTGTCCCGGAATTACAACCTTTTGCTAAACCCGAATTAATCTTTTCCAAACAGGGGTTGTGTGGTATGCCAGATACTATGATTGACTACTTGCAAAAAGATTATATCGATAAAATCTTCATTGTCGGTATCGACACCGATATGTGCGTTTTGAAAATGGCAATGGATCTTTTCGATCTCGGTATTGAACCGATCGTACTTACCGATTGCTGCGCCAGTACCGCTGGTTTGCAGGCGCACTTGGCGGGATTGGCAGTTCTCAGTCGCAATATCGGTGCTGTTAGACTGCGCGAAGCCGGTCTCGGTGATGGTTCGCTAGCCGCGCCATCGCAAAAAATTAAAGATTAGAAATTGCTTTTTAATTTTTAATTTCCGAACAATAGTAAGGTAAAGTTCACCCGCTTGTGTGAACTGCCGAGTACAGATCGGGAATTACCTTTTAATTAAGTAGATGCACTCTGATGATGCCCCTGACAGCAGGGGTTTTTTATTTGGACTTAAACTGTAGAGGTAATTTATGAATTACCTCTACAGCTACAGTAGTAGAAAAGAAATCTTACCCAAGATTGATGAGCTTTTGAGCCAGAATTTGTTTTGCTCTAAAAAAGTTAACTGGTAAACGAACTTTTACGCGGGTCAAAATGTTGGCTCGAACTATCGCACTATGAATTTCTGGAAGCAAATATCGCAAAGATGGAAGTATTTTACAGGAACCCTATTCTACTTGGGTTTTGCGCCACACGCATTCTTATACTCACTTAAACGCGATCGCATCGAACAGCAGTTCCCCCCTCCCCAATCCGACGAAGCTTTTGACAACCCCGGCAAACTTATCCGCGCTGAGAAAAGCAGCCGAGGTGCTTACTTTTACTTCGAGCAAGCCGAACTGGAAGTATATTTTCTGACTGCCGATTTAGTCCGACTTGCTTGGAGACCCGGTATACCTCCCGTCCCCTACGGAATTGCCCGCCACCAATGGCCGGAAGTACAAACAAATTTAGACGAAGCTGAAGATAGCTATAGCGTATCGAGCGATACTTTCAAAGTCATCGTCGGGATCGATGGCAGTGTGAAATTCTGCGATGCAGCCGGACAGATCGTGCGGGAAGAAATGCCGCCGCAGCGCAAAGCCGAAGGGTGGATTCATCAAGCATTACTGCGTAAAGAAGAAAACATCTACGGATTGGGAGAACGAGCTTTTCCGCTCAACCTGCGTAACCCCAAAGACGGCAGACTGGAAGTTAAATATCGGATGTGGAACTACGATGCTGCCGGGATGTACGGTGTAGGTTCCGATCCGATGTATTTGTGTATACCAGTTTATTGGGGTATGCACCAGCAAGGCAGTTACCTAGTTTTCTACGAAAACTCTTACGAAGCCACTTTTACCCTTGGCGATATGGCGACAGCAGACTTCGAGGGGGGTTCGCTGCGTTACTACGTGACTTGCGGCACACCCGCGCAACTGCTGGAACGCTACACAGAGTTGACGGGACGTGCCCCGCTGCCTCCCCGTTGGGCTTTGGGCTATCATCAATCTCACTGGGGATATCGTACCGAAGAAGCTGTCCGCGCCGAAGCGAGGTCATTTGAGGAACATAACTTGCCTTTGAGTGCGATTCATTTGGATATTGACGTTCAAGTAGGTTTCCGCGCTTTTACTATAGATCCCGATCGCTTTCCCAAGCTACCCAGTTTTACCAAGGAACTGCTACAGCAAGACGTGCGGTTTATCGCGATTATGAATCCCGGCATCAAGTACAGCCGCCACAGCAACTTATTTCTGGAAGGTCAGTTATTGGAAGCGTTTTGCCGATTACCCAACGGCAAGCTAGCTACTGGCCCAGTTTGGCCGGGTTGGTGCGTTTTCCCCGATTTCACAAATCCAGTCGTTCGCCAGTGGTGGAGTCGCCAGTACGAATATCTGCTGGATGTCGGCGTAGCAGGCTTTTGGCACGATATGAACGAACCGGCTGCTTTTATTTTATGGGGCGATCGCTCTCTTCCCAAACCCACCCAGCATTATATGGAAGGCAGAGGCGGCGACCATCGCGAAGCCCATAATCTTTATGGATTGCTGCAAGCAAAAGCCGGTTACGAAAGTTTGTCCCACCATCGACCCCACCAACGCCCCTTCATCGTCTCTCGTGCCGGGTGGGCAGGTTTGCAGCGTTATGCTTGGACTTGGACTGGCGATATCGAGTGTAGCTGGGAGGCGATGCGGATTACCGTTTCAACGGTAGTAGGTTTGGGATTGTCGGGAATTCCTTACAGTGGCCCAGATACCGGCGGTTTTCAGGGGAATCCCAGTGCGGAACTTTACACCCGTTGGTTCCAAATGTCGAGTTTTCTGACATTTTTCCGGACTCACTCCTCGAATAACGTTTCCCATCGCGCACCGTGGAGTTATGGCGAACCTTATCTGAGTATCATGCGGCAATTCTTGCAATTGCGCTATCGACTCATGCCTTATTTCTATACTTTGGCATGGGAAGCGTCCCGGAAGGGTTATCCTCCCGTTCGTCCGGTTTTTTGGTCTGATAGTGAGGATTCTCGACTTTGGGATGTGGATGATGCTTTCCTTTTGGGTAATTCTCTCCTGGTATGTCCGATTTTTGAGGCAGAGGCGCGATCGCGCAATGTTCTCTTACCAAAAGGACATTGGTATAATTTCTGGGATGATGCCTTATTAGAAGGATCGCAGCAAGTTAATCTGGAAGCACCATTAGAGCAAATCCCTCTTTTGGTAAAAGTCGGTACTATTCTGCCAATGGAAGAAGCTAAGCAATTAATTCTCCATCTCTACCCACCCGTGCAAGGAAACTCCATAGGATGGATGTACGGCGATGCGGGTGACGGCTATGCAGAATCGCGCTTTGATGTATTCCGAATCGTGTTATTTGAGGAAGGATTAGATTTAACTTGGGAACAGCAAGGCGATTTTACTTTCCCTTACCAAAGTGTGAAAGTGCATCTGCACGGGTATGAGTCACAGCAAGCTTGGATAGATGGCGAAGAAGTTACTGTTGAAGGTAATTCTTTGGAATGCGGCACTTTTGAGAAAATTTACTTTCGTCGTCTGTCTTAAAACGCGGTAGGTTGGTTTGAGGAATAGCGAAACCCAACTTACACCTTTGCTTCCCTATGATGATAATCCGTCCCGCGACACCCGCTGATGTACCCGCAGTCCTACCGATGGTTGCCAAAATTTGTGCTTTGCACGAAGATTGGGATGCTGCCAAATATGGCTTTTTACCAAATCCAGAATTGCGATACGATCGCTGGTTGAGTAAAATAGCAACAGACGATCGCGCCGTTTTTTTAGTCGCTGAAACTGAAGCGCCTGAATCAAAACAATTGGTGGCATTTTTGGCCGCAACGGTAGAACGGGAAATACCCATTTATCGTCTCAAGGAATATGCTTTTATACACGATATTTGGGTGGAACCGGAGTATCGTCAGCAACGCATTGCCCGCCAGATGGTAATGCAGACAATCGCACTTGTTAATAAAATGGGTGTCAAACAAATTCGACTCGATACGGCTGCACCTAACGAAGCAGCAAGAAAGTTGTTTTCTGCCTGCGGCTTTCGCGTCAGTACGATCGAAATGCTGACCGAATTAGACTAAAAAAGTGGAATTACTGGAGGGCCAGTTTACTAGCATAAATTGAGAATAAATTGACAAAAATACCGAAATATGTATTATGCAGGGGCGATCGCGTAGCGGCGCGGATGACCTTAGCAATGGAAGCAGATTTGCTATCAAACGTTAAAATTATTGAATAACGCGCTTTTTGAGCTTTGTACGCCCAATCCAAAAACTATGTTTCGCAAATTTGTGATTTTTCTTATAGCCTTGATGCTTTGCTTCAATCTATTTACATTACCCTCCATATCTGAAACTGTTCCCGAATGCGATCGACAAGCAGAAATCTTTACATTTAAATTGCCAAACTACGCGATTCAGCATCAGGGAGGAGCTATCCTCAATTTGAAAGTAGCTTATCGTTTGACAGCAGAAGCGATCGACCAAAAAGACTACCCAGATTTGATGTCAGTTAAAAAAGATATCGATAATTTTTTCATCACTTATGGGAATGAAACAGACTATTGGGAAATCCTCAATAAAAACCTGGTGCAATTTATCTTAGATAAATATTTGCAAATATCATCTTTGAAGATCGAGATGGGTGTGATGCCTACTCTAAACGAGCCTTTATTTCGTTCCAGTATTGTTCGTAGCACTCGACCCGAAATGTGCAATATCAGTATGTAAACTACGGTTTTAAGATAGCTCGCAAGCGCTACTAGATAGGATGATTTCGGGAAATTACTAGCTTAAATATAGAAAAAACCTCCCTAATGGATTAAAATAAAATATTTGCATTTTCACGTCTAATTTATGACTTCCTACGAAAAAAACGACATAATTTTCAGAACCTTACAACCGGAAGACGTTGAGGATACAGTCGCTTGTCTCTGTGATTGTTTCCCACAACGAGAGCCAATGACTAAACTCCTGGGAATCACCTACGAAGAATATCGTACTTTGGCTGAACCTTACTGTCAAAAAGCTGCACAAGAAAAACTTTCTTTGCTTGCTAAAGATAAAGAAACTAATCAAATTTGCGGTTTCATTATTTCCGAGGATTGGATGAGCGGTCTCCCCGAACAAGTAGCAAATACTACCGATAAGTTGGAAGTAATTTATAATCTATTGTTACAGATGGACGAAAAATACCAAGCCGATCGCCAGATAAATAAAGGAGAAATACTTCATATTTCTATGCTGGGTGTAATGGAGGAGTATGAAAGAAAAAATATTGCCTCTAAGCTAGTCATAGAAAATTTAAAACTAGCCAAAAGCAAAAATTATAAAACGGCAGTAACGGAAGCAACCAGCTTAGTTTCTCAGCACATATTTAAAAAGCTGGGATTTCAAGAAGAACTAGAGATCGAATATAAGTCCTATACGTTCGAGGGAAAGAAATTTTTTGAATCTCTAGAGGAACATAAAGGCTGTATTTTGCTAACCAAAAATCTGGATAATTAACCTTAATATTTCAAATCCTTATCATTTCAGCCAAGTTAATTATTCCATTAGGGGGAAGCGTAACGCCTTTTTTAGTGTTTAGAGTAAGCATATCAAAGAAAGGTAGAGCCAAAATTTGATAAAAAGAACTGCCAGCTTGAGCGAAAGTGATAAGGAGGCTTGTCAAGACTATGGAATTCAATCGGAATTTTTTTGGCAAACAAGCATGGTTTAGTAGAGCCACTATCATAGCGATTATGGCCAGTTCGATCGCAGCTTGTAACGACACCACAAATAACCCAAATGCTGCTACCTCCACTCCTACCCCGACTCAGACTGTCGTGGTGACGCCCAGTCCTATTCCCACTCAGACTGTTGTGGTGACACCCAGTCCTATTCCCACTCAGACTGTCGTGGTGACGCCCAGTCCCATTCCCACTCAGACTGTTGTTGTGAGGGAACCAATTACCGATTTAGCAATTGTTGGCACTACACCAGATCAACAGTCCCTTGTTAACAAGCGGGTAGAAGTAACAAATATTAAGGCTCAAAATGTCAATGGCGATCGTACTTTTTGGGTGGGTGCAGGTAACAACCAACAACTCTTCGTTGTTCTCGATCCAGTATTAGACGCAGGTAGCGCTGAAAACAAAGTTGTTGTTAAACCGGGACAAGCACTTAATCTCAACGGTATTATCAAACCGATGCCGAGTTCTCAACAAGCTCAAACCCAATGGGGTTTAAGTGCCGCAGAAGCTCAACAACTGAGCAACCAAACAATCTACTTGCAAGCCGATCGAATCAAATTTCTTTAAAAATAAATCGCTACTAAATGCGACGGATTGGGTAAATTTACAGCCCGTCGCATTGTATTTAGATCTTTCTAGATCCGGCAGGACATTGAATATTATTCTGCACAAGTCGAGGCATAGCCGGAGGGGTTCTTGTTGCAGAGTTACTTTCACAGATACCAGTAATTGTTCTGCTATTATTGCCAGACCCGATGACAAAAACAGCCCCCGTATAACTCCTGATTCTAGAGTCTTTTGCTGAAGCTGTTGCCCTTGCGCTTCTGGGATTTACGACAGCAACTTTATAGCTGTAATTGCCAGTTTCCGGGCTAATACCTACCCCTAATTGGCCAAAATTTCCTGTAAATCGGTTATTTTCAACATAATAAGCTTGTTGTGCCCTATTCAATGAGCTAATCGTGCTTTTACCTTCATCTTGTTTAGCTCGTATTATCGGGCCAAATTGTTTAATTCCAGCAAATTTGGCAGAATTTTGATTGTGGTATGTACTGGAAATTCCTGCGGTAGCAGTTATCCCCATAGAAAGCACGGTTAATAGTGTGGTAAAGATGGACGGATAAGCTTTTTTTAACATAGTCGGGTAGCCAAACTTGAAACCCATTTTTTTCCTCCTACTAGACCCTGTTAGTATTTAACCTGTTGGGTTACTTTAAGGATATCATCTACAGGCGGAAATATATTTGCACGCAAAATCTCTAAAATTGTAGGGTGGGCATTGCCCACCCTATATTTTCAAATCGAAAGTGTAGGAGCGCGAGTTATTACGTTTCTCCTAAAGTTTGCTACAGAGGGTTATTTCCCTATTCCTTAACTGCAAAGAACCTGACGCATCTTCCGCATATTGGCAGGTAAGTCTAAGTGCATTGCCTGTTGAATAAAAATTGATGGCACTGGAATGTTAGGCGTTGCTTGTACGGTATACGTAAGTATAGTGCCGTTGCTGCAATCTTGTAGCTTTAAATCTGCGGCAAAATCGATAAAGCTGCCTTTTTCCATCCGGAACTGAATTTGCTGCTGGACTACCTCAATTACTTTTAGGTAGATTTCCACCTCGGCGGTGAACATCAGGAAAGCTTTCCTGGCAATTTGATACAACCGCTTGCTTTTGCCGGTCAGGTTATCACCTCGGTGTAAAACTTCACTGCGGATCAGATCGGGAAAATATTGCACCCAGCGCGGGTAGTCCGTCAGTTGCTGCCAAGCTTGCGATCGCTTGCATGGTAGGTACATTGACGCAGTACAAGCACCGCCCCAGGCAGAGTGCGATCGCGTCTCCAGCAAAATTTCCCCAGATAGCAGCGCTATTTGCTGCTGTCTATTCCACACCACATCTTTAGCTAGTGCGATCGAGTCCGATACAGAAGGTACAGTCATTTTAGTTTCAACAGCTTCTAGAAATACGAATAAGGTTCGGAGTTGGATTTGTCTAACTTATATACTTTGACATCCTCGCCGCCGTGAACGGACGGCGATTCCAGAAATCACTTTCTGGGTTTCCTCTTTCCACGACTCGGCTTACATTGAGGAGTTTCCTCACCAATGTAGAGGTCGATGTCTCCAGAGGCGTTTAACGTTCCCGT
>NZ_JBHFNU010000020.1:0-39815 GCF_041929145.1 Aerosakkonema sp. BLCC-F183 | reverse complement strand
TAATGCGATCGATGCTTTAGAGGAATCAAATCTGGGACGCACTTTTGCAGAGATTAAGGCAAACCCCAATCAAATTAGCATTCAAACATCCTTAGTAGATAACCAGGTAGAGATTCGGATTGCCGATAATGGTAAAGGCATAACTGAATCAGTCAAAGAAAAGATTTTCGACCATCTATTTACTACCAAAGCAGTCGGGAAAGGGACTGGATTGGGATTGACGATTGCTCGTCAAATCGTAGTAGAAAAACATGGCGGTTCAATTCACGTTAATTCCACCCCAGGTCAAGGAACGGAATTTATCATTACCTTACCCACTCAATCAGAAAGTAAAAATAGCCTTTAGTATCGATCGCAGTCCAATCAATTTAACAAGAAAACCTGTTGCAAACCACTATGTCAATAAATAACCCGCTAAATACAACTGCTAACCTTACCAACTATCAAATTACCGAATTAATTTATTCGGGAAGTCGAACATTAGTTTATCGCGCCATTCGTACCGATGACAATTTACCCGTAGTCATCAAGGTGATGAAACGGCAATACCCTACTTTCAGCGAATTGGTGCAATTTCGCAATCAGTATACAATTGCCAAAAGTCTAGAGATACCAGGTATTATCAAACCCTACAGTTTAGAACCATATCAAAATGGTTATGGGTTGGTAATGGAAGATTTTGGTGGTATTTCTTTACAGCAATTTTGCGGACAGAAAGCACTGAAATTAGAGCAATTTATTTTGATTGCTATTCAAATTACAGATGTTTTAGAACATTTACATCAACATAACGTTCTTCATAAAGATATCAAACCTGCCAACATTTTGATTAATCCGCAGACCAACCAAATTAAAATAATTGATTTCAGTATTGCCTCTTTACTACCTAAAGAAAACCAAGAAATTCAAAACCCAAATGTGTTAGAAGGAACTCTGGCTTATTTGTCTCCAGAACAAACCGGTCGAATGAACAGAGGAATTGATTACCGCAGTGATTTCTATTCTTTGGGAGTGACATTCTACGAATTGCTGACCGGACAACTTCCATTTTCTTCTCAAGATCCGATGGAATTAGTGCATTGCCATATTGCCAAAGAACCATCTTTTTTAGAAGATAAAAGGAAAGAAATTCCTCAAATTGTTGTAGAAATAGTGATGAAATTGATGGCGAAAAATGCTGAAGATCGCTATCAGAGTGCCTTGGGGTTAAAGCAGGATTTAGAAATTTGTTTAAAGCAATGGCAGGAAAGTAAAAATATTCCTGCCTTTAAATTAAGAGAACGAGATATTTCTGCTCGTTTCGTTATTCCTGAAAAACTTTACGGTCGCCAAGCAGAAGTGCAAGCATTATTAGATGCTTTTGACCGAGTAGCGGGAATAAAAGAATCACAATTAGAAATAGAAAATTTTCAACACCAAAGCGAACTAATACTGGTAACGGGCTTTTCTGGAATTGGTAAAACTGCTGTTGTCAACGAAGTACATAAACCAATCGTTCGACAACGGGGCTATTTTATTAAAGGTAAATTTGACCAGTTCAATCGCAATATACCATTCTCTGCTTTCGTGCAAGCTTTTCGTGATTTGATGGGGCAATTATTGAGTGAAACCGATCGCCAATTGGAGAAATGGAAAACAAAAATATTGGCAGCGCTAGGGGAAAATGCTCAAGTAATCATCGAGGTAATTCCCGAACTCGATCGCATTATCGGTAAACAACTACCCGTACCGGAATTGTCGGGGATCGCAGCCCAAAATCGCTTCAATCTCTTGTTGCAAAAATTTCTTCAAGTTTTTACTACTAAAGAACATCCTCTGGTGATATTTATTGATGATTTGCAATGGGCAGATTCTGCTTCTTTGCACTTAATCAAAATGTTAATGAGCGAAACAAAAAACCCTTATTTATTGTTGATTGGTGCTTATCGAGATAACGAAGTAACGCTCGCTCATCCGTTGATATCGACGTTAACAGAAATTCAAAAATTTAATGCTAAAGTAACGACAATTAATCTTGACAATCTGGATGAACTATCTGTAAATCAGTTGGTGGCAGATACATTGAGTTGTTCCCTGGAATTAGCCCTGCCATTGAGTGAATTGGTCATCAAAAAAACGAAATGAAATCCGTTTTTTATCAATCAATTTATGAAGTCAATGTATGAAGATAAATTGATTGCTTTAAACTTGGAACGTAACTGTTGGGAATGCGATCTGACAAAGGTGAGAACGCTTGCTATCACTGATGATGTAGTAGAATTTATGGCGCGTCAAATTGAGAGATTACCAGTTGATACTCAGAATGTTCTAAAGCTTGCGGCGTGTATTGGCAACTATTTTAATTTAGCGACGCTGGCAATTGTTTCCGAAAAATCTGAAATGGAAACGGCGGCGGATTTGTGGAAAGCTTTGCAGGAAGGTTTGATTTTACCGATTAGCAATATTTATAAATTTTATCAACAAGAATCATTAGTTAATGGTAACGTCGCGGCTGAAAAAGCAGATAGTACACCTGGATTAAGTACGATCGATCGCCAAGGAGAAATAACAGTTACATATAAGTTTTTACATGACCGAGTACAGCAAGCGGCTTATTCTCTGATTGCCGATTCTCAAAAGCAAGCAACTCATCTGAAAATTGGGCAGCTACTTTTGCAAAATTGTTCGGAAATAGAAAGAGAAGAAAAACTGTTCGATATAGTCGGACATTTGAATATAGGAAAAGAGTTAATCGATCGACCAAACGAATTGGAAAATTTAGCTAAATTAAACTTGGCGGCGGGATGCAAAGCTCGAAATTCTACTGCCCACGTTGCGACCAGAATTTACCTACAAACTGGGATTGAATTACTGACGGCAAATTGTTGGCAAACCCAGTATGAATTGACTTTCGATCTATACGTTGCTGCCACAGAAGCTGCTTATTTAAATGGTGATTTTGATGGCATGGAACGGTTGGTAGAAATCGCGTTGCAACAAGCAAAAACGATTTTAGATGGAGTGAAAATTTATGAAATTTTAATTGTTGCCCAGACAGCACGAGGCAAGATATTAGAAGCGATCGCAATTGGCAGAAAAGCACTGGGGCTATTAGGAGTCGAACTGTGCGCCGAACCAAATCAAACCTCGATCGACAAAGCGCTACAAACCATCGTGACTCAACTCCAAGGCAGACAAATTGAGGAACTGGTAGACCTGCCCGTAATGACCGATGCTAACGCGCAAGCTGCCCTACAACTGTTAGCAACTTTATTTGCCCCGATTTTTGTGGGAATGCCTGGTTTATTGCCCTTCCTAAGTGCCACGATGGTGAGTTTATCACTCCAGTTTGGCAATGCACCTAAATCGTCGGTCGGATATGCAATTCACGGGTTAGTTTTATGTACCTTTTTGGAAGAAGTCGAAACTGGTTATGCTTTTGGTAAGTTGGCGCTGAATTTGATGGAACGGTTCGATGTACGGGAACTAAATTCAGCTATCCTGGCTTTTTTTGGTAGCTTTATTCAACATCGTCGAGAAACTCTGTCAGCAACTTTATCAACGCTGAAAGATAGCTACACTGCTGGTATGGAAACTGGCGATTTGCTACAAGCTGGCTATAGCATTATCAGTTACTTTCATCACAGTTTGTTAAGCGGGAAAGAGCTAAATGTTTGGGAAGCAGAAATCCCAGCTTATAGCGCTGTTTTGAATCGCTCAAAACAATATTCTGCCCAGATTTATTTGAGTATTTTATGGCAAACGGTGCGGAATTTGAGGGAAATAGTGAGTCAGCCGAATTGTTTAATTGGCAATACTTACGATGAAACGGTGATGCTTCCCAAGCACGTTGAGGATAATGAATTGACGGCGATCGCAATTATTTATATCTACAAATTACTGCTTGCTTATTCGTTCGATCGCTATTCGGATGCCCTAGATTGTCTTGTCCGAATCAAGCCTTATTTAATGGCTGTATCGGGGCTGGTTTTCGTGCCTGTTTTTCATTTTTATGCAGCCCTGACGCAGCTGGCGAAATTCTCCACGCAGCCAGAAATGAAATTATCTGAAATGCTTGCTGAAGTGGAAATTCACCAAACTACTCTGCATCGATGGGCGCAAAATGCGCCGATGAATCATTTGCATAAATGGTATTTGGTTGAGGCCGAAAAACATCGGGTATTGGATGAAAAAATTGCGGCTATTGAATGTTATGACAAAGCGATTTCTCTAGCTCGCGAGCATCAATTTATTAATGAAGAAGCTTTAGCTAATGAACTGGCTGCTAAATTCTATCTGGGCTGGGGTAAAGAAAAAGTTGCCCAAGGATATATGCAAGAAGCATACTACTGCTACGCTCGTTGGGGAGCAAAAGGGAAAGTGGTTGATTTGGAACAACGCTATCCAAAATTGCTAGTGCCGATTCTGCATCAGGTGCGCTCGCCTTTCACTCCTTATGAAACAATTACGGTTGCTAACACGATCGGGTCATCCCAATCCAGTACGGATCGATCGATCGCTTCGACTAACAGAGGTGTTTTGAGCGCACTGGATCTGACCACTATCCTAAAAGCTTCTCAAACTCTCTCTAGTGAAATTGAATTAGAAAAGCTGCTCTCCACGCTGCTGCATATGGCGATCGAAAATGCGGGAGCCGATAAATGTGCCTTATTGCTACAGAAAGAAGGCAAGCTGTTAATTGAGGCGATGATGAGTTTGGGAGGAAAAGCCAGCCTATTGCGATCGCTTCCTTTAGAAGATTCTCAGGAAGTTCCGATTTCATTAATTAACACCGTCAAACGTACCTTGCAACCAACTGCGATCGCCAATGTCATCGAACATCCTTTGTTACTAGCCGATCCTTACATCATCCGTCAGCAGCCGAAAAGCTTGTTGTGTATGCCATTCCTCCATCAAAGCAAACTCTTAGGCGTGCTTTATTTGGAGAATAAATTGGCTACGGGGGCATTTACCAGCGATCGCGTCGAAGTTCTCCATCTCATTTGCGCTCAAGCTGCAATTTCCCTGGAAAATGCTCGACTCTACCAACAATCACAAACTTACGGCAAACAATTGGAGCAATCCTTGGAAAAACTGCACTTAAGTGAAGCTCGCTTTCAAAAGCTTACTGATAATATTCCCGGCATGATTTATCAACTTCGCCTCGCTGCCGATGGTTCTGTTTCCATACCCTACGTCAGTTCTGGCTGCTACCACCTCTACGAAGTAACGGCAGAGGAAATGGTCGGCGGAAAGTATAGCCTTCGTTCGATGGAACATCCGGACGATCGCGCCGATATCGAGCGGGGGATGATGCAATCTGCCCAAAACTTCACGCCTTTCCTGCACGAATGGCGAATCATCGCGAAATCGGGAAAAATCAAATGGGTGCAAGGCAGGTCTCAACCAGAACGGCAAGCCGATGGTTCGATCCTATGGGATGGAATCCTAGTAGATATTAGCGATCGCAAACTGGCGGAAGTTCAACTTCAACAAAAGGCAAAGGAACTAGAAAACGCTTTACAAGAATTGCAACAAGCTCAAATACATTTGATCCAAAGTGAAAAAATGTCAGCGCTGGGCAATTTGGTAAGTGGGGTAGCACACGAAATTAACAATCCCGTCGGTTTCCTGAGTGGCAATATTCCATCGGTTTTGGACTATATCAAGGATGTGTTTGGATTGTTGGATTTATACCAACGGAAATATGACGATCGCGATTCGGAAATTCAAGCTCTCATTGACGCGATCGACCTCGATTACATTCGCGAAGACTTACCCAAATCAATCAGTTCTATGCAAGAAGGGGTGAATCGAATTCGCGAAATCAGCACCAGCCTTCGCATCTTTTCTCGGGCTGATAAAAATTACAAAGTTCCTTTCAATATCCATGATGGAATCGATAGCACTATCCTCATTCTCAAACATCGCTTAAAAGCTAGCGATCTACATCCGGCCATTGAAATAATTAAAGAGTATGGCAATCTCCCTCAAATTCAATGCTTTCCCGGACAACTAAATCAAGTATTCATGAATATCTTGGGCAATGCTATTGATGCTTTGGAAGAAGCGAATCAAGGACGGAGTTTTGCGGAAATTCAAGCCAGCCCGAATCGCATTACGATTCGTACTGCAATTATTCCCAACAATTGCGTTATGGTTCGCATTGCAGATAACGGTATTGGCATGACGCCAGAGGTGAAGCGGCAGATTTTCGACCATCTATTTACTACCAAAGCAGTGGGGAAAGGGACGGGATTGGGATTGGCGATCGCCAAGTCGATCGTTGTCGAAAAACATGGCGGTTCCATCGATTGTTATTCTCAGCCAGGAAAAGGTACTGAATTTATAATTTATCTGCCAATCAAAACTAAAAATACCCTATAAATTCACTACTTTTTCACCAAGATTTTGTATAATAAATTATTCATCCAGGTAATCAAGAAAGAAATGTTAATTTATCCTCCTAACTTGTTAGGTAAATATTTTCTAACAGATTTTTTTATAGGCAATTTGACTCTCAGATATCGGTTATTTGCAGAATCCAAAAATACTGAAACATCAACTGCAATCCATAATTTACTGCGGCTCACCTTTAATAAGATAATCTTATTTCGCGCTATAGCAGGAATAACGTATAGGCGATTGAGCAATAATACTCCTCACACTCGATCTCGTTGACATGGGGAAAGAAAAATAATTGTAGTCGAAAAATATCAGAGGAGTATCGAAGTTGAGTCAAAATTTGGTCGCGGAATTCAGTTCTGTATCCGACTGCCAATCTCACCCTAGCCATCTTCTCAAATCTAGTAATTTCAAGCTAAACAACCAGACAAACCACTAACCGATAAATCATTATGAATCTGACTGGATATCAACTCAAAACAGAATTATATAACGGTTCGAGAACTGTAGTTTATCGTGGTGAACGCGAGGTAGACTTGCTACCCGTGGCGATCAAACTACTGAAAAACCCCTATCCCAGTTTCAGTGAATTAGTGCAATTTCGCAATCAGTATACGATTGCCAAAAATCTGAATTCTCCCCGAATTGTCCAAACCTATAGTTTAGAAACTTATCAAAATGGTTATGCCTTGGTGATGGAAGACTTTGGAGGAGTTGCTTTATCTGATTATTTCCAGTCTCAGGAAAAATTACCAGCCCAGTTACTGCCAGAATTTTTGTCTATCGCCCTAGTGTTGTGCGATGCCATAGAGATGTTGTACCGAGAACGGGTAATTCACAAAGATATCAAACCCAGCAACATTTTGATTAATCCCCAAACCAAAGAAGTTAAATTACTCGACTTTAGCATTGCCTCATTATTACCCAGAGAAACCCAAACCCTAGTCAACCCCAATGTACTCGAAGGCACATTAGCATATATTTCCCCCGAACAGACAGGGAGAATGAATCGAGGCATTGATTATCGCACAGATTTTTATTCTTTGGGTGTGACATTCTATGAATTACTGACAGGAGAGTTACCATTTTCATCTAATGATGCGATGGAATTGGTACATTCTCATCTGGCGAAAACCCCACCGTTAGTAAATGAAATTAATCCAGATATTCCTTCAGTTCTCTCGAAAATTGTCAGTAAACTGATGGCAAAGAATGCTGAAGATAGATATCAGAGTGCGTTGGGATTAAAATTTGATTTAGAAAAATGTTGGATTCAGCTAAGAGAAACTGGCGAAATTAGAGACTTTGAGATTGCGAGTAGGGATGTGTGCGATCGCTTCATCATTCCCGATCGACTTTATGGTAGAGACAAAGAAGTTCAGACTTTACTGAAAGCCTTCGATCGTGTTGCTAGTGGTAGCTCTGAACTGATATTAGTGGCTGGTTTTTCTGGTATTGGCAAAACAGCAGTCGTGAATGAAGTCCACAAACCCATCACCCGACAGCGCGGCTATTTCATCAAAGGTAAATATGACCAGTTCAATCGCAACATTCCGTTTTCCGCCTTTGTTCAAGCTTTCCGCAGCTTGATGGGACAAATCTTGAGCGCATCTGATGTAGAACTAGCTCGCTGGAAGGAGCAAATTCTGGCTGCTGTCGGTGAAAATGGACAAGTTCTGATTGAAGTCATTCCCGAACTAGAACACATTATCGGTTCCCAACCCTCGGTAGTTGAGCTAGTTGGTAGTGCATCTCAAAATCGCTTTAATCTGCTGTTTGGCAAGTTTATTCAGGTATTTACCAATAAAGAACATCCCTTAGTGATTTTCCTCGATGATTTACAGTGGGCTGATTCTGCTTCTTTGAACTTGTTAAAATTGTTGATGAGCGAGTCGGAAGCAGGGTATTTGCTAGTACTCGGAGCTTATCGGGATAATGAAATTTTTCCGGCTCATCCACTGATGTTAACCCTCAATGAGATGAGACAACGAGGTGTCAATATTAATACTTTATTCTTGGCTCCTTTGGCGGAATCAGATATTACCTGTTTAGTTGCAGATACATTGCTGTGTCCCAATGATATCGCTGCAACACTTTCGCAGTTGCTCTACCAAAAAACTCAGGGAAACGCATTTTTTACAATCCAGTTTTTATCGGGACTGTATGAGGAAGAATGTATTATTTTCAATCGGTTATCCGGTTATTGGCAGTGCAACTTAAGCCAGGTGACGCAATTAGCATTGACAGATGATGTAGTTGCATTTATTACCCGACGATTGCGGAAGCTACCAGTAACAACACAAGAAGTATTAAAGTTAGCAGCGTGCATTGGTAATCGATTTGATTTAGAAACATTAGCAATAGTCTGTGAAACTACTCAAGATAGGGTAGCAGTAGACTTGTGGCGATCGCTTCAAGAGGGGTTAGTCATCCCAGAAAACTCAACCTACAAGTTTTTCCAAGGGAATGAACATGATGTTGAAGATCTAGAAGCGATGAATGACCTCAGTGTTAGTTATCTCTTCATCCACGATCGCGTTCAGCAAGCCGCTTACTCTCTTATTCCTGACGGTTTAAAACAAGCAACTCACTTCAAAATTGGCAACCGTCTGCTGGCTAATGCTTCGCCTGAAGAACAAGGTAGCAAAATTTTTGCCATCGTTAATCACTTAAATCAGGGCTTCGATGCAGATCGAAGCCAGGAAGAACGTTTAGAACTTTTACGGCTAAACTGTATTGCTGGAAAAAGGGCTAAAGAAGCTACTGCCTACGGGGTTGCTGTAAACTACTTTACGGCAGCTGAACGCTTTTTACCTCCAGATAGTTGGCAGCAAGACTATGAAAAGTCCCTAGAAGTTTATTTCAATTTAGCAGAAGCTAAGTATTTGTCTGGAGATTTTAAATCTTCTCTAGCCATTATTGAAACAATCTCTAGCTTTGCCAAACGACAAATTGACAGATCTGAAGCCTTTAACCTAGCAATTCTGATGTTCACATTGCAAGGTCATTATCTGCAAGCACTTCAGTATGGACAAAAAGCATTGTCTTGCTTGAATTTTGATTTATCAGAAATAGACTTAACAAAGAAACTTGAATCCTACCAAAATGAGATTCAATTGAAATTAGCCAATCGCCAGCCAGAGGATCTGGTCAATGAACCAGAAGCTACCGATCCAGAGAAACGCCTGATTATCAAAATCTTGAATAACTTAATTGTACCCGTTTATGTTCTACAAAAGGGAGAGCTATACTTTATCGTCGCGTTATCGATGGTTTCAGTATCTCTCAACTTTGGCGTAATAGCTGAATCAGGAAACGGATTTGCAGCCTATGGAATGTACCTGGGATACTATCAGCGTGACTATCAATCTGGTTATGAATTTGTACTCCTCGCACAAAGTTTAGCCAAACGATTTAAGCAAGCAGACAATCTATGCAAAGCTTGCTATATGCTTGGCAATAATCTCCTTTCTTGGGTGCGTCCTCTGCGTAGCTCAGGTTCGATTTTTGATGAAGGATTAATCGCTGGACTACAGTCTGGGGAAATGGTTTTCTCAGGTAATCTTTTGATGTACAAGTTGCTCAATTCATTTTATGCAGGAGACAGCGTATTAGAAGTTCAGCAAAATCTTCCTGAATATTTAGAGTTTTGTACTAAGAAACTTAACTATCAACTGGCTGTGGATGTGATCGCGGGATTAAATATCTGGCTGGCTGAACTCACAGCTTTTCCTGTGGAGAATATCCCGACTGAGCAGCAGCATCTTGAGTCGTGTAGAGTTAACAATAGTGACTATGCAATTTGCCATTATTTGCTTCTCAAAACTAAAGTTTTATGTTTTTACGGACGTTATGAGCAAGCTGTGGAAGCAGCGCGGGGGGCTGAAGAACTTGTTGGGACTATTACTGGAAAATATCAAGTTGCAGCCATCAATTTCTATCAATCTATTGCGATAGCTGAATACTGTCGTAGTCATGCTCTAGGCTTAGAAAATAGTTTCATTCAAAAAGTTAACTCAAACCAAGATAAACTCAGTCTCTGGGCAATTATTTGCCCACAAAATTTTGCTCATAAATACGATATAGTTAATGCTATTTTAAGTATTTTATCGGGAAATAAGGCAGAAGCAATTGAACTATTCGATCGCGCCATTGCAGGAGCGAAAACCAACGAATATATTCAAGAAGAAGCCTTAGCAAACGAACTAGCAGCTAAATTTTACTTGAACTGGGGTAAGGAAAAATTCGCCGCTCTTTATATGCAAGAAGCATATTATTGTTATGGACGCTGGGGTGCAACAGCCAAAGTCGCCGACTTAGAAAAACGCTATCCCCAATTACTCGCCCCCATATTACAGCAAAGTCGTTCGCCTCTTTCCACTATTTCCACTAAAGAAACTATCTTCGCCTTGGGGACTGTGACATCTACCCGTTCTTTCAGTTATAGCAGCAGTGTCTCAGAAACCTTAGATTTAACAGCAATTCTCAAAGCATCTCATACTATCTCCGGTGAAATCGAACTAGAAAAACTGCTTTCATCGTTACTTTCCATCATCATTGAAACTGCTGGGGCTGATAAATGCGTGTTAATGCTTTTGCAAGAAAATCATCTGCTAATTCAAGGTGCAATTACCCAGGGAACAAAACCAGTAGTATTGCAGAGAATTCCTGTTGAAGAGAGTCAAGACATTACCCACAAACTAATTTACAAAGTTAAGCACAGTCAACAGACTGTTGTTTTATTGGATGCAACCGCAGATTCTACCTTAATTAATGAGCCCTATATTATCCGTCAGCAGCCTTTGAGTATTTTGTGCAGTCCAATTTTACACCAAGGCAAGTTGTTGGGCATTTTATATCTGGAAAATAATTTAGCAAAAGGGGCGTTTACGAGCGAGCGCGTGAAAATTCTGAATCTACTTTGCGCTCAAGCCGCCATTTCTCTTGAAAATGCCCAACTTTATCAACGTTCTCAGGAATATGCCCAAGAGTTACACCGATCGCTCAATGATTTAAAAACTGCTCAATCCCGCTTCCATCATCTAGTAGATAACGTTCCTGGGGTGGTATATCAATTCCTAATGGCCCCGGATGGTTCGGTGTCACTGCCTTATATGAGTAGCGACTGTTATGACCTCTATGAAATCACCGCCTCTGAAGCGATCGCCAACGTGCAGATCCTCTTGGATATGGCACATCCAGAGGATGCTGAATCTCATCGTCAATCCATTGCAGATTCTGCTCAAACCCTAACTCCCTGGCACTGGGAAGGACGAATTGTTACCCCTTCTGGAATCATTAAGTGGATTCACGGAGAAGCGCGAATCGAAAAACTTGCCGATGGCACGTTAGTGTGGGATGGATTGGTGTTGGATATAAGCGATCGCAAACGAGCAGAACTTGCCTTGCAGCAAAAATCTCAAGATTTAGAACAAGCACTGCAAGATTTACAACAAGCGCAATTGCAAATTGTTCAAAGCGAAAAAATGTCTGCTTTGGGTAATATGGTGGCGGGAGTAGCGCACGAAATGAATAATCCTTTAGGCTTTATTGCTGCCAGTCTGCAACAAGCTAAACCCACTGTCGTCGAGATTGTCGAACACTTAAAAATCTATCAAGAAACTTTGACTCATCCGACTGAAAAAATCCAAACTCATGCCGAAGAAATTGACTTGGAATATAGCTTAGAAGACTTGCCCAAAATGCTAGATTCCATGTCGGTAGCCTGCGACAGACTAAAAAATATCAGCACTTCTCTACGGACGTTCTCCCGTGCTGACAGAGATGAAAAAGTGCCATTTAATATTCACGAAGGGATTGAGAGTACCATTCTCATTCTCAAACATCGTCTGAAAGCGAACGACCAACGTCCGGCGATTGAAGTGGTGACTAACTACGGAAATTTACCTCAAATTGAATGTTTTCCAGGTCAATTAAATCAGGTGTTTATGAATATCATCGCCAATGCGATCGATGCGATAGAGGAAGCAAATATGGGAAAGACTTTTGCAGAGATTAAGGCAAGTCCCAATCAGATTACCATTCAAACATCCTTAGTAGATAAACTGGTAGAAATTAGGATTACCGATAATGGTAAAGGCATGACGGAGGCAGTCAAAGCCAAAATATTTGACCATTTATTTACTACCAAAGCCGTGGGTAAAGGCACGGGGTTAGGATTAGCTATTGCCCGTCAAATTGTCGTCGAAAAACATCAGGGGAATATCGAAGTAGAATCAACTGTTGGTCGCGGCACCCAGTTCTGTATCCGATTGCCAATCTCAACCTAGCCATCTTCTCCAATCTAGTAATTGCCAGCCTAACAACCAGACTAACAAGTAACAGGGAAATCATCATGAATCTAACTGGATATCAACTCAAGACAGAATTATATAAGGGTTATAGAACGATTGTGTATCGAGGTGAGCGAGAAGTCGATCGCTTACCAGTCGCCATTAAATTCTTGAAAAATCCTTATCCAAATTTCAGTGAATTAGTGCAATTTCGCAATCAGTATACGATTGCTAAAAATCTAAATTATCCCCAAATTATTCAAACCTATAGCCTGGAAAACTACCAGCATAGTTATGCCTTAGTGATGGAAGATTTCGGAGGAGTTGCTTTATCGAATTATTTCAAATTGCAGTCAAAATTACCAGGCCAGTTACTGCCAGAATTTTTGTCGATCGCCCTAGTCCTGTGCGATGCCCTAGATCTGTTGTATCGAGAACGGGTAATTCATAAAGATATCAAACCTAGCAACATTTTGATTAATCCCCAAACCAAAGAAGTTAAATTAATCGACTTCAGTATTGCATCATTATTACCTAGAGAAACCCAAACGCTCTTAAACCCCAATGTACTCGAAGGCACATTAGCTTATATTTCCCCCGAACAAACTGGCCGAATGAATCGGGGCATTGATTATCGGACAGATTTTTATTCATTAGGTATAACTTTTTACGAATTACTGACCGGAGAATTACCCTTTCAATGGAACGACCCAATGGAGTTGGTGCATTGTCACATTGCTAAACGGCCCAAATTAGTGAATGAAATCAATCCAGAAATTCCGGCTGTTCTATCAGAAATCGTCTCTAAATTGATGGCAAAAAATGCCGAAGACCGCTATCAAAGCGCATTAGGACTGAAATGGGATCTAGAACAATGCTGGCAGCAATTACAAACAAAAGGTCATATTGAAGCTTTTCCCATTGCACAACGGGATTTGTGCGATCGCTTCATTGTTCCCGATCAACTTTATGGACGAGACAGGGAAGTTCAAAGCCTACTCGAAGCTTTTGAGAGAGTCAGCCGTGGCGCAACAGAAATGATGCTCGTCGCTGGGTTCTCTGGAATTGGGAAAACTGCGGTTGTCAATGAGGTACATAAACCCATTGTTAGACAACGGGGCTATTTTATTAAAGGCAAATTTGACCAATTTCAACGCAATATTCCCTTTTCGGCATTTGTGCAAGCTTTTCGATATTTAATGGGAGAATTATTGACCGAAAGTGATGTGCGAATTCAGGAATGGAAACACAAAATATTAGAAGCATTTGGGGAGAATGGACAAGTTTTAATTGATGTAATTCCGGAATTAGAAAAAATTATTGGCCCCCAACCACCAGCCTTAGAACTATCAGGAACAGCAGCAGAAAATCGCTTTAATTTATTGTTTCAAAATTTCATTCAGGTCTTCACGACCGCAGATCATCCCTTAGTCATCTTTCTGGATGACTTGCAGTGGGCAGATTCAGCCTCGCTTCAGTTGATGAAGGTGCTGATGAATGACAATGGCTATCTGCTGATGTTGGGAGCCTATCGGGATAACGAAGTCTCACCAGCTCATCCATTTATCTTAACCGTTGAGGAGTTGAAAAAAGCAGGAGCGAACGTTCATACCATTACGCTGAACCCCTTAGCGGTTGAGCATACCAATCATTTGATTGCCGATACATTGCATTGTTCCCCAGAACTAGCCTTACCCCTAACGCAACTGGTCGATCGCAAAACGAAAGGCAATCCCTTTTTCACCACGCAGTTTCTCAAAGCCTTACACGAAGACGGATACATTACCTTTAATGGCGATCGCCGATATTGGGAATGCGATATTACTCAAATCAATGCTCTGGCTCTCACCGATGATGTAGTGGAATTTATGGCGCTGCAATTGCAGAAGTTGCCAGAGAAAACGCAACAAGTATTGAAGTTGGCGGCTTGTGTCGGCAACCAGTTTGATTTGGCAACCTTGGCAATTATTTCCGAACAGTCTCTAACGGAAACAGCAACTGCCCTGTGGAAGGCGCTACAAGAAGGATTTATTTTACCCAACACTCAGTTATACAAGTTTTTCCAATCAGAGGAATCAAAGCAATTCGATCGCCAAAAGCAGGCTAATCCCGCTTATCGCTTCCTACACGATCGCGTGCAACAGGCCGCCTATTCCCTCATCGATCCCGCTCGAAAACAGCTAACCCATCTGACCATTGGGCAATTGCTACAAACCAAGCTATCGGCAGCAGAACAAGAGGAAAAGCTATTCGATATCGTTGGGCATCTCAATTTGGGACGAGAACTGCTGACGGATCGCGCAGAACGCCAAGCCTTAGCCCAAGGCAACTTAGACGCTGCCCAGAAAGCCAAAAGTGCCACAGCCTACGTCGCTGCCAGAAACTTCGTGCAAACCGGGTTGTCATTGCTCACCAGTCACAGTTGGCAAGATCGGTATGACCTGAGCCTTCAGCTTCATGTGCTGGCAGCAGAGGTCGCCTATTTGGTTGGAGACTTTGAAGACATGGAGCGTCAAAGCCAACTGGTTTTGGATGCTGCAAAAACGGTCTTGGATAAGGTAGAAATTTATGCCATTCAAATCAATGCCAGATCTGCTCAAAATCAAATGGCTGAAGCGATCTCAGTGGGTTCTAATGCTCTGGCACAATTGGGTATTGAATTTTCTCCCGAAGCAAATCAAGCCACCACTGAAAAAACACTGCAAGACTTGGCGCTGCAACTTGAGAATCTAGTAATTGAGGATTTAGTTCAGTTGCCGATAATGACTGACCCACATATCATTGCAGCGATGAAATTAATGGCTATATTATTTGTGCCTATTAAGGTATTGACCCCCGTCCTATTGCCATTACTCTGCGCTAAAATGGTGGGCTTGTCGCTGCAATTTGGCAATAGTTCAGTATCAGCAATGGGTTATCTCAACTATGGGTTGGTTTTAATAAACTTCGGTGATGTGGAGCAGGGGTATCGGTTTGGTAAAGTTGCCTTGGATTTGCTCGATCGATTTCATTCATCGGAAAATCGAGCAATGGTCTTGCTATTTTTTGGCGCTTTGATTCAGCACCGCAAGCAATCTCTACAATCTACTGTTCCACTGCTGAAAGAGGGATATCTACTGCATATAGAAACAGGCGGACTGCTCTATGCGGGTTATAGCATCAATAACTATCTCTATAATCAATTTTTTTCTGGTTTTTGTTTGGCAGATCTGGAGATAGAGTCGAAAAAATATGTTGCTGTTATGACTCAGATGAAGCAGGATAATCCTCTGATCTACACCAAGATTAAACAACAGACTATCGATAATCTGATTGTTACTAAACAGCACCCCGATTTATTGATTGGGGATGTTTACGATGAAACCGTCATTTTTCCCCAGTACATTCGAGATAATGAGTTGATGGCGTTGGCTTGGGCTTGTATCTGTAAATTAATGCTCGCTTATCTCTTTGGTTACTACGATCGCGGCCTGACCTACATTGATACAGCTTATCCCTACTTGGGCAGTATTGCTGGGTTTTTTCAGATTCCAATTTTCTATTTTTATGCTGGGCTAACCTACCTCACGATTGCGGCGACTGAATCAAATTCAGAGCGATCGCACGCATTAACTCTAGCCGAACAACAGCAAGCAGCGCTATCCGAATGGGCGCGATCTGCGCCCATGAATCATCAGCATAAGGTGGATTTATTGGAGGCAGAAAAGTGCCGAGTTCTAGGCAAACGTTATGAAGCAGGAGATTTTTACGATCGCGCCATTGCTGGTGCTAAAAACAATGGTTTTGTTCAGGAAGAAGCCCTCGCTAACGAACTTGCTGCTCGGTTTTATCTCGATTGGGGGAAAGAAAAAGTCGCCGCAGGCTATATGCAAGAAGCTTATTACTGCTATGCCCGTTGGGGAGCAAAGGCGAAAGTGAATGATTTAGAACAGCGATATCCACAATTGCTGTCTCCTATCCTTCAGCCAGCGACCCAGAGATTCACTACGCTGGAAGCACTGGCTTCCATCAGCTCTGTCACCTATAGTTCCAGCGAAGCTAAGAACTCTACCAGTACGAGTATCAATGCTATGCTCGATCTGGCGGCAGTTATTAGAGCCTCCCAAAGCCTTGCAAGCGCGATCCAACTGGATGAACTCTTGCAGCAATTGACTCAAATTATTTTGCAGTATTCGGGCGGCGATCGCTGTGCGCTGCTCGTTCCCGATGTCGATGGCGAATGGCAAGTGCGGGCGATCGCCACTCCCGAATCCACAGAACTTTGTACACAGCCCATAGAAGGCAATTCTCAGCTACCCATTAAAAGGTTAGTGCAGATCTGCACGAAGGAATTGAAAGCACGTTGTTGATTCTGAAGTATCGATTCAAAGCTAACGAAAATCGTCCTGCGATCGAGGTGATTAAAGACTATGGTGATTTACCGAGCGTAGAGTGTTTTCCGGGCCAGTTAAACCAGGTGTTTATGAATATTTTTGCTAATGCGATCGATATGTTTGATGAAATGGCTCTAAGCTTGTCTTTTGCTGAATTAGAAAGCCATCCTCAACAAATGAGAATTCAGACCCAACTGATTGACAAGGCAGTAGAAATTCGGATTCAAGATAATGGTAAAGGGATGACTGAAGAGGTGAAGGCGAAAATCTTTGACCATTTATTTACGACGAAAGCAGTCGGCAAAGGCACGGGGTTAGGGTTAGCGATCGCCAAGTCGATCCTTGTCGAAAAACATGGCGGTTCCCTAGAAGTCCATTCTATACTGGGATCGGGTACGGTATTTATCATCACCTTACCCATTCAGGCACGATAAACAAGTTAACTGTTTTTCGTTGAAATTTATACTTATTTAGCCAACTTGTCATTAATTTTTTGCCAAAGAGCGCCATGAATAAATCCTTCACAAACCATCACCCAAACACAACCCATCAAATTCTCAACTATCAAATTATTGAAACTATTTCTTCAGGAAGCCGTACCTTAGTGTATCGAGCTATCCGTACTTCAGACCAATTACCTGTGGCGATTAAACTCCTCAAAAATATTTATCCCAATTTCAACGAACTGGTACAATTTCGCAATCAATATACTATTACTAAAAATCTGCGATCGTCCTCGATTGTCAAAACCTATAGCCTAGAACCATATCAAAATAGCTATGCTTTGGTTATGGAAGATTTTGGGGGCATTTCTTTAAAAAATTACGTCCAAAAAGTCAATTTTCAATCTCTAAAAGAGTTTTTAGCTATAGCGATCGCCATTTGCAATGCTCTAGAAGTATTGTATCGCCAGAGAGTAATCCATAAGGATATCAAACCCAGCAACATTCTGATTAATCCCCAAACCAAAGAAGTTAAATTAATCGACTTTAGTATTGCTTCACTGCTACCCAGAGAAACCCAAACTATATTAAATCCCAATCATTTGGAAGGAACATTAGCTTATATTTCTCCGGAACAAACTGGCAGAATGAATCGAGGCATTGATTACCGGACTGATTTTTACTCTTTGGGCGTAACTTTCTACGAATTGCTGGCGGGAGAATTACCATTTCTAGCCAACGACCCAATGGAGTTGGTGCATTGTCATATTGCCAAACCGCCGAAATTAGTACATGAAATCAATCCCGAAATTCCTATCGTCATATCAGAAATAGTAGCCAAATTGATGGCAAAAAATGCTGAAAACCGCTATCAAAGCACATTAGGATTGAAATGGGATCTAGAACGATGCTGGCAACAATTGCAGGCAAAAGGTAAAATTGAAACCTTTCCGATCGCGCAACGGGATTTGTGCGATCGCTTTATCATCCCCGATCAACTCTATGGCAGAGAAACCGAAGTAGAAATCCTCCTCCAAGCATTCGATAGAGTCAGCCAAGGCGCAACAGAAATTATGCTGGTGGCTGGGTTTTCTGGAATTGGGAAAACTGCTGTTGTCAATGAGGTGCATAAACCAATTGTCAGACAGCGAGGATATTTTATCAAAGGCAAATTTGACCAATTTCAGCGCAACATTCCCTTTAGTGCTTTCGTGCAAGCCTTTCGAGATTTAATGGGACAATTATTAAGCGAAAGCGATGCCCAGATTCAACAATGGAAACAACAGATTTTAGAAGTTCTGGGGGAAAACGCACGGGTAATTATTGAAGTAATTCCTGAATTAGAAAGCATTATTGGCCCGCAACCCGCAGTAGTAGAATTATCAGGAACGGCGGCTCAAAATCGCTTTAACTTATTATTTCAAAATTTTACCCAAGTCTTCACCAAAGTAGAACATCCCTTAGCGATATTTTTAGATGATTTGCAATGGGCAGATTCAGCCTCTTTGAATTTAATGCAGCTATTAATGGCTGATACGGGTTATCTTTTCATCATTGGTGCCTACCGCGATAACGAAGTCTACCCAGGGCATCCATTAATGTTGACTTTGAGTGACATTGCTAAATCGCGATCGACAATTAATACGATTACTTTAGCACCGTTAAGTCAAGTAGAAGTAAATAAATTAATTGCTGACACGCTCAAAACTTCAGAAGATATAGCTGGTAATCTTTCTGGATTAATCTATCAAAAAACTAAAGGCAATCCTTTTTTTAGCACCCAGTTTATCAAAGCATTATATCAAGATGAATTGATTCAATTTGATTTTGAGTTAGGCTGCTGGCAATGCGACATCACGCAAGTAAGAACTCAAGCAGTGACAGATGACGTTGTAGCTTTTATGAGTTCTCAATTACGCAAACTCCAGCCATCAAATCAACAAATTTTGCAGCTAGCAGCTTGCATTGGTAACTCTTTCGATCTAGCAACTTTGGCAATTGTGTCAGAACAATCTCAAATCGAAACAGCAGCCTGTTTATGGAAAGCATTACAAGAAGGATTTATCGTACCGATCGGTGATTTTTATAAGTTTTATGTCTGGCAGGAAACCACAAAAAATACATCAGAAAATCAGGAAACTGTTAATTATAAATTTTTACACGATCGCGTCCAACAAGCTGCCTATTCCCTAATTCCCGATCGCCAAAAACAGGCAACTCATTACCAAATTGGTCAACTACTCCTGCAACAGGTTTCTCCAGAAGCCAGAGAAGAGAGAATTTTTGAAATAGTCAATCAATTAAATTATGGAACTTCTTTAATTAGCGAACAAACACAACGAAATCAACTAGCACGACTTAACCTCACCGCCTGTCGCAAAGCCAGAACTGCCACCGCCTATCAAGCAGCGCATGAATATGCCGCAGTGGGACTGTCTTTGTTGGGAGAAAATGCTTGGCAACAGCAGTATGAAATGAGTCTTGCTTTTCATGAATTAGCGGCGGAAGTCGCCATGCTATGCGGTGACTTTGAGGCGATGGAAAAGTCGATCGATATTGTCACCGAACAAGCACATTCGTTACTCGAACAAGTCAATGTTTACCGCATTAGGATTCAAGGTAAGACTTCCCAGCGCCAACTCAATGAAGTGCTAGCGATCGGCATCAATATCTTGCAACAGTTAGGCGCAAATATTACCGAATCACCCACACCCGTAGATATTCAACAGTCAATCCAAGAAATTAGCGAACTGATTGGCGACAGAGAAATTGCAGATTTTGTCTACCTTCCTGTAATGACAGATGCAAATAAAATCGCCATTACCCAGATTGCCAGCAGCATCATGGCAGCAGCTTACACCTGTGGATCTCTTTTGTATCCATTACTAGCTACCTTGTTAGTCAAATTATTCCTGCGACATGGCAATATATCTCTTTCTGCTAGTAACTATACTTGTTACAGCTTAGTTCTCTGTAATATGCAGAATATAGATTTAGCTACACAGTTTGGAAATTTGGCATTGAATGTGGCGGCAAAGTTCGATGATAAAGCAACTAAACTGGAAGTATTTTTCCTGCTGGGAAGTTATATCCTTCACCGCAAATCTCACCTCAAAGAAATGTTACCCCTCTTGAGTGAGAGTTATACCCTTGGGCTAGAAGTTGGAAACCTGGAATACGCTGGATATGCGGTTAACCATTTCTGTTGGATTTCTTCTTGGTGCGGTCAACCGCTGGCTAACTTGGAGGAAGAGACACGCACTTACTACCATGCTTTAGTGCAACTGAAGCAATTGGGAACAGCTAATTACTGCCTGATTTATTGGCAAGTGAATTTAAATTTACTAGGTTTGGCAGAACATCCCACCATTTTGTCTGGAGCGGCTTTCCAAGAGACAGAATTTCTCCCCCGGTTGCAGTCTGCCAACGATCTATGTGGATTATATGTTTTCCACTCGTATAAGTTGATGCTTTGCTTTTTGTTTGGGGAAGTTGAACTAGCTAATAACTATGCCTTGGAATGCAGAAAATATTTCATGGCGGGTGCGGGAACAGTTGCCGAACCTGGGTTTTATTTCTATGATTCTTTGGTAGCTCTAGCACTATTGAGTCAACCGTCATCGGAAGGATCGACTCTATTAGAACGGGTGACAGAAAACCAAACTAAGTTACAACATTGGGCGGATTATGCGCCTATGAATCACCAGCATAAAGTCGATCTCGTAGAAGCCGAAAAATGTCGATTTTTAGGGCAGAAATCTACAGCCATTGAGCTATACGATAAGGCAATCTTGGGAGCCAAAGAAAACGAATATATTCAAGAAGAAGCTTTAGCAAATGAACTAGCCGCTAAATTTTATCTCAATTGGAATAAAGAAAAAATCGCTCAAATATATATGCAAGAAGCATACTACTGCTACGCTCGTTGGGGAGCAAAAGCCAAAGTTGCCGACTTAGAAAAACGCTATCCCCAATTACTTGCTCCCATATTACAGCAAACTCGTTCGACTCTCTCAACTCACGAAACTATATTTGCTTTGAGTAATGTCACTTACACCAGTTCCACTACATCCAGTAGTAGTGCTTCTATAGCTTTAGATTTAGCTACCATTATCAAAGCTTCCCAAACTATCTCCAGTGAAATCGAACTGGAAAAATTGCTGTCATCGTTGCTGAAAATCGTCATCGAAAATGCGGGGGCTGATAAATGCGTGTTAATGCTGTGGCGAGACGATCGACTGCTAATTAAAGGCTCAATTACCCAAGGAACAAACCCAGTGGTATTGCAGAGTATTCCGGTTAAAGATAGTCAGGAAATTCCCCACAAGCTAATTTACAAAGTCAAGCACAACAAGCAACCTGTGGTGCTAGTGGATGCGACAGCAGAGCCAATCTTAGCCAACGATCCCTATATTATTCGTCAGCAACCTAAGAGTATTTTGTGCAGCCCAATTTTACACCAAGGGAAGTTGATGGGCATTTTATATCTAGAAAATAATTTAGCAACGGGAGCGTTTACAAAAGAACGGGTAGAAATCCTGAATTTACTTTGTACCCAAGCCGCCATCTCATTAGAAAATGCCCGACTTTATCAACAAGCTCAACAAGCATTACAAGACTTACAACAAGCGCAATTACAGATCGTACAAAGCGAGAAAATGTCTGCCTTGGGTAACTTAGTTGCTGGTGTCGCTCACGAAATGAATAATCCTTTGGGGTTTATTTCTGCCAGTCTTCAAGAAGCTAAACCCACCTTCACAGATATTATCGAACACTTAAAACTCTATCAAGAAAGTTTTCCCGATGAAACTGATAAAATTAAAGCTCATGCCGAAAAAATTGATTTGGAATATAGCTTAGAAGACTTGCCTAAAATGCTAGATTCCATATCTGTAGCCTGCGACAGGCTAAAAAATTTCAGCACCAGTTTACGTACTTTCTCCCGTGCCGATCGAGATGAAAAAGTGCCATTTAATCTTCACGAAGGGATTGATAGTACCATTCTCATTCTCAAACATCGTTTGAAAGCCAACCAACAACGTCCAGCGATTGAGGTAATAACTAATTACGGTGATTTACCTGACATTGAATGTTTCCCTGGTCAATTAAATCAGGTATTTATGAATATTATCGCGAATGCTATTGATGCAATAGAGGAATCAAATCTGGGAAAGACTTTTGCACAGATCAAGGCAAGTCCCAATCAAATTACCATTCAAACATTATTAGTAGATAACCAGGTAGAAATTCGGATTGTTGATAATGGTAAAGGCATGACGGAGGCAGTCAAAGCCAAAATATTTGACCATTTATTTACAACGAAAGCGGTCGGCAAAGGCACTGGATTGGGATTAGCTATTGCCCGTCAAATTGTGGTAGAAAAACATCAGGGGAGTATCGAAGTTGAATCAACTATTGGTCGCGGAACCGAGTTCTGCATCCGATTGCCAATCTCACCCTAGCCATCTTCTCCCATCTAGTAATTGCCAGCCTAACTACCAGACTAACAAGTAACAGAGAAATCATTATGAATCTAACTGGATATCAACTCAACGCGGAATTATATCACGGTTCGAGAACGATTGTGTACCGAGGTCAGCGAGAAGTTGATAGCTTACCAGTTGCCATTAAATTCTTGAAAAATCCTTATCCAAATTTCAGTGAATTAGTCCAATTTCGCAATCAGTATACGCTCGCTAAAAATCTGAATTCTCCCCGAATTATCAAAACCTATAGTTTAGAAACTTATCAAAATGGCTATGCCTTAGTAATGGAAGATTTCGGCGGAGTTTCTTTATCGAATTATTTCCAAACTAGGCAAAAATTACCACTCCAGTTGCTGGCCGAATTTTTGTCGCTCGCCCTAGTCCTGTGCGATGCTCTAGATCTGTTGTACCGAGAACGGGTGATTCATAAAGATATCAAACCTAGCAACATTTTGATTAATCCCCAAACCAAAGAAGTTAAATTAATCGACTTCAGTATTGCATCATTATTACCCAGAGAAACCCAAACCCTAGTCAATCCCAATGTATTAGAAGGTACATTAGCTTATATTTCCCCCGAACAAACTGGCCGAATGAATCGAGGGATTGATTACCGAACAGATTTTTATTCTTTGGGTGTGACATTCTATGAATTGCTGACGGGAGAGTTACCATTCTCTTCTAATGATGCGATGGAATTGGTACATTCTCATCTAGCAAAAACAGCACCGTTAGTAAATGAAATTAATTCAGATATCCCTTCAGTTCTTTCAAAAATTGTTAGTAAACTGATGGCGAAGAATGCTGAAGATAGGTATCAGAGTGCATTAGGATTGAAATTTGACTTAGAAAAATGTCTAACTCAGTTAAGAGAAACTGGTGAAATTGGAGACTTTGAGATTGCACAACAGGATCGGTGCGATCGCTTTATTATTCCCGATAAACTCTATGGCAGAAAAACCGAAGTACAAACCCTACTTGAAGCCTTCGATCGAGTCAGTCAAGGTGCAACAGAAATGATGCTGGTCGCGGGGTTTTCAGGAATCGGTAAAACAGCCGTTATTAACGAAGTTCATAAACCCATAGTCAGAGAACGCGGGTATTTCATCAAAGGCAAATATGACCAATTTCAACGGAATATTCCCTTCAGTGCTTTCGTGCAATCATTCCGCAATTTAATGGGTCAATTACTCTCAGAATCAGATAATCAAATCAACAGTTGGAAAATCAAAATTTTGGAAGTTATAGGCGAAAATGGACAAGTCTTAATCGACGTAATTCCTGAGTTAGAAAATATTATCGGCAAACAGCCACCAGCCACAGAATTATCAGGCAGTGCCGCCCAAAATCGCTTTAATCTCCTATTTCAAAAATTTGTGCAAGTATTTGCCAGCCAAGAACATCCATTAGTGATGTTTTTGGATGACTTGCAATGGGCAGATTCAGCTTCCTTAAATTTGCTGCAATTATTGATGCAAGATACAGAACATTTATTGATATTAGGAGCCTATCGAGATAATGAAATTTCTCCCGTGCATCTATTTATTTTAACAGTGAATGAAATTGTCAAAACTGGGGCAACGGTGAATACAATTACTTTGTCGCCGTTAAGCGAAGCAAATATAAATCAGTTGGTAGCAGATACCCTGAATTGCGAATCATCCCTTGCCGAACCTTTAACCAAATTAGTTTATCAAAAAACCAAAGGCAATCCATTTTTTGCGACCCAGTTTCTCAAAGCCTTACATGATGACCAATTAATTAGCTTTAATTGGGAGATTTGGCATTGGCAATGCGATATTGCTCAAGTTAAAGCATTGGCAATTACGGATGATGTGGTAGAGTTTATGGCTCTGCAATTGCAGAAATTACCACTAGAAACTCAGGATATGCTCAAACTAGCCGCTTGTATTGGGGCGCAGTTTGATTTAAATACCTTGGTAATTGTCAGCGAAAAATCTGCAATAATGACCGCTACTGCTTTATGGAAAGCATTGCAGGAAGGCTTAGTAATTCCCATTACAAAAATCTATAAATTCTTTACTCAAGCGGAGAGCAAAGAAGTTTTTCAAGCCGCTGCCAATCCAACTTATCGATTTCTGCACGACCGGGTTCAACAAGCTGCTTATTCCTTAATTCCCGATACTCTCAAACAGCCAACCCACTTAAAAATTGGGCAGCAATTATTAAATGCAACTCCTCTAGCAGCCAGAGACGAAAAACTATTAGAAATTGTCAATCAATTAAATCAGGGTGCAGAATCGATCTCATCCCTAGTCGATCGCAACGAACTAGCAGCCCTCAATCTAGCTGCGGCCCAAAAGGTCAAATCCTCAACCGCTTATCGGGCAGCAATGGAGTATTTAACCAAAGGCATTCAATTGTTACCTAGTGACGGTTGGCAGCAAAACTACAATCTAACTTTAGGACTGTATGAATTAGCGGCAGAGGTTTCTTGCTTGAGCGGTAATTTTCAACAAATGGAACATTTTGTTGATGTAGTTTTCCGACAGGCACAGCAATTGCTAGACAAAGTGAAAGTTTATGAAGTCAAAATTTTAGCGTATGTGGCTCAGAGTCAGCAGCTAGAAGCGATTAAAACTGCTCTTTCTGTTTTGGAATTATTGGGGGTGACATTCCCGAAGGAACCTACGGAAATAGATATTACTCAAAGTTTGCAAGCAACCCAGGCAATGCTAGCAGACAAAGAACTAGAAACACTACTAGAATTGCCAGAAATGGTAGACCCCAAAGCCCTAGCAGCGCTCCGCATTTTAGCATCTATGGCAGCGGGTGTATATGTAGCATTTCCCATCCTTCTACCGCTGGTTGTATTCAAACAAGTGCAACTATCCGTGCAGTATGGAAATGCAGCGGCATCCGCATCAGCTTATGCTTGGTACGCGCTGATTTTGTGCGGCGTAATGGGCGAAATTGAGGCGGGTAATCAAGCTGGAGAATTGGCGCTAGCACTCTTGTTGCGGTTCAAGAGTAAGGAATTTAAAGCCAGCACGATTAACATGGTTTACTCATTTGTCAAACCCTGGAAATATCACATTCAAACTTCTCTCAAACCTTTGGTTGAAGGATACCATAGCGGTTTAGAAAACGGGGCGCTAGAATATGCTGGCTATTGTATTTGGAATTACTGTTATTTGTCTTTCTTCTCTGGTAAAGAACTCTTGGGTTTGCAACAGGAGATGATGGCATACAGTCAAGCTTTAGGACAACTTAAACAAGTCGCACACAACTATGTCAGAATTTTTTATCAATCAGTTTTAAATTTATTGGGTCAGGGGGAATATCCTTGGCAAATTCAGGGGATAATATATGACGAACAAATTATCCTTTCCCAGCAAAAAGTAGATGATTTGTACGAGTTGGCAGTGCTGTATGTCAGCAAGCTGATTCTTAGTTACCTGTTTCAAGTATGGCAAGAAGCTAAAAATCTGGCAGACTCCACCAAACAATACTTGGCAGCAGCACCGGGGGCTTTTAAAATTCCTGTATTCCATTTTTATGATTCTTTAACTCAGCTGGCATTATGGTCAGATATGCCGGAGTTAGAACAAGAGCAATTACAGCAACGAGTTGCAGAGAATCAAGCTAAGTTGCATAATTGGGCAGCCAGCGCCCCCACGAATCATTTGCACAAATGGCTGTTGGTAGAAGCAGAAAAATCCCGGGTTTTGGGACAGAAGCTAGAAGCGATTGAACTATACGACAAAGCGATCGCAGGTGCTAAAGAAAATGACTATATCCAAGAACAAGCTCTCGCCAACGAATTAGCAGCAAAATTTTATCTTGATTGGGGGAAAGAGAATTTCGCCGCTCTTTATATGCAAGAAGCATACTATTGTTATACCCGTTGGGGAGCAAAAGCTAAAGTCGCCGACTTAGAAAAACGCTATCCCCAATTAATCGCCCCCATATTACAGCAAAGCCGTTCGGTTGTTTCCACCCATGAAACTATCTTCACCTTGGGGACTGTCACATCTTCTAGTTCTAGCAGTAGTGTCTCAGATACTCTAGATTTAACCGCAATTATCAAAGCATCTCAGACTATCTCTGGTGAAATCGAACTAGAAAAACTGCTTTCATCATTACTTGCGATCGCGATCGAAAATGCTGGGGCTGATAAATGTGTGTTAATGCTGTTGCAAGACAATCATCTATTAATTCAAGGCGCAATTACCCAAATAACGCAACCGATTGTTTTACAAAGTCTTCCCATTGCAGACAGTCAAGATATTCCCCACAAGCTGATTTACAAAGTCAAGCACAGTCAACAAACTGTTGTCTTGTTGGATGCAACCGCAGATCCCACCTTAGCTAATGACCCCTATATTATCCGTCAGCAACCTAAGAGTATTTTGTGTAACCCAATTTTACACCAAGGCAAATTAGTGGGGATTTTATATCTAGAAAATACTTTAACAAAGGGGGCGTTTACGAGCGATCGCGTGGAAATCCTAAATCTACTTTGCACTCAAGCCGCCATTTCATTAGAGAATGCCCGACTTTATCAAAAATCCCAACAAGCATTACAAGACTTGCAACAAGCTCAATTACAGATCGTACAAAGCGAAAAAATGTCTGCTTTGGGTAACTTAGTGGCTGGTGTCGCCCACGAAATGAATAATCCTTTAGGGTTTATTTCTGCCAGCCTCCAACAAGCTAAACCCACCTTTGCAGATCTGCTCGAACACTTAAAACTCTACCAAGAAACTTTGACTCATCCGACTGAAGAAATCCAAACTCATGCCGAAGAAATTGACTTGGAATATACCTTAGAAGACTTGCCCAAAATGCTAGATTCCATGTCTATCGCCTGCGACAGATTAAAAAATATCAGCACCAGTTTACGCACTTTCTCCCGTGCGGATAGAGATTATAAAGTGCCATTTAATCTTCACGGAGGGATTGATAGTACCCTATTAATTCTCAAGCATCGCCTCAAAGCGAACGAACAACGTCCGGCGATAGAAGTCGTGACTAACTACGGTAATTTACCTCAAATTGAATGTTTCCCCGGTCAATTAAATCAGGTGTTTATGAATATTATTGCTAATGCGATCGATGCGTTAGAGGAATCAAATAATAAACATATTCCCGGAAAAGTTAAGGTCGATCGTAACCAAATTACAATTACAACATCCGTTGAGAATGGAGAGGTAAAAATTTCGATCGCTGACAATGGTAAAGGAATGACCGCAGAAGTCAAAGAAAAAATATTTGACCATTTATTTACTACCAAAGCGGTGGGGAAAGGGACGGGATTGGGATTGGCGATCGCGCGTCAAATCATCGTCGAAAAACATGGAGGAAGAATAGATGTAAATTCTGTCCCAGGTCAAGGAACTGAATTTGCGATCTGGTTGCCTGTGAACGGATAGAGAGGCAGGTCACAGGGTATTTGCAATCATTTTACAGTGTTGTTATAAACCACTCCACCAATTGCGGCTAACAGCAACCACCCGAATGTATTGACGCGCAAATCGAATATTGTTACATCTACGGTGTTAAATAAAGTGCAGCCTAAAAAAGCAACTATAAAACTGAATAAAATTAATCTATCTTGATTATTTCCAGGCCAATCTCGCACTTGCAAAATACTTCGTGCAATCATCCAACTGACTAAAACACAAAACAGCATTGTAGCAGGAATACCGATTTCTGCTGTTAGCATCAAAAACAAACTATGGGGATGACCTAACCAAATAGGATTGTCGGGAGTGGCATATTTTTCTACATAAAGTGGCGTGAAATTCCTTAAACCCCAACCTGTCCAAGGACGCTGCTGTGTCATCCACCAAGCAAATTGCCACTGGGTTGTTCGCAAATAAGGTAAAGGTCGATCGGGAAAATTTCGATCTGTTAAACGCGCCCAAAAGAAAGCGGGGACTATTTTTCGCAGTAATTGATTTATTGGTGATGGCGCAAAAGCGGCGGCGAGAATAATACTTGCAATTCCTGTGACTGCCGCTAATAACCAACGCCAACCGAGGTAAACTGAAAAAGCGAGACAGGCCAGAGGTGCGATCGCCCAAGCATTGCGAGAATTAGTGAACACGATCGCGATCGCACTGCCAATTACGGCCACAATCAAATATAACGTCCCGTAATTGCGAAACTTCCCCCGCGCAATAGTTCCCCCGCTCTCCCCCTCTCCCACTCTTTTCCTAGCGAGTTGCCACTGTTCGATCGACAGCCCAAGTGCCAGAATGAAAACGATCGTCAAATAAGCCGCGAGGATATTGGCGTACATAAAAACAGACGCCATTCTACCTGGAGGATTGCCAGTCGGTGTGAGACTCCAACCTAAAATATTTGTTAATAAACCCGAACTAGCCCAACCTAAAAATAGTTGACCCAAGCCAAGAATTACGATCGGAACAGAAGGTATAACTATAATCCAAGCTAATCGCCGCAGTTGCGCCGGTGTTTGTATTAACTCGCTGAAGGATACAAGCAGCAAGAAAAACGGTAAAAAATTAGCCAAACCCAGGAAAGCCTCTGAACGATAAGCAGCAAAACTCGCAGAAACGACGAGTAAAACGCTAAAAATAGCGATTCCCCAGTTGAGGGGGCGTCGGATAATTGTATTAAACTTTTGCTTGCCAGTTCCGAGTATTGCGAGGGCAATTCCGACTGCTCCTACAGCTGGAAATAAAGGAAAAATCAACAAACCTAGCTGGGCAAA
This sequence comes from Aerosakkonema sp. BLCC-F183, assembly GCF_041929145.1. Lineage (NCBI taxonomy): Bacteria > Bacillati > Cyanobacteriota > Cyanophyceae > Aerosakkonematales > Aerosakkonemataceae > Aerosakkonema > Aerosakkonema sp. BLCC-F183. The sequence continues at coordinate 10,133 of NZ_JBHFNU010000020.1, read as the reverse complement.
ATTCCAGCATAGCTGCAAGGGAGGTTCGGAAAAAGATTTTAGATTTTGGATTGGGAATTTTGGCTTCATTTTCAATCAAAAATCTAAAATCTGAAAACTAAAATTTTCATGCTATTTCCCAACATTCCGAGCGAGTGAGGCGAATTTGTGCTAGGGCGAAGATGGTGGGTATAATGCGGGCGTAGTTAGTTGCGATCGCTCGCCAACCGAGATCCGCAAAAAACCAAGTCCACAGCGCTGGGCCTAAAAATGCAAACACGCTGCGGACAGCAGTATATCGCGCCGCACTCAAAGCCATACCCTTTTCAGCAGCCTGAAGCATCATGTAGCCTTGAAACTTTGTCACCGCCGCTACCCCGCCAGAGACGACTGCTTCCTTAGCCATTTGATATCTGGCAAAGTGAAGCGCAAACTGACGGGCAATCTGTTGCAGGAGGACAGGTTTTAGAATGGAATTTACTGCCAAAGCGCTGCCGCCTTTGATCAGCCAACCCAAAGGATCGCGCTGCACGGAAAGCGGTAGCGGTTGAGAAAGTTTAGTTTCCGCCAGACTTTCCTGCACTCGCCTAGTCAAAGCATTTCGATCTGCCGATGGCAATTCTTTCCATGCGCGTTTGAGCAAATGGAGAAATATCTCGGCTTCTATATCTGTTGTGGAAAGCTTGTTGGAGTAGCGAATTTTTAGATAACCACACACCTGGATCAAAACTTGGCGATAGCTTACTTCCTGTGTGCGTCCCCGCAATACCGTCAAGCCATCCGCTGCCAAAAAGCGAAACCTTTGCTCTAGCATATCCAGCCAAGCTTCGCGATCGTGGCTTTGTACTTCGATAGGATCGGGCGTGCCAACATAGTCTAGGGGATTGAATCGGCGACAAAACAGAATTGCCGTCAGTTGTTGCAATTCTTCTTCTGTTGCCAACTCCAGTACCGATCTCAGTTCATCCAAAGTCGAACCCTCCAAGACCCCAGATTCTTTGCTGTCCCTTATTCTACTTCTATTGATTCTAAGCGGGAGGTTGTCAAGTCGTGTTTGATATTGCCGTTATTGGTGCGGGGATAGCCGGTTTGACTGCGGCTCAACAGTTGCAGCAAGCGGGATACAGTGTTGTGGTGCTGGAAAAATCTCGCGGTGTGGGCGGACGGGTGGCGACACGCCGATTATACGGCACTCGCGCCGATCATGGGTTGCGCTACTTGGAACCGAATGGTGAAATGTTGCGGCGTTTGGTGGAATTATTATGCGATCGCAATATTTTGGCAGTTTGGACTGACAGAGTTTACTCCTGTGAATCCAAAATTCCCCGTTACGTTGCACCAGAAGGAATGAGTGCGATCGCGAAATTCCTCGCTACTGGTTTGGAAATCAAGCTAAATCAACGAGTGCGGGCAATTAATGTTACAGACGAGAAAACTTGGCGTCTGGATTTTGAGGCTAATGGAGATAATATCCCAGAAGCGATAAACGCCAAAGCAGCGATCGTGGCAATTCCCGCGCCGCAAGCTTCGATCTTGGTGGAACCATTAGCTGAGAGTATTTTACCTACTGGGTTTGTGGATAAGCTGCGAGCGATCGAATTCGATCCGTGTTTGGCAGTCATGGCAGGCTATCCAGCCCAAACAGAGCTAAATTTAGATTGGAATTCTGTTGTTTTTGCAGATAATTCCGACATCGCTTGGATCGGTTTGGATAGCAGCAAGCGCCCAAACGCTGAATTTCCAGTATTTGCGATCCACAGCAGTGCTGCATTTGCCAAAAATTATTTAGATGCAGAAGATTTAAATGCTGCTGCACGCCATTTGTTAGCTACGGCGACAGCAGAATTAAATCTATCTTGGCTAGATGCGCCAGCATGGTATCAAATTCACAGGTGGCGCTATGCTTTTCCCAGTCAGTTTTGGCAGTCAAGTTATTTGGATGCGGAGATATCTTTACCTTTAATATGTTGCGGTGATTGGTGTGGCGGAAACTTAGTAGAAAGTGCTTTAAATTCGGGTATGGCGGCGGCAAATCAAATTAATCGTTATATTAGAGATGTGCCTTTACCGGGTATTCGCTTTTTAGACATTTTTTAGTAAAGGCAAAGCATTCGTGCCGATAGTTGATGATGATAAGTTATCAATTCAAACGGCAATGCTTTACCCAAGCAAGCAGAGGCAGAGATGAATATTACTATTGTTGGCGATCGAGTCAAACTTGAGTTGGAATGGTACGAGCAACTTTGGGCTTTTACTTTAGATAAAATCTGGTCAATTCCCCTCAGCCATATCACCAGCGCGACAACGGCAGAACCGCGAAGTAGTTGGTCGGAAATTCGCGCACCGGGAACCTCTTTGCCAGGAGTGATTAAGGCGGGGACTTATTACAGCAGTAGGGGTAAGGAATTCTGGTATGTTACCAAAGACCGAGATTATTTGACTTTGGAATTACAGGATGAATCCTATAAAAGGATTATCTTGACGATTGATGATAGCGAAGTATGGGTAGAGCGAATTAATCAGAGTAAAAGTAGTTAGTTGCTGCGTTCTAATCGTTTGGCTAACAACAAAATTATACAGTTATTTCGTGTCCGGTTGCATCAGTAGTGTCAGACTGATGCTCTCATATTATCTGTGGAGAGCAGGGGTTAAATTTTTACCGCAGATAAACGCAGATAAGAAAGGGATTTTTTATGCAACCGATGTTATCAAATACGATATCACTACCTAAATTGTCAGGACTTACGCATTGATACTAAATATGGTGGGATGGTGCGTTACGTTAGCACTAACGCATCCTACCGATAGAGGCTTTGCGTAAGTCCTGCGGTGATATTTTAGCCAAAAATTTCCAGAAATTCCTCAATTTACAGCGGCTTGCAGCCGCTGTAAATTCAAGCATTTATCGTAACATTTCCTCTAGTTTTTGCTGATTCCAAAGTGACTGGTACAAACCTTTTTGCTGCACTAATTCAGCGTGAGTGCCAGATTGCACAATTTCACCTTTATCCATGACAAAGATGCGATCGCAACTTGCCGCCGCTGACATTTGGTGAGAAATAAAAACCACTGTTTTTCGTTCTGTTCCTGTTGACAAATTTTCCAAAATAGCAGTAGCAGTTTGATTGTCAACGCTGGAAAGAGCATCATCTAATATTAATACTGGAGCATCCACCAGCAACCCACGAGAAAGTGCCGATCGCTGTCTTTGTCCGCCAGAAAGAGTGATGCCGCGTTCTCCCACAATGGTTTCGTATTGTTGCGGAAAGTTGAGAATTTCTTGATGAATTTGGGCTTGTTTAGCTGAATGTTCTACAATTGGCTGTTCGGCTACCGGGTCGCCGTAACGGATATTATTTTTGATGGTAGTACTGAAGAGAAAACTTTCTTGGGGAACGTAAGCGATCGCACTCCGCAAATCTGCTAATTTTAACTCAGTGATATCGTAGCCATCCAAAAACAAACTACCCTCAGCAATATTTAACAAGCGAGGTAAAGCATTAGCCAAAGTTGATTTACCGGAACCGATCGGCCCCACAATTGCTACAGTTTCTCCAGGCTCGATCCTAAAGCTAATATTATCTAAAGCACGAGTTTTCGCACCGGGATAAGTGTAACTCAAACCGCGAGCCTCAAGCTTACCTTTTACCTGTGCTTGAGGCAGAGAAATCGCATTTGTTTCGTCCTTGATTTTTGCTTCGGCAGCGAGAATAGATTCCACGCGATCGATACTAACTTCTCCCCGTTGATAAGTAGTAATAGTAAACCCCAATAGCGCGGTTGGGAAAACCAAACGTTCCACATAAATAATTAAAGCCAAAAAGCCACCAATTGTAATCGAACCTTGTGCTATTTCTCCCACACCCAGCCACAGCAAGACCAGCAAGCTGATATAAGCCATACCTTCCACCAGCGGAAACAAAGTAGTCCGCGTCTTAGCTAACTGGAGATTTGCTTGCAAAAGTCGTTCGTTTAACTGAGCGAAAGCGCGACGTTCGTTTTGCTCTTGCGCGTAGATTTTAATTAAGGAAATCCCGCTCATATCTTCTTGAATCAAATCGCTGAGATCGGAAAGTTCTTCCTGTACCGCTAACTGTTGAGTGCGTAGTTTATCGCTAAACAGTTGCACAATTAATAACATGAATGGGTAGACGGCGAGTGCGGCTATACTCAGTTTCCAGTCGATCCACAGCATGATCGGTAAAGTCAGTCCGTAAGCAAACAAAGTATTCGCCAGACTTAAGACCGCAAATCCCAATAAACGCCGAATATTATCGACATCGCTGGTAGCGCGATTGATTAAATCTCCCGCTGTGTTTTTGGCAAAGTAAGCGGGTTCTAGTTTTAACAGATGTTGAAAAATCTTTTGTTTGAGGTCAAATTCTACCTGCCGACCGACGCCAAATATTAATATGCGCGAGCCGACGCGAATCCCCCACATCACAGTTGCCAAGACTAGAAGCAAAACGACTGCTTGCAAAATGCGATCGAATCCTAAGTCCGATTTTAATATCTCTTGCAAGTTGTTAACTGTATCGCGAATCTCGATCGGGATGTAAACCCCCAATGCGTTGACAATGAATAAAGCTAAAATGCCTTGTGCCACTTGTTGCCAGTGGGGACGTAGATACGCAGTCAGTTTTCGCAGCCGTGAATTAGCCATTTGGATTTTAGATTTTAGATTTTAGATTTTAGATTTTGGATTTTGGATAGCTCGTCAAGTTCGATAGTTTTTAGTTAGGCGAACAGACTATCCCCAATCTAAAATCTAATATTTAAAATGCAAAATTGCATCTGCTAACACCCAAAATCCTTCAGTTGGGGGATAGCATCTACAGTCGGAGCCAGCCACCCGCGCAAGAAGTAATAAACGGATGTCCAAAATTCGTTAATAACGCGGGTACTGATGAGGAGACCTTCCGCGCTGGGTACAAAGTCTGAAATTCGCACTTTGCGTGCGTTGCTGATGGTAATGCTCAAAGTGTCGCAACTTCCTTTTTGGGTGCTGCTCACTCTCAGACGCGGAGTAGAATCGGGTTGCAGGGAGTAGAAACCTGCGGGACTGGGGATGGTACTAATTCCCAACTGAGCAAATGTCTGTCTGGCGCGTTGCATATTTAATGCTGAGGTAACGAGGATAACGCGCTTACTAATTTTACCGCGATCGACAAATTGCGTTTTCACAGCTTCGGCACTGCTGCGGACATCTAAGCCAGTACGTTCGCGCCAGATATCTTGTGGCGGGATACCCAAACTTTCTAACGTTGCGGCAATCTTGTCGGCTTCCGGACGATTCGACTGATTGGGGGTATTGTCGAAACCCGGTCTGGGGCCAGCGCTGACAATTATTTTAGCAAAATTGTTCAAGTCTAGCTGCCTTTGATATTCTTGCACGGTTTGGAGGATGCGATCGCTTTGATCGTTGAGTTGAATTTGATTGGGAGCCAACAAACTCAGCTGAGTTGCCGAATGGCCCAACAAGACGATCGCCCCAACTTTTTCCCGACGCCGCAAAGCTGCTTGAAAGCCAATAATCGCATCGTTTTGAACTCTATTTGCCAGCAAGTTAGCCATCAACGGTAAACTGAAAATCGTCAAAATCAGAAAAGCCATCCAAATTTGGTTCATTCCCTTGGGGCTGATCGTTTTTTCTTTCTTTTTAATCTCTCCCGTTAATGTTAAAAACAATAACAAAATTGACAAGCCCAGCGGTTTGAGCGGAAAAGTAAGAATACTGCCAAATGTTGCGATCGCTGGATCGTTCGGCGTTATAAACGACAAAATCAAGAAGAACAGCATGAGAACCAAACCAACCCAAGCCAGATAATCTCTAGGTTTGGCATCTTTACCAGTTCCTTTTAGCAGCGCCTGCCAAGTAATAGCGCCGATCAACACCATAAGCATAATCTGCGTTAGCGTTGAAAACATGGCGGCACTTCCTCACAAGGGGTAATTTCAGATGGCAAATTGCAGATTGCAGATTGAAAATTTCAAGAGAAAATCTAAAATCTCAACTCTGCAATTAGCTACTATCGATTTTTCAGCTTGCGCCGAATGGCATCAGCAACAGTCTGAATTACCTTAACACGGGTGTAGTACTTGTCATTAGCGGCAATCAATGTCCAAGGAGCTGTGGGCGTGCTGGTACGCTGAATTGCCTGATTCACCGCTACTTCGTACAAAGGCCACTTTTCCCGATTGCGCCAATCTTCGCTAGTGAGTTTATATTGCTTAAAGGAGTCGTTCTCCCGTTCCTGAAACCGCTCTAGCTGTTTTTCCTGGCTAATGTGCAGCCAAAACTTGACCAGAACGTATCCATCGCTGCTGAGTTGGGCTTCAAATTCGTTGATTTCCTGGTAGGCGCGACGCCATTCGGTTTCTGTAGCAAAACCTTCGACTCGTTCTACTAATACTCGACCGTACCAGCTGCGATCGAAAATGCCAATCGTTCCAGCGGTAGGTAATCTTCGCCAAAATCGCCACAGGTACTGACGGGCTTTTTCTTCATCTGTGGGTGCGGCGAAGGCGTTAACCTTGTAACTGCGGGGGTCGAGAACGTCGGTGAGTCGTTTGATTGCCCCACCTTTCCCGGCAGCATCCCAACCTTCAAATAAAATTAAAATGGGGATTTGGTGTTCGTGAATGCTTTGCTGTAGTTTGCGTAGGCGCACCTGTTCTCGCAGTAATTCTTTTTTGTACTCCGTCCGGGATAAGCTCTGGTTTAGGTCTACTTGAGCCAGAAAATTCGGTTCGGATAGGTTGAGTTGCTCTTGGGGTGGGAGAATTGGTGTCGGTGTTCGATAGTGGAGTCGATCGAGTGCTTCTGTAATGGTGGCGCTTAGTTGGGTAAGGACTTTGACTTTTGCCCACCGCTGACAGTCACCTTCGACTAATGTCCAGGGAGCAGGCCCAGTGCTGGTGTGAACGAGCATTTCTTCCGCTAGGGCGACGTACTTGTCGTAATTTTTCTCTTGTTGCCAGTCTTCCGGGCGCACCCGCCACGATTGTAAGGAATCGGAAGCGTATTTTTTCAGTCGCTGCTTCAATTCCTTTTGGCTCAAATGAATCCAAAATTTGGCGATCGCTACGCCATCATCCACCAATTGTCGCTCAAACGCATTGATGTGCTGCATCACCATCGGCACTTCGCCTTCATTTACCCGTTCAAACAAGCGGTCTTCCAAAACGTGGATGTACCAGCTGTGATAGAAAAATCCGATGCTGCCACGGGCGGGTAGCTTCTGCCAAAATCGCCACAAAAATGGATATTTTTGCTCTTCTGGGCTGGGAGGCCAAATTGGGTGGACTGCAAACCCACGCGGGTCCATGTATCCCACCATTTTTTTGACTAAAGCACCTTTGCCCGCCGCCGCCCAACCTTCTAGGACGACAATGACGGGCAATTTTTTCTCCCAGCAAGCTTGTTGGAGCGATCGCAAATTCTCCATCAAGGTTTCGATTTGCGATCGGTAAGTAGTTTTATCGAGGGAAAGGTCTAGATCGAGAGTATCGAGCATAAGGTATAAGGATAAAAGTGACCCAGAAAGGAACAGAGGTGCAGAGGGGCAGGAGCGCGATCGCGAACGATCGATCGTCCATTAGCCATGACCGTTCGCGTCAGTTCTAATTATAGAAATCACAAAATCGCGAAAAAGTAATGAGTACAAACATGGAAATTTTACCTTCCGGGATCTTACGGCACAAATATATAGATTTTCTTAAGATTACTTGACAAATCAACTTTTTTCTTAAACCTTTCTGAAGGCAAGCCAGAGTAATATCCAAGTGGGTTGGTTGAGTTAAGTATGAAAAGAATCAACCCAAAACTATTTCTACGAACTATTCCCCCTATCTGAGGGTAGATTTTTTAAGGGTAAAACGGTAGCAACGGGAGCTGTCAGAATATGGAACGTAGCTTCATACTCAGGCTTTATGAGATGGGAGAGAGAGATTTTGCTGGAGTTGACCTGCGAGGAGTTGACCTGAGTGGCGCTACCTTAATCGGAGTAAACCTATCGGGAGCAAACCTGACAGGAGCCAACCTCAGCAGAGCGTTCCTGACAAAATCAAACTTGAGTGGAGCTTTTTTAAACTGGGCAAATCTGACTTTTGTCAAAATTAGTGAAGGGCATCTGGAAGATGCAGACCTAACTAAAGCTGACATCAGTGGTGCCTTTATGGTGAAGTGTAACTCGATCGGGGCAAAACTTAGCGGCGCAAATCTTACCGGTGTTAATCTCAGAGGTGCTAACCTGGAGAGAGCTAATCTTTGCGGTGCAAATTTAGAAAATATCAATCTGCGGGGCGCTAACCTCAAGGGAGCCAACCTGAGTTGGGCCAATATGTGCGGTGCCAGACTGAGTGGCGCAATCCTCTACGGAGCCTTCTTAAGTAATGTCAATTTGACGGGAGCGTTCTTGAATGGTGTTGACCTGACAGGAATAGACCTAAATGGGGTGAACCTCAGCGAGGCAAAATTGAATGGGGCGAAACTCCAAGCAGCCAACCTGACAGCAACTAATTTAAGCGAAGCGCAACTGCGTGGCGTAACCTTAACGGAAGCAGACTTGACAGGGGCAAACTTAGCGCAGGCTTCTCTTTGTAAAGCTAAACTGAATTGGACAAATTTGATTGACATACTCCCGCCACTAATTCGGAGTACCGAATATAGTGGGGGATTCCCAAGAATTGGTTCGCAGTTCATCGAGCCGACTTAGAACAAGAGCGTCTCCGTTCTTGAGCCAGAGGTCAGTTTCTCCCCGCGCTTTCGAGCTTTTAACTCCAGATACCGTATGCCCTACGGTACTGTTTAGATATTCAGCTAACAGCTTAAATCCCTTTGCTAAGATGTTTTTTGCGGCGTTATAGTCGCGGTCTAACACCGTGCCGCACTTAATACATCTATGAGTTCTGGTGCTAAGGGTTTTCTTCACTTCGGCTCCACAACACGAACAATCAACAGTTGTATTGTGAGGCGGTACAGCAATAACTACAACACTGTGAACTTTGGCAAAATATTGAAGCCATTGCGTGAATTGATACCAACTTGCATCGCTGATAGATTTAGCCAAGTGGTGATTTTTCACCATGTTTCTGATTTTCAAGTCTTCGTAGACAATTAGGTCGTTAGATCTAACTAGCGCCAAAGCATCTTTACGAGCTTTGTCTTCACGCTGTCTAGTTATCTTGAGGTGCTGTTTAGCTAAAGCCTGACGCGCTTTATGGTATCTGTTAGACTGCTTCTTCCCCTTGGTGTGCTTTTTAGAAACCCGACGTTGCAGCATCTTGAGCCGACGTTCGGACTTCCTCAAGTACCGAGGGTTTTCTACAGTATTTCCATCGGAATCGGTGTAGAACTCTTTTAGTCCTAAATCAATTCCAATCATTTTTCCTTGAAACTCATGCTTCTGGAGCCTATCCCAATCAATTAAAAATTGAGCATAATAGCCATCGGCACGTCTTATAACTCGAACTCTAGAAATCTGTTTCTCTGAATACCAGACTAAATTTCTAGAACTCCATAAGTCCATCGTTCCGACTTCAAAACCATCGGTGAAGGTGATCTGCCTTCTGTCAGGAGATAGTTGCCACCCGCTAGTTTTGTATTCGACGGAACGGCATCCTTTCTTGTATTTTGGGTAGCCCTTTTTTCCTGCTTTTCCCAATCTACAGTTTTCATAAAAACGTTGAATGGCAGACCACGCACGATCTGCGTGTGCCTGCCTAGCTTGAGAGTTGAGCTTTTTTGTCCAAGGAGTTTCTTTATTTTTGGCTAGTACTGAACAAAGCTTTTGAAGGTCGTTTCTTGTGACCCCTTTATTATCTTCCCAATAACGCAAACAAGTATTTCGGATGAACTGTCCCGTGCGGATTGCTTCATCCAATTTACTGTACTGCGATTTGGTTCCTTTTAGCTTGGCTTCGATTACTAACATGGTAGAATCATATCATGTTTTACCCAATATAACCACGGGTAGAATTATAATGATTCGCTAACGCTCAATTGTTAGCTGTTGACATACTCCCCAGCCTGAAGGCGTGGGGATTCTTTACGCTTCATTGACGGATGCTACCGAGGTAGTCTTAATCTGTCTCGACGTACATTTAGAGTCGTGCCGATGCCCCGTGCCGACTTTTTCTATATTTGCCGATGC
>NZ_JBHFNU010000002.1:0-37319 GCF_041929145.1 Aerosakkonema sp. BLCC-F183 | reverse complement strand
TCGACTTTATCAATGGCGCAACAATTGCGTTAGAGATTATTTGAACAAGGCTGCTCGCATAATAATTGAGCATTGCTTGAAGCATCAAATTGGCAAATTGATAGTAGGGTGCAACCCAGGTATCAAGCAAGAAATTAACATGGGACGTTCTCACAATCAAAACTTTGTTCAAATACCTTTTTGGCAACTGAGGCAAAAACTGAAAGCTTTGTGTGACCGCTGTGCAATTGAATATCTTGAACAAGAAGAATCTTACTCGTCTAAAGCCAGCTTTTTTGACCAAGACGATATACCTGTTTACAATGCTGACAATCCCAGTAAACAAGCGTTTTCGGGTATGAGGATTAAACGTGGATTGTATCGAACAAAAAATAAACATCTTGTTTCAGCAGATATAAACGGCAGTGCTAATATTTTGCTTAAAAGTAAGCACAGACTCAATTTTGAGCGAGTGTCTAGTGGGTTTTTGGCTAACCCTTTAAGGATTTTTATCTCTTAAGAATCCGCGTCCGTTCACGGCGCGGAGTGTCAATAGCTTTTGTGACTAACTGCGATAAGAGCAATGGATCGGTATAACTATCCTGCCTCAAAGGTCATCTGGGCCTACGGTAATCGCTGGCAACCTGTAAAAGTAACCGCTTCCTGTCTCCCTTGTCTGCCGCTCTTTGCCACCAATTGCTAAATTGGTGGGAGAGCAAGTACATTGCCTCGCTCTCCCCCAAGATACCTTTTCAGCTGCAACCTTATTCTTTATAGATTAGGAACGGACTACAACAGTGGTTAACGCCCTCAAGAATCTGTTTTCCAAGCGCAAACCAGGAATTGGAATCGAATTAGCGCCAGAACGGATAAATATAGCCCAACTGCGTAAGCAAGGCCAGGGCTTTAAATTAGTAACTTTGCACTCGATAGAAGTTCCGGAAGGAGTCTTTCAAGAAGGACAGATTATCGACCCGCCGACAATGGCCGAACTCATCCAAACAGCGCTAGCGGATAAAAAAATAAAAGCTACTCGCGTTGCCACAGCCATACCGGGAGCTGCTGGAGCGATCGTCAGGATTATACCCGTTCCCGCCGAGCTCGATGAGCGAGAACTCCGAGATATGGTACTAAATCACGAAGCCAGCCTGTACTTACCATTTCCTCGCGAAGAAGCCGATGTCGATTATCAGAAACTGGGTTTCTTCACGGATGAGGATGGCATAGAAAAAGTGCAGGTGCTGCTAGCCGCCGTCCGCGAAGACGTAACCAATACTTACATCGAAACGTTCAAGCAAGCTGGATTGCAGTTAGACGTACTGGAGATTAATAGTTTTGCCCTGATTCGGACAATTCGAGAGCAACTGCGGCAATTTTCTTCCCAAGAAGCCGCTGTGCTGGTAAACATCGAATTTGAGAGTACCGAAATAGCGATTATTGTGGATGGTGTGCCCCAATTTTCCCGCACCGTTGCGATCGGTATGTTCCAAATTCAAAGTGCCCTCAGCCGTGCGATGAATTTACCCGCTTCTCGCAACACCGACTTGCTCAAAGGAATGACAATTCCCACAGCCCCGGTGGATGCCGTGCGGAGCGGCTCGACTGGGCTCAATCCGGGAATGGCTGCTATGATGAGAGTTTTGGGCGAACTAGCCGACGAACTGCGCCGCTCGATCGACTTTTATCTCAATCAAAGCAACAATCTAGAAGTAGCCCAGTTACTGCTGGCAGGTCCCGGCGGTGGAATTGGACAGCTCGATGAATTTTTCACATCGCGGTTAAGCTTGCCTACAACACAAGTAGACCCGGTGGCGGCTTTATCCCTAGAAGTAACCGAAGAAATACCCGCAGTGCAGCGACCGGGATTGGGAGTTGTACTCGGTTTAGGATTACGAGAGGTTTAAAAAGATGTATAGTCTTGAAGTTAATTTTCTGAAAGACCGCGAAGGTATTCTGCCAGACCAACCTTCTCCAGGTCCTAAACCACAAATACCCGTTAACCAAAAAATGCTGATGTTTGCGGGGGTAGCGGTAGGTATTCTTTTGCCACTGGCAGCAGGCGGTGCGTGGTTATTTTTAGATAACCAAATACAACAGCTCAACACAAGAGGAGTAACTCTAGATCAAGAGTTAGGCGGATTGCAGGCACAAGAGAAGCAGAGAGACGAACTGTTGGCTAAATTTGGTCAGATCCAGTCTGAAACGAAAGATTTAGCTACGGTATTCGATCAAATGAAGCCTTGGTCTGCCATACTCCAGGATGTTCGCGATCGACTGCCACCAGGAGTACAAGTTACAACTATTACACAAACCAAAGCCCCACCTCCCACAGCCCCAGCAGCTCCCCCACCCGGTACCCCAGCCCAGCCCGCTCCCACCCCACCAACCACAGACAGAATTGAGCTTGTTGGTGTCGCCAACTCGTTCAGCAATGTGAACGATTTAGTACTGACACTTCAAAAATCCTCATTTTTTAAAGATACAGACACAAAGCTCGTTTCGGCGGCATTAATCGACAATCCCGTACAGCTGTACGCGCCACCCTCTCAGACAGGCTCTACCGCTAATTTTCAACCGCCAAAACTACCAAAAGTAGTGCAATTCAAAATTGAAACTTACCAAAGCGAAAAGCCAGCAACTGAAATGCTCAAAGAGCTGGAAACTAAAGGTGCATTGGGATTGGTAACTCGCGTCGAAAACCTTCAACAACAAGGAGTCCTCAAAAAATGACTGTCGCTGAAAATTTTCCCGGTCAAGGCTCAGGGGATGCCGACTCTAGTTCTCCCAGTGTATTTGGGATTCAGTTGACGCCGCCTGTAATTGGCGCTCTCGTTGCTGTTCTCGGTTTGGCGGGAGCGGGTTTCCTCACCTTTCAGTTAGTCCTGCCAAAGTTGGAAGAGTACAACACGAAAAAAGCAGAAATTCAAACAAAAGAGGAAAAAAAGAAAAACCTAGAAAAAATCAAAGAACAGGTCAAAGCGGCAGAACTAAAAGTGGCAGATGCGGAACGCCAAAAAGCAGGCGTAACATCTCTGTTTGCCAATCCCAAAAGCTTAAACACCCTGCTGTTCGATCTCAACAAAAGCATTGATGCGAGAAATAGCAATCTACCAGAAGACAGAATCAAGGCAAGGCTGACAAAATTTGAGCCAGACCCCACGTCTTCCGGTATAGTCTATGACAGTTCTTTCGGACCGCCGATTAACGGTAAAATATACCGTCAGGTCTACAACGTGCAGGTAGAAGGAACCTTCGATCAGATTAGGTTATTTCTGATCGACTTGGAGCGCCAAAAGTCTCTCTCTGTCGTTAAAGAATTGAAGAGTACATTAGCAGAAACAACTCAAAGAATAGCAGTTGACCAGCAAGATGGCAAAATAGTGCCGATCGGCAATCCGGAAACCAAAATCAGCACATCTTTTAAACTGCAAGTACTCAGACCTCTTACTCCAGAGGAACAAAAATCGGTAGCACCAGCGCCAGCCGCATCGGGGGCATCACCGTCACCAGCGCCAGCCAAATAATAAACAGAAGTAGCTGTTGATGCGAAGACGAGAAAAACAAAGTGTAAACTTCTGGTAAACCGAGAAAGACAATAAACTTTCCAGCATATACCAATTTGTTATTTGTGTGAGGAGGAAAGGGTGAAACAGCATCAAGGAATAGCCGGAGTAATAATTGGGGGAGGAGCGCTTCTCCTTGCCAGCCAGCCAGTATGGGCAGCGGCAACCCAAGTGACGGGAGTGCGACTAAAACCAACAGATAAGGGCGTTCAACTCGTTCTGGAGACCCAAGAAGGCGATCGGCCCCAAATATTCACAGTGCCACGCCGTAACGCCTTCGTCGTAGACATCACCAACGCGCAACTGCGCCTAAGAGAAGGCAACAATTTCAGGCAGCAAAACCCCACCCCAGGCATCGCGTCCGTCGCGGTCACCCAATTGGATGCCAACAGCATCCGGGTCACCGTCACCGGGATCGACAGCGCTCCCACAGGACAAGTTGCCAGTAGGGAAGCTCAAGCCATCACCCTCAACTTCAACACCGCTGGGGCTTCCGTAGCAGCTTCTCCTCCCAGCCCCACAGCACCGCGATCGGCCACCACACCCACCTTAAACTCAACACCAACAGCACAAACCCCAGCCGCACCAGCCCCAGCCCCACCAGCCCCAGCCGCACAAACCCCAGATATTTTAGTTCCCAACCCACAAATAACCTATGAAGGCGGGCCGGCACCAGCAGCCGGTACAATCCAACCTGCTAGCCCTGCCCCACCATTCCTGCCCAGAGCAGTTGCGCCACCAGTAGGAGACATAGCGGTTTCTGAAGTCGATCCCACCGCTAGCGTCATCGATCTCGGCTCTTCCGAACGCATTCCCCGCCTACTGCTGCGGGATGCTCCCATCCGAGAGGTTTTATCGCTTCTCTCCCGCGCCGCTAACCGTAACATTGTATTTGTAACCCCGCAAACAGGAACTGGAGCCCAAGGACAACAAGCTCAACAAGGCCAGCCCGGACAAACTCAGGGCGCTACCCCCTCTCTTGATGGCACTATTTCCTTAGATATTGAAAATGAACCTCTGCAAGATGTGTTCAACACCGTTTTGCGGATTACCGGCTTGCAAGCCAACGTTCGCGGCAACACCGTCTTTGTAGGGCCAAGCTTACCCGAAGCAGCCGCCAATATTGTGGTGCGGAGTCTGCGACTCAATCAAGTTCCTGTCACCGATGCGGCCAACTTCTTAACCGCTCAAGGAGCAGAAACGCAACTACCAATCACTCGCGTCCAAATCCAAACCATTGGAGAAGGCGCAGCTGCTCGCACAGTTGAAATCAGAGAACCTGACATTAAAGTACTCAGAGCCCAAAGAGGAAATGGCCCCCTGATCCTTTCCGGTTTATCCATACTTGCCGACCAGCGTCTCAACGCCATCACCCTAGTGGGCGACCCGCGCAAGGTCGAAATCGCTTCGGCGTTTTTGTCCCAGCTCGATGCCCGCCGTCGCCAAGTGGCGGTGAATGTCAAGATTGTCGATGTCAACTTAGATAATACAGATACGGCTGGCACCAGTTTTTCCTTCGGACTGGGTAAAAGCTTCTTTACATTTGACCAAGGAGCCGCAGTCGTTAATTTTGGCGATACCAGACCGGCTACGGCGGCAGAAGCGGGTGGTAGTCTGTTCAGTGCTCCCGTCATTCCAAGTCCCTTTACTGGCAACAGTGCTTTCTTAGATGCTCAGCAAAACGCTCCCTTTAGCCGCAACACAGGAGCTCCTACATCACCTACAACCACTCTGTTTCAAGGTCTTTTACCCCGCGCTCCTTTTGGTACGGATATCAACCCTTTGCAACCGGGTGTTAGTACTATAACGGGTAACCAAATTACATATGCGCTGCCACAGCTGTTCCAGTTCCCCACTCGCTTCTTATCACAACTGCGGGCTCAGATTGTTAGTGGCAACGCCAAGATTTTGACCGATCCGACTCTGGTGATCCAAGAAGGAGAAACTGCCAGAGTCAACTTGGGCCAAGAAGTGATCACGAATCAAACTGTCCAACAGCAAACCACTGGTAACAGTACGAGTTTCACGGTAAGTACAGAAAAAGGAACTGTTGGTCTAATCCTTCAGATCCAGGTCACTCGCATTGACGATAACGGTTTTATTACTCTCAATGTCAATCCCAGCGTGACAGCACCTGGCAGCACCTCAGTTATAGGTACTGGTGCTACGCTCGCCGGTTCTGTCACAATTTCGTTGCTCTCCAGAAGGGATTTGGTATCCGGACAAGTTCGTCTGCGAGATGGTCAGACGCTGATTCTGTCGGGCATTATTCAGGATCAAGACCGAACATCCGTCAGCAAAGTGCCTATCTTAGGCGATATTCCTATCCTTGGTGCCCTGTTTAGACGCACAAATAGAACAAATACGCGAGCTGAGGTGATCGTGATGCTGACACCTCAAATTCTTGATGACTCGGCTAATTCACCGTTTGGTTACCGATACAGACCAGGGCCAGAAGTGCAGCAAATGCTACAGCGGGGCGGTTTTACTCCTCCTGGTAGCAATCGGTAGTCTAGGGGCTAGAAAGTCAAAAGTCAGGCATTCAAAAGTCAAAAAGGAGAGCGGGGGAGCTAAAAGTCAAAAGTCAGGCATTCAAAAGTCAAAATTAAGAATTTCTTCCCGCTATCTCGTTCTCCCACTCCCCCACTCCCCCTCTTCCCTAACCCCTAACCCCTAACCCCTAGCCCCTTTCTTTTGACTTTTGACTTCAAAAACACGCTTTTGAGTCAAGGCTCACCTAAAAAACTCCTGAAATCCATATATCTTAAAGGTTCCGTCGATCCATATTCGGCAAGTACACCTTAGAATAGGGCAGTGAAACTTCGCTTTGATGAGCGTTTCAGCGATTTTAAGTTGAAAGGTGCGCTCATTGCTGAAGAATTTGGTCTTCTTAGGAAGACTTAAACTCGTTCAGCTGCCCCACGCCAACGCCTGTTGGATGGGGCTTACAAGTCACTAAAAGCAGATTCTAAGGAGTTCGAGCAAGAAAATGAACAAAGGCGAATTAGTCGATGTCGTAGCTGAAAAGGCTAATGTGACTAAAAAACAAGCGGATGCTGTCCTCACAGCTGCTTTGGAAGCAATTGTGGAAGCGGTGTCCTCTGGTGATAAAGTAACGCTGGTGGGTTTTGGCTCTTTTGAGCCCCGCGAACGCAAGGCTCGCGAAGGCCGAAATCCCAAAACAGGGGATAAAATGGAAATTCCAGCGACTAAGGTGCCTGCCTTTTCTCCTGGCAAGCTGTTTAAGGAAAAAGTCGCGCCACAGAACTGATAGTTTTACCCAGACAAATTCTTTGTTGAATCGACCGCTGCATGGGGGGAATATTGCTTGGGCAGCCGCGCTGGCAGGCTGTTCCCCTGCTGCTATTGTTGATTTCTCGGCTAGTATCAACCCCTTGGGGCCACCCGAATCTGCTCTCGCAGCGATTCAAGCGAACTTGAGCTATCTAGCAGCCTATCCAGACCCCGACTATCAGCAGTTGCGGGCGTGTCTGTCAGAGGTACATAACTTACCATCTGACTGGATACTGCCCGGTAATGGTTCTGCCGAACTGCTGACTTGGGCGTGCTGGGATTTGTCTAAATTCCAGAAAACTTATCTGGTAACGCCTGCTTTTGGCGACTATTTGCGGGCTCTAAAGGCTTTTGGCGCGTCGGTAGTGGAGTGCCCTTTAGCAGATGGGGACTGGGGAATGGGGGATAGGGGATGGCAGCAGAAGTTTCCAATTCCCAATTCCCAATTCCCGATTCCTAATTCCCAACAAGGTTTGCTGTTGAATAATCCTCACAATCCCACAGGTCAGCTGTTTTTAATGGAGACTATTGTGCCACTACTGGAGCAATTTGCTTTGGTAGTTGTGGATGAAGCGTTTATGGATTTTCTGCCTCCCGATCGTCAGGAAAGTCTGATCCCGTTGGTGCAGGAATACTCGAATTTGGTCATCCTGCGAAGTCTCACCAAGTTCTACAGCTTGCCTGGTTTGCGACTCGGTTATGCGATCGCTCATCCCTCTAGACTGCGATGCTGGCAGCAGTGGCGCGACCCTTGGCCGGTGAACGTTTTAGCCGCCGCTGCCGCCGAAGCTGTCATTAAGGATAGGGTTTTTCAGCAGCAAACTTGGAACTGGCTTGAGAAAGCTCGCCTTCAGCTCTTTGAAGGCGTCGATCGGCTACCTGGGTTGCATCCTTACCCCAGCGCTGCTAACTTCCTGCTGGTGCAATCGTCTCCACCCAGTACGCGGGTGCAGGAAAAGTTACTCAAACACAGTCAGATTCTCATTCGCGACTGCAAGAGCTTTCCCGAACTGGGCGATCGCTACTTCCGGGTAGCGGTTCGCTCTGTTGCTGATAACCAACGCCTGATCGATGGGTTGAGAGAAATCCTTACCGACGAAGTTGGGGAGAATTTCAGATTTTAGATTTTAGATTTTAGATTTCAAATTTCAATTTGAAATCTGAAATTCCTAATTCCTTTCATCCAAAATCGAAAATCCAAAATCGTATGGTTGACTACGATGTCGTTGCGATCGGAGGCAGTCCGGCTGGACTTTATACCGCCGTTGCAGCAACTTACCTCAAAGCCCGCGTTGCCTTGGTAGCATCTCCGCTACTCGGTTCCACTTGGTCTGAGTCTGGCTCTAAATGCAGCAAAGCTTTTACCCAGGTGGGACGGGTTGCCCATCAAATGCGGGAAGCGTCATCTTTTGGGGTGTTTTGGGATTCAGGCCCAGAATCTGTAGGTATCGATGTAGGAGTACGATTTGCGGAGGCTTTGAAGTGGGCTAAAAGTGTGGTCTCCGCTCTGGACGAACAGCATTCTCCTGCTGTTCTCGCTTCTCTCGGTGTAGATGTCATTTTTGGCGAAGGTGAGTTCTGCCGCAAACCACATTTTGCTTTTGTTGTCAACGGTCAGCCTTTGCGATCGCGTACTTATTCGATCGCGACCGGCTCTCGTCCTGTCATTCCAGATATTGACGGGCTGCAAAGCACCGGTTACCTTACGCCCGATACTATCTGGCAGCAGACAAATACTAACTTGCCCAAAAGCTTGATTTTTATCGGTGGCGACCCGGTGGGGATAGAACTGGCCCAAACCTTTGCCCGTTTGGGCTCTCGCGTGACGCTGGTGGTCAACAGTCCCCATATCTTAACTAAGGAAGACCCGGAAGCCGCACGTTTGATTCAAGCACAGTTGGAAGCTGAGGGCGTGCGGGTTCTCACGGGACATCCGGTGACTCAAGTAAAATGGATTGACGATCGAAAGTGGATTCAAGCGGGCGATCGCGCGATCGAAGCTGATGAAATTGTTGTTACTGTCGGTCAGCAGCCAAATGTCGATTCTTTAAACCTCGAAGGTGTTGGTGTCAAGTTCGATCGCCACGGTATTCGCGTTAATCAAATGTTACAAACTACCAATCACCGCATCTATGCTTGCGGTGATGTTTTGGGCGGTTACCGTTTTGCTCATGTAGCTAATTACGAAGCTCGTATCGCTCTCAAAAATATGCTGTTCTTCCCTTTTTTCAAGGTTGATTACCGCCATATTCCTTGGGCTATCTTTTCCGATCCGGAA
Source organism: Aerosakkonema sp. BLCC-F183 (assembly GCF_041929145.1). Lineage (NCBI taxonomy): Bacteria > Bacillati > Cyanobacteriota > Cyanophyceae > Aerosakkonematales > Aerosakkonemataceae > Aerosakkonema > Aerosakkonema sp. BLCC-F183. Next base: position 28,205 of record NZ_JBHFNU010000002.1, on the reverse strand, counting down.
CTAGCACGGGTAGGTTTGACGGAAGAACAAGCCAAACGCCGCTACGGTGATGATGTGTTTGTGTTGCGTCGCTTTTTTAAGGCTGTGGATAAGGCCCAAATGCGCGGCGAAACTACTGGTTTTTGTAAAATTCTGGTTCTTAAGAGTGGTGAAATTTTGGGTGTGCATTTGGTTGGCCCACAAGCTAGCGAGTTGATTCACGTTTTTTCTCTGGCTATGCAGGAACGGATTAAGATTAATGCGATCGCCAATCTCTCTACTATCTTTCCCTCTCTCTCTGAAATCAACTCTCAAACTGCTGCTGACTGGGGTCATCTCCGTCTCGATCGCAATCCTTCTATGCAAGACTTCCTCGAAAACTTCTTCAATTTCCGTCGCTCTTGGTCTCGTTAGCTTTCCTTCTGTTCTAACTGGATATGAAGACGGGGGATTCTTGACTTTTCCTGAGCGCTTGTTGTATACTTGCTTTATAATGGGAATATTTCAAAAAATATTATTTTCGATAATATTCCCATTATAAAGATGATAGCATAACATCCAAAGCTTTTTGCAAAAACTTTTTTCTATTTACTTTTATTCCAATTTATTTGAAAAAGGAATGTACTGGTATAATGGCAAGCTAATTGAAAGCAAGACGCTGGAAATAGGGATAGACGATGCGGGGTTACTTTACGGAGCGACTGTTTTCACGACGCTGCGGGTGTACGATCGCTCGTTGAATAGTGCCAAGACAAATTGGGGGGGACACTGCGATCGCATTCGTTGCAGTTTGGAAACATTTGGTTGGCAAAAGCCAGACTGGGAAAGAGTTAGGCAAGGTGCAGAAACCTTAAAAGCCCACTTTCCAGTCTTAAGAATAGCTATATTTCCAGATGGGCGAGAATGGATTGTAGGAAGAAATTTACCGGAGGATTTGAGCGCTCGCCAAGAGTCCGGCGTCGTAGCTTGGCTAGCAGAAGCACCTAAATTTCGCCGTTCGTTAGCAGAACATAAAACAGGTAACTACCTGTCGGCTTGGCTGGCATTGAGAGAAGCGCAACAATACGGAGCTAAAGAAGCGATTTTGCTAGATTCATCTGGAAATTGGTTAGAAACAAGCACAGGTAACCTTTGGGGCTGGCAAGATGGCAGGTGGTGGACACCGCCGCTGGAAGCGGGAATCTTACCGGGACTGATGCGATCGCAACTAATTGCCGGATTGAAAAGTCAAAATAAAATAGTAGAGGAAAAACCTTGGAGTGCAGATCTGGTAGCAGGTTTTGAAGCGATCGCCTACAGCAACAGTGTTGTAGAAGTCGTTCCCATCCATAAGATTATCAAGTCAGAGGGGGAAAGCGGCAGAGGGGGAGAGCGGGGGAAATTGAGCGATGGCCCATGCCCCATCCCGAATGGCCTATCGTCTTCTCATATTTGCTTCCAGAAACTGAGAGAATCCATAACCGATCGGTTGCCATTTTCTCAGATAGGTTAAAATAAATTTACATAAGTTAAATAGAAAAACTCCTCAGACGATAAAACCCCAGGAGGATAGATCGAGAGTGAACAAACAATGGAGAAATGCAGGGCTGTACGCACTATTAGCCCTAGTTGTGGTAGCATTGGCCACCGCATTTTTTGACAACAAGCAACCCCAGAGAGAGACTTGGCGTTACAGTGAGTTCCTCCAAAAAGTCGAAAGCAAACAAGTAGGGAAAGTCAGTATTAGTGCCGATCGGTCTACGGCCCGCGTCCAAGCTGCAAACGGCAACAAGGTCATAGTCAATCTTCCCAATGACCCGGAACTGTTCAACTTTCTGACTAAAAACAACGTTGATATAACAGTATTACCTCCCAGCGACGACGCCTTCTGGCTGAGGGCTTTGAGCAGTTTATTCTTCCCCATCCTGCTATTAGTGGGATTATTCTTTTTGTTGCGCCGCGCCCAGAATGGCCCGGGTTCGCAGGCAATGAACTTTGGCAAATCGAAAGCCAGAGTGCAAATGGAACCGCAAACTCAAGTCACCTTTGGGGATGTGGCGGGGATCGATCAAGCCAAACTGGAACTCAACGAAGTTGTTGACTTCCTCAAAAACGCCGATCGCTTCACCGCTGTTGGAGCTAAAATTCCCAAAGGCGTGTTGCTAGTTGGCCCTCCGGGAACTGGTAAAACACTGCTAGCCCGTGCTGTAGCTGGCGAAGCAGGAGTTCCCTTCTTCTCGATTTCCGGTTCTGAGTTTGTCGAAATGTTCGTGGGTGTCGGTGCTTCTCGCGTCCGCGATTTGTTTGAACAAGCCAAAGCCAATGCACCCTGCATCGTCTTCATTGATGAAATTGATGCTGTCGGTCGTCAACGCGGTGCCGGTTTGGGCGGCGGTAACGATGAACGGGAACAAACTCTTAACCAGTTGCTCACGGAGATGGATGGTTTTGAGGGCAATACCGGGATCATTATTATTGCAGCAACAAACCGCCCCGATGTATTGGATGCGGCACTGCTGCGTCCGGGACGTTTTGACAGACAAGTGGTGGTAGACAGACCGGACTTTGCCGGACGTTTGGAAATTCTTAAAGTTCACGCACGCGGTAAGACTTTGGCGCAAGATGTGGATTTAGAAAAGATTGCGCGTCGGAGTCCCGGTTTTACTGGTGCGGACTTGTCTAATTTGCTCAACGAAGCGGCTATTTTGGCGGCGCGTCGCAATTTGACCGAAATCTCGATGGATGAAGTCAACGATGCGATCGATCGCGTGTTGGCTGGCCCAGAGAAGAAAGACCGGGTGATCAGCGAGAAGCGCAAGGCTGTCGTAGCATATCACGAAGCCGGACACGCGGTTGTCGGTGCGTTAATGCCGGACTTTGACCCAGTGCAAAAGATCAGCATTATCCCTCGCGGTCAAGCTGGCGGTATCACTTGGTTTACACCTAGCGAAGACCGTTTGGATTCCGGTTTGTTGAGTCGTTCTTATCTGCAAAACCGGATGGCGATGTTGTTAGGCGGTCGAGTTGCAGAAGAAATTGTCTTCGGCGATGAAGAAGTGACGACCGGTGCTTCTAGCGACTTGCAGCAAGTGGCGCGGGTAGCGCGTCAGATGGTGATGCGATTTGGGATGAGCGATCGCGTCGGACAAGTAGCTTTGGGTCGTCAGCAAGGTAATATGTTCTTGGGTCGCGATATCATGGCAGAACGCGATTTCTCAGAAGAAACTGCTGCTACTGTTGATGATGAAGTCCGCTGTCTTGTGGATCGAGCTTATCAGCGGGCAAAAGATGTTTTGACAAATAATCGCCATGTGCTGAATCAGTTAGCCGCTATGCTGATTGAGAAAGAAACTGTGGACGCTGAAGAACTGCAAGAGTTATTGGCGAATAGCGATGTGCGGATGGCGGCGATCGCTTAATCAATTTTAAATTTTGGATTTTGGATTTTGGATTGAATCTAGAATCTGAATTAAGGGTAATTCGGGGATTTCCTGAATTACCCTGATTTTTTTTGACCGCAGATGTATGGAGATGAATTGCGATCGCTCGATCGAGTCATGTTTGGTTTGACGTTACCTACTGATTCACAAGTAAGGATTTGACAGGCTCAATCTAAGCTACAGCGAGGGGCGATCGCACTTGAAGATATACGGAAAATGCTTCCGCTGGTATGTTTGGACTAGGCTCAATCTGCCCGAAAGCGCGATAATGAATAAAATAGGGCTTTGATGGTCTGAGTGAGGTGGCGATGACTGAGTTACTTGAGCGTGCGATTGCTACGCTACAAACCTTACCTGAAAGTGAGCAAAATGCGATCGCTGCAATGATTTTGGAAGAAATCGAGAACGATCGACGTTGGGATGAATCATTTTCTCGCTCACCGAATATACTGGCAAAACTAGCCGCTTCCGCAATGGCTGAGTACCGTGCAGGTAAAACTCAAGAACTTGACCCAGAGACGCTGTGAAATCGCGCACTACTACTGAGTTCCGTAAATTATTTGCTGATTTACCCGAACAGGTGCAAGAGCAAACCCGCACAGCATATCGTCAGTTTAAAGAAGACCCAAGTTATCCAAGTCTTCGTTTCAAAAAGGTACATCCAGAGTTGCCAATTTACTCTGCCCGTATTAGCAGAAACTATCGAGCAGTTGGTCAATTGGATGGAGACACAGTAATTTGGTTTTGGGTTGGTTCACACACGGAGTATGACAGGTTGCTAGAGGAGCTATAGCTGCACGCATAACACTAATTGTGCGATCGCATTGTATACTTAAACTTAAGTGCGATCGCCCAAACGAGTCATGTTTGGTTTCACGTTACCTACTGATTCACAAGCAAGGACGTGACAGACTCAACCCAACTTACAGCGAGGGGCGATCGCATTTGAGTAGGGACAGCACCGTTAAGCGATTGGTGCGGTAGTTAAGGCTGAGTTGGAGGTATAATTGGTTGTCCGATAAAAAGCTTAAAACTCATCGTGACTGACGATAACCTGTATCTCAAAAGATTTTTAGATCCGATTAAGGTTTGCAGACGGTACAAGCCAAAGTTTGGTTTGGGTAACAAAGAAGAAGGGCTTAATTTAGACAGGTTTTTATCACTTTACGGTGCGGACCCCTTTTATTCTTGGATCGCTCTAAATTCCGATTTAATGTACGCTGCACACAAAGCTGCTGGCGGTATGACTTCGGTTTATCGGCAAATTGGGAAAGGCTGTGAAAATTTATTCAGGCAGATTGTAATAGATAGCGCAGGATATGAAGATCCTCGCAATGCAACCTGGTCTTACATTACTAAAACGAAAAGCGATAAAGATAAAACATTGTCATTAGATGCCCGATTAGAACTTGACGCAATTCAAAATTCCGACATCAAAGCGAGAGTGGTTAAGTGGATAGCAGATTACAGTACATCCTTAATGGTACCCAATCCAGCAAAAGGAGCAGTATTTGAGGTTCGGCAGGGATACAAAAGTAAAGACAGCAAGAGGCAAAATGCAGACATAGACAATATTGCTGTCGCTTGGGCTAATGGATATCTACCAGTTTTTGCTATTTTTTCCTCACAGATTGATGCAGACCTAGTTCTGCGATACCGAAATAGCCGTGGAGGAATACTTGTCGGGATTACGTCAGGCACTAACCAAATCTCTTTATTTGTTTTTTGTCAAGAAGTTTTGGGGTACGATTTGGCAGATTTTTTTCGTCGTAACTCCGCTACAATTAAGAGCGAGGTTTACGTCACATTGGAAGCGTTACTAAGTGCGAACTGATGTCTGTTGTTAATAAACAAAAATCCGAATATACTTTTAAAGCAAACCGAAGTCTTAGACGACATGGGTGGTTGCGTCTTACACCTGCTTATGGTGTGAAGCTAGTTGATAAGCTTCTTACTTCTGCTCAAAAAGACGAAATTATTGTCGATCCTTTCTCTGGTACAGCTACAACAGGGCTAGTTTCTGCTGAAAAAGGATATAGAGCAATTACATTCGATATTAATCCGTTTCTGATTTGGTTTGGAAAGGTTAAATGTCAAAACTATTCTGAACAAAACTTAGCTGATATCCGAACTAAGGTACAAAATGCTTTATCTGAGTGCAAAACCATTATTAAACAAGAGCATTGGGTTCCACAGATATTTAACATTGAAAGATGGTGGTCTGTGCAAACACTTAAAATTATTGCTGCTTTGAGAACTGCTTTAGTGAATCAATTTGGGGAACCGGCAGATGATATTAACTGTGGTTTAGTTTGGGTTGCTTTTTGCCGCTTAATCATTGAAACTTCATCGGCAGCCTTTAATCACGTTTCTATGTCGTTCAATGACCAAGTAATACATTTCGAGATTGAATATGTTGAAGAGCTTTTTTTAAACATTCTCAATTTCATCTTGAAAACTGCTGAAATCCAGATTTTGGGCAACGCCAAGATAATTAAAATGGATGCTCGTAACATCACTATTTTGGAAAATATAAAAGCTAATAGGATAATTACCTCACCTCCTTATCCAAATCGAATAAGTTATATTCGTGAACTGCGTCCTTATATGTATTGGACAAAGTTTCTCAATGAAGCAAGAGAAGCTGGGGAATTAGATTGGTTAGCAGTTGGTGGAACATGGGGAATCGCAACTAGCCGATTAATCTCTTGGCAAATGCAAGAAAAGAACTTACCAGAGGAGATTTTTTCAATCGTAGAAAAGATAAAATTGTGTGATGGAAAAAATGCTCAGATTCTATCAAGTTATGTGCTGAAGTATTTCCATGATATGCATTTGCATCTAAGTTCTGTGAGATCTATTCTTCAAGATAGGGCAGAACTACATTACATCGTAGGAAATTCAACCTTTTTTGGAAATATGGTTGATACAGCAGCGTTGCTTTCTGCGTCTATGCGTCTTCTTGGTTATTCAGATGTTCATACAGAAATTATTAGAAAACGCAATTGTAAAAAAGAACTGTATGAATATTGTATTTCTGCAAGTTGGTCAGCCACGTAACACTGCGTGCGAACGATACATAGGTTATCGGTAAGCGTTTGGGGTTATCTGCCGCCGCACAACTTCACCGTTAGACCGCTATGTACATTGTTTAGCGATCGCTCGCTCATTTTCCGCTTCTCCATCATCGCCCTTGCCATTTCAGTCCTGCTGTTCATCTCTAAGGCAAGCTTGTTCCAGACTTGTGCGATCGCACAAATCCCGACACAATCCACCCCATCTAATCCCTCTAGCGCTTCTTCCCCGACGCCCGACGCCCGACGCCCTAGCTATATCTCGACTTTACCCAGAGACTGCCTCAGCTTCGTTAAACTGGATTTGTCAGCACATATTCTCAATTCCCAAGGCTGGCGGTGGGTAATAGCAGCAGAAAAAGGACGATCGCATGATGAAAAATTCCCGAATACAAAAATGGATCGGACAGGCACCCAAAAAAGGTTTGGCCGGAACTTTTGCGATGACGGCCAGTTGGTTGATAATGCAGGGTGTTTTGCTGGGAAGTTTACCCCTCGTCGCTTCCGCACAGCAACAGCAGCAGCAATCGATGACTTACACCGAGCTGCTCAAGAAAATAGATGCTGGCGAAGTTACCAAAGTTGAGATCGATCCAACCCAACAGGTTGCCAAAGTCACCTTATTAAAAAATAAAAAGGATAAAAAGCAAGGAACTACCCAGGCGACGGTGAGTGTATTTACGCAAAATCCAGAGCTAATTGCCAGACTGCGCTCCAAGCGCGTAGACTTTTCCGAGCAACCCACAGCCGATCGCACAGCAGCTATGGGCTTTATAATCAATTTGCTCTTAGTGCTGCTGTTAATCTCCGGATTGCTGATGATTTTGCGGAGATCTGCCAATGCTTCTAACCAAGCGATGAATTTCGGGAAATCCCGCGCTCGCTTCCAGATGGAAGCCAAAACCGGCATCAAGTTCGACGATGTAGCCGGGATCGAAGAAGCTAAAGAAGAACTCGCCGAAGTCGTCACTTTCCTCAAACAGCCAGAACGCTTCAGCGCTGTAGGCGCTCGCATTCCCAAAGGCGTATTGCTGATCGGTCAGCCGGGAACCGGCAAAACCCTACTGGCGAAGGCTATTGCTGGGGAAGCTGGGGTGCCATTTTTCAGTATCTCCGGTTCGGAATTTGTGGAAATGTTCGTGGGTGTGGGTGCTTCCCGCGTGCGCGACTTGTTCAGAAAAGCGAAAGAAAACGCTCCCTGTCTCGTGTTTATCGATGAAATCGATGCGGTAGGGCGTCAGCGCGGTACGGGTATCGGTGGCGGTAACGATGAAAGAGAGCAAACTCTCAACCAGCTGCTCACGGAAATGGATGGTTTTGAAGGTAATAGCGGTATTATCGTCATCGCCGCTACCAACCGTCCCGACGTTCTCGACGCTGCCTTATTGCGTCCGGGAAGATTCGATCGCCAAATTATTGTCGATCTCCCCGATATCAAAGGGCGTTTGGATATTTTAAAGGTTCACGCTCGCAACAAAAAACTGGCCCCAGAAGTTTCTCTGGAAGCAGTTGCCCGCCGCACTCCCGGATTTACCGGTGCTGACTTGGCGAATTTGCTCAACGAAGCGGCGATTCTGACAGCGCGTCGGCGCAAAGATGCCATCACCATGTTGGAAGTTAACGATGCCATTGACCGGGTAGTGGCGGGTATGGAACGGACGCCCCTAGTAGATAGCAGTAAGAAACGGTTGATTGCTTATCACGAAGTCGGTCACGCGGTTGTCGGTACTCTTCTCCCGCAGCACAATCTTTTAGAAAAAGTGACGATTTTGCCTCGCGGACGCGCTTTGGGTTTAACTTGGTTTAGCCCTGGCGAAGAGTTGGGTTTGGAGTCGAAAGCTCAGATTTTGGCTGATATCACCGCTACTATGGGCGGTCGAGCGGCAGAAGAGGTGATTTTTGGTGAGGGTGAAATCACTACCGGTGCGGGGGGTGACTTGGAGGAGGTGACCTCGCTGGCGCGGAAGATGGTGACGCGCTTCGGGATGTCGGACTTGGGGCCTCTAGCGCTGGAAACTCAAGGCAATGAAGTGTTTCTGGGGCGCGACTTGGGGCCGAGAGCGGAATATTCGGAAGCAATTGCTACCCGTATTGATGCACAAGTACGCACAATTATTGACCATTGCTACGCTCATGCCAAACAAATTGTGCGATCGAATCGCACTTTGATCGATCGCTTGGTGGATCAACTTGTAGACCAAGAGACAATTGACGGCGATCAATTCCGTAAAATTGTTTCTGAGTATGCAACGTTACCCGAACAACATCAAAAGGGTTGGTCTGTATTCAGCAATTAGTAGCTAATCAGAAATTTGAGATTTTAGGTTGAAATCCAATCTAAAATCTCAAATTCCTTGATTACCGATTACCACCTATAACCGCGAGGTTGTTGCTGATACATTGCCTGAAGAACTAAACCGGGATCGACATAAGTGCCATCGTATTTAAGACCCCAGTGCAGGTGAGGGCCAGTAGTTCTGCCGGTTGTTCCGACTCTGCCAATGCGGATACCTGCGTTGACCTGCTGTCCTTCCCAGATTTGCAGACCGCTTTCGGGGTCGTTGAGGTAATTACCCTGCGGCGAGCTGGCAGCACGCCCTTTGAGGTGACAGTAAATGTGTTGCCACTCACCCGATTTAATCACAAGTTTGGTTCCGCAAAGGCGATCGTTCGCAATTTCGACAACTTCACCGGTTGACCAACTGCGGATGTAGCTGCCTGCGGGTGCGGCAATATCTATACCGCGATGAAATCCCCATCCGGGGGAACCATCGGGATTTAACCGATAACCGTAAGCAGATGAATAGCGTTGAAAATTTTCGACTGGGAAAGAGGTGCTTCGCCAATTCGATCGCATTATACTATCTGCAATTTCGATGGCTTTAGCTTTTTCTGCTTGAAATCCCAAAGCGAGAAATGCTACTAAACCCAAGACTACAAAAAATATACTTGTGACAAAACGGACTAGGCGTTTGTCCCTTTTCTTTGGCGGTTTCAATTTTTGCTGTTTGCGTTCACGCCTCAACAACGAAATCAAATGACGCATATGTTCCCTGCGCTACAAAGCGCATTGTGAGAGCGAAAGTTTTATCGGCAGTATTTTATCTCGATCGCTCTCCTCTGATATCGTTTGTTTTGATTACATTTCATTACATATGAAAGCAGAAATGTTGACTGGGACTTATACAATATTTACTGTCAAAAGAGTAATTTAGTTCGGGCAGTGGTTAGAGTAATGTTGGGTTTCGTCACCTCAACCCAACCTACAGAGAACTTAGGCTTGAGCGCTCAAGCGCAACTACGTACCTGGTGTTACTTCACTGCTGTTTCAGCCATACCGGGAAAACAAACTTTTGTACCGCCTAAACCGCAATAACCACCGGGATTTTTGGCCAGATATTGCTGATGGTAACCTTCTGCGTAATAAAATGCAGGCGCAGCAAGAATTTCTGTGGTAATCTTACTGTAACCAGATTCTTTAAGCGCGTTTTGATAAGCGTCTCGCGATGCTTCGGCTAACTTTCTTTGCTCATCCGAGTAAACATAAATACCGGAACGGTACTGAGTGCCAGCATCGTTACCCTGACGCATTCCTTGGGTGGGGTCGTGACTTTCCCAGAAGGTTTTCAAAAGTTCTTGGTAACTGACAACTTTGGGGTCAAAAACAACCAAAACTACTTCATTATGTCCGGTCATCCCCGTACATACTTCTTGATAGGTGGGGTTGGGTGTCAACCCGGCTGCGTAACCGACTGCGGTCGTGTATACTCCGTTAAGCTGCCAAAATTTGCGTTCTGCACCCCAGAAACACCCCATCCCGAACATTGCCATTTGCATACCATCGGGAAATGGAGGTTTGAGCGGATTGCCGTTGACGAAGTGTTTCGCGGGGACTGGCATGGTTTCCCCACGTCCCGGCAATGCTTGTTCTGGTGTGGGTAAGCTTAGCTTTTTACCGAATCCGAATATGCCCATTTGTTTTGACTCTGATTTGCGATTATAGCTTTACATTACTTAATATAACCTTTCCATTATGCTGCCAATCCCAGGTGCAGGGAGGAGATTACCGCACCTGTAGAGTGTCTCGCCTAGTATTTGTGATATCTGTGTTTGTTTATTGGGTTGTGTAAGGGGAGGGGTAAGCATCCCGGTATAATATCTATTGGTTTTGAGAAAGCAACTGTCGCCGGAGTGCTTCTCTGCTACAAACATACACAACCGATTTCACCGGACGCGATATGATTTATACCGAATAATTTTGGACTAAATTAAGATTTGCAGACGCCGAGATGGGAGTAAAATAACGATCGGATAGGAGAAGGTTCTGAAATTTTACATTCAGAATGCTCCTATCGGCTGGTGAAAAATTATAAAAATGCGATGTACATACATTAGTTAAATAAATGCCATACAGCGATCGTACTCGCACAGTACATTAATCCTGTAAACAAACACAGATATGATATCTGAAGGAAAAAAATCGGCAAGCATGGTCAACCGCAATGCCCAGCAAACACAAATCGAGCAAGCGATCGCTGTTTTACAGCAAGCACTAGAAGCCGACGATCGCAGAAACGATACTGAAGGGAAGGCAGAGAAGTTGTATCAAATGGCAATTCTCAAAGCCAACCAAGGGAAAATCGATGAGGCGATCCGTCTTTACGAGCAATGCCAAAAACTATACGATCGACTCGGCGATGCGGAAGGTGTAGCTACTATATTATACCAGATGGCGACGCTGAAAGCCAACAAGGGAGAAATGAAAAAAGCGATCGCTTTGTTCGAGCAATCTCTGAAATTGGCCAAAAGCATTGGCGATGTGGAAACACAAGCGGAAACGCTGCATTCTTTGGCAATGGTGAAAGCGAATCAAGGTGAAGTTAAAGATGCGATCGCGATGTGTCAGGAATCAATCCAGCTAAAAGAAAGTATAAATGATATCCAGGGTCAAGCGACGACGCTGCATCAGCTAGCAATCCTGAAAGCAAATCAGGGAGAAGTTGAGAATGCGATCGAGCTATTTGGAGAGTCTCTAAAGCTCAAAGAAAGTATCAACGATATCCAGGGTCAAAGCTCCACATTGCATTCTCTGGCAGTTATTTACGCCCATCACGGACAAATAGAAACAGCCAACAATTTATATCGGCAATCTCTACAATTAAAAGAAGGGATTGGCGATATCGAAGGTCAAGCGGATACATTGCACCAGTTAGGTGAATTATATCAACAAATGGGTAGAGTTGAGGATGCGATCGAACTATATCGACAGTCCTTACAATTCCGAGAACAAAGCGTCAATATTGAGGGCAAAGCTACCACAATGGGAATGCTAGGTCAACTGTTAGCATCGCAGGGCGATTTTTTCACAGCACTCGTTTATTTGCAGTCCACTTTGGAAATATTCGATCGCATTAAATCTCCTCATGCCAAAATAGTGAGAGAGGTTATCGCTGATGTGCGCCGAATGCAACGGGAAGGCAATTAAGCAAGTCATGCGATTTTGGATTTTGGATTTTGGATTTTGGATTGGCTCTTTCCTCTTATTTTTGCCTTTTAACTTTTGACTTTTGACTTTCTAGCTTCTAATGCGTTGCAAAACGCGAACAGCCGTATCGGTAAAATCAGTAAACAATCCATCTACACCGAGATGAAAAAACTGCTCGTACTCGGCTTCTGGGTTATTATGGTAATCTGGTGCTAAGAACTGCGCTTCATTGCGAAAAGTGTAAGGATGCACCAACAAACCGACAGCATGAGCATCTATAATTAAAGATGTAGGCGATAACAATCGCCCGTTTTCATCCGCTGGTACGATCGCCCGTTTATCTGGGCCAATGCCATCAGCATATGCAGCAATTTTGGCTAATTCATCTGGTGAAGTTAAATCTTGATAAGTACGAGAATCACCTGCAACTGCGAGATCGTAAGGCTTGCCGGTCTTGCTGAGTAACTGAATTAACGGCAAATCTGTCAATCGATCTAGTTGTTGGAGATTCGTTGTTTCAAATGATTGAATGAAAACGGGAGCGTCTGCTTTATTGTAGCCGTTAGCGTGGAGAATTTCCACTAAAGGTTCTTCTAAAGATAAACCAATGCTATCAAAATATGTCGGGTGTTTGGTTTCTGGATAAATACCGATCGTCCGCCCAGTTTCCGCACTTTTGCGTTTAGCTAAATCGATAATTTCTGGCAGAGTAGGGACGGAAAATAAGCCGTTGAAAGATTGCGATCGAAACGGCAGACGTTCTTTAGCCCGTAGCGTCTTGATTTCAGATATGGTAAAATCTTCAGCAAACCAGCCAGTGACAGTTTCACCATCAATAATTTTAGCAGTTTTGCGGCTGGCAAATTCCAGGCGATCGGCTACATCGGTAGTACCGGATATTTCATTTTCGTGACGCGCAATTAACACGCCATCTTGAGTAGAAACTAAATCTGGTTCGATGAAATCTGCCCCCAGATCGATCGCCAATTCATACGCAGCTAAAGTGTGTTCCGGACGCCAACCGCTTGCGCCTCGGTGGGCAATAATGATCGGACGCGATGCCATATTGTTAATCAGAGCATATCTGAGAAGTGAGTTGCAGATAATCGGGACTTACGCAGCCTGTTTGAAAAAACACTATATTTAGTAGTGTCAATTCATGAATTGACACTACATTTAGATGTTCTGCGTAAGTCCTAATAATTTTAACCACAGATGAACACAGATGAACACAGATATGTTTGAACTTCTCCGATTCGCAAACGAATTTTACGATCGGCTTTAAAAGCGATTTTCTACCGCTTTTCTTACAACTTCCTCGTCAAGTTGTAAGCGTACTGCAACTTCCTGAATGCTTAATCCTAGATCCAGTAGCAGAGGGATCATTTCTAATTTAGTTTGTAACTTTCCCTCTACAATTCCTTCTTCGCGGGCTTCTTGATACACTCTGGTTTGTCTGAGCAAGTTCAGTCCTAGCATAGCTTCGATTTCCTCTCGACGTGACAACTCCTACACCAACTCAGTACAGTATGGTGTAGGCTTCTCAGCGACTCCCGGTATCCCGTCGGACATTAACTGAGCTTTAAAGACGAATTGCCCTACCGCCTTGTTTTTGATATTAATAGCTGCATTATGGTCACGGTCTAGACTACACCCACAGTGAGGGCAGTCATGCCAACGAATGTGCAGCTTTTTAGGTACTTTTTCGCCGCAATTGGAGCAATCCTGTGATGTGTTATGGGCACTGACTGGGACAACCAACAAACCAGCATTTTCGGCTTTATTTGTTAGTATCGACAGAAAGCTTGACCACCCAGCATCCAACACGGACTTACGCAATCGTGTACGAGCAAGCCCTTTAACGTTTAAATCTTCATGAGCAACTACGTCATATTTTGATAACAGCCAGTTCGCTGTTTTGAAATGGAAATCTTTCCGTTTATCGGCAACTTTCTTATACTGTTTCCCTAGCTGCTTGACGGCTTTCTGTCTACGGTTGCTTCCTTTCTTGCGATTTCTTGAGTTGAGGTAGCGTTTTCTTTTGGGAGTAATAGTCTGGTTTGTCTCGCAATTCTGGCAGATGACAAACAAGAGGACAAGCGTTAACAGGAGAACGATTCTGTTCGTACCAATTAAACCTATCAGCTAACAAGTAATTGTACTGAGCGCACAACATTGCAAGCCACTTGTCAATATTGGCGGCTTGCTGTTTTGTTGGGCGTAACTTGTACTGGTAGGCTGTTCTCATGGCATTATTATACCAGACCTCACGGCAACTAAATTGGGAAATTTATAGACAACAACTGTTTCTATAAATTCTAGTATTTGCCGCTGGATATTCAACGAAAACCTAAGAAACGCAGAAAAGGTACAAAAATATAATAACTCACACCTAACCAGAAACCAAGAATGATTCCCAAAAGACTAAAAAAGATAATACTGAAACCGAAATTAGTCCAATTGAGGGTATGGAAAAAAGCATCAGAAAAACCGAAAAGAGCAGACACGGGCAAAATTTTGACGGTGAGGGTGACTAAACCTGCAAAGATGCTAGCTGTGCCGATCGCAGTAAATACAGCATGAACCAAATCGTGACTGGGCAATCCCAATCCCAAAGTCAGCAAAAACGCTGCAACTGCGGTCATAATTACCAAATCATCGGGTGCTATGACTCCAGATGGCGCGACTCTTTGCAAAATTAACCAACCAACCGCATAACCGAAAACGCCCATTATTCCTGCTATTAAATAGCGTCGTTGTTGTTGACCCAAACTTTTAGCTTGGGTCAAACCCCAAGCTGTTCCCAAACCGGCGGCGGCGAATAAAATCATTTGCGGTTTGGATGCAGCGATCGCTATATTAGAAACCCAGCTAGGTAATTGTTGTGCGATCGCACCCGGTATGTGAAAATTATGGGGAGAGCGATCGGCTAACCAAAAGCCTATTCCCGCACCCACACCCGCACCTATCCCCCCGCTGACCATCTGCAAAAGCGTACCGAAGCAAGCTTTAATCAGTTGGATAGTGAGATGGTAAGCAGTAACGCACAGCCATTTCGTCCATTTCCAGGTTAGTGCTAGCGCAGCTAAGAGTAAATTCAGACATATTTGTAGCGTTTTGGGGATAATTTTCCACAAATCCCCCACCGCCAAATTTGGTGTGATTTGTCCGGGAGAAATCTTCCGCAAACGCTTAATCATTTCTCTGGCGTTGCTAGGTCGTCGATCGACATCCGATCGCACCATATCATCCAGCAATGCAGCCAACCCAGAACTAACTTTAGCATATTGACGCCACCGCAATTCTCCCGTTTTCGGATCTTCCATATCCGGGGGATATTGACCCGTCAGTAGCTGAATGCAAGTTAAACCCAGTGCATAAAAATCGGCGCTTGGCCCCACCACACCCCCAGCTATCTGTTCTGGGGGACTGTATCCAGGTGAAAATAATCGCGTCGAACTAGCTTGAGAATTGGCATGAGCGGGGCCTATTTGTTTTGCGCCACCAAAATCGATCAGTACCAATTGTCCTGTTCCGTGGCGCAGCATCAGGTTAGACGGTTTGATATCGCGATGGATAATTTTACGTAAGTGCAATTCTCGCAAAATCTGCACCGCCTGATTGAGCCAGTTGACTACCCACTTTTCCGGACAACCTTGGGGATGGTGCTTGAGAATATCCGCCAATGTCTGACCGACGATTTTTTCCATCACCAGACAAGGTAGCAACTGCCCTTGGCGATCGCCTACGATAACCTGAAAATAACTATCTGGCTCTACCTTCGGTACTCCCGGATGACGCAGACTCGCCAGCACCATCGCTTCTTGCTCAAACAGCGACAAAGCTTTAGGTGAAGTTTCCAACAAAACCTTCAGCACTCGCTCTGTCTGCGTCTTGATATCCCAGACTGAATATATAGCCGCAAATCCGCCGAATCCCAGTCTTTCTAGAGGAATGTAGCGATTTTTAAGACGCAGCGTCGCTCCACAAATGTTGCAAAAATTATTCCCTATACTCTGGGGATAGGGACGCGGGCAAGCGGGATTGATGCAGTGGGCAGCAGTGGCAACAGATTGTTGATGCACAACTCAATCAAAAGCCAAGTTGGGACAGGTATAGCCAAAACAAATGCAGAATGTCTTGATTCTACACGACTCCAAACAAATTTTGGCTTAATTGAGCGGTATGAGTTTTGAGCCTTGAATTCAAAACTCAAGACTCAAAACTCATCAGGCATAAATCCGCAAAACGGTTAGGATTTACCGCCCTTACGACCTATTTCGGACATATGTTCGCGGTCTTCACTGACAGTTTCGCCACCTTTGCGACCGGCTTCTACAGCTTCTTCATGAGAGAATTCGTGTGCAGTTCCTCTCTCATGAGCAACTTTTCCGCCTTTGCGACCGGCTTCTACAGCTTCCTCATGAGAGAATTCATGAGCAGTACCTTTTTCATGAGCTGCTTTGCCTCCTTTACTAGCTATTTCGCGCTGTTTTTCATCATCCATAGAGGCGAAGCCGCGATTGCTTGTATCTCGATCTTTTTTATTAGCCATAACACAACGTTTTGTCTTGACAACTAATTTCATCGTAGAAACGTGAAAGTAGCGTTTCGTCTGCCGCTAGTAAGAGTCACTCTTATAAAGGTACTTCTCCAGGTAGAAAAGAGTGTAAAATTCGGCAATATCAACGCATACAAAAAGTCAAGTATTGTAGAGTTCGCAGTAAACCTCCACAAATAGCGTTAAGATTATTCAGACATCAGAGTTCGTTTGTGACCGTTCATTTTACTATCAGAGTTAAAAAAGCTAATAAACCAGGTTTATTGAAGAGGTAAATACTCTAGTTTAAACTAGAAAGCAAATTACTCATTTCTTTTGCTTCCGGTATCATTCCCAGGCGCTCGAAAATCTCCTTTGCCTTATCTGCCCATATTCTAGCTTTTACATCATCACCCCGTTTCTGCGACAACATCGCTAAAGATCGATTGTAATAACCCATGCGTCTTTTATCCTTATTCAATTCAGCTTGCTTCCAACCAGTTGTCAACAATGTTTCAACTTTTTGTGCCAAATTACCTTGCGCTATCTCAATATCAGCTAGCCAATTTTGAGCGTAATTAACAGCCCGTTGCCACTCAATTTCTTCGCCGCGTTTCACCACCTCTTCATAAAGTTCTTTTGCCTGCTCGTAATCTTGCCTTTTATAGTAAATTTCTGCCCGATAATAAACAGCTAAAATTAACTGACGGGTTCGTTGTGGCTCATCCCAATTAGCTTGCTCTAGCAGCTTCTCTGCCTCATTAATCCATTGATGTGCTGCCTCCAATCGATCCTGACGAATGCACAAAACAGCCCTAAAACAAGCCAATTCTTGCTCGCATAAAAAGTCTTTTACACGATCGCGAAGCTGCCAAGCTTTCTCAAACAGATCGGCAGCTTCCTCCAGATCTGTCGGCGATCCCTTCCAAATTCGCGCCCATCCTTTTTGGCGCATTTGTGTCATCACAGTTGCCCAATCTCCATGCCTTTGTGCTGCCTCAAGCAGCCAGTTCGACCAAAATAATCGGTCTTCCCAATATCCATAGATGTGAGCATAAGGTTCCACCCGTTCCCACAACCGCTTAACATCATCATATCGGTCTTCACTGGCACACCATTCCAGCACTGCTAAAATGTTTCCCCCTTCTGCCTCTAACTTATCATAATTGCGATACCATTCCTTCCATTCTTCTCCTCCATATTTATTAGCAAACTCCTGATACCAACTTATCCATCTTTCTCTTGCCTGATTTCTGAATTCGATCTCAGCATCTAGTTCTGCCAGAGCGTATTCGCGCATAAAAGCAGGCATTTTGTATTGATTACCCTGCTCAGTTACTAAAGAAAGTCGCTTCAACTTAGCGAAACCATGATCGACAGCCGCCAGATTTTGGTTCAATCCCGCCACTGAAACAATAGCATTTTTGGCCTCTATTTGGGGCGCTTCGCGGAACATCGCTAACGCCATCAATAATTTGTGTGATTCTTTCCCTCTTAACGGTTGCACCGAACCTTCAAAACAAAACCGACAGAAGTCACCTTTGGCATCTTTTAAGCGATCTAATACTGTCTCTAGTCGCTCGCCATCCTTTAATTTACCGATACTAACGACAATCGCACCTGGTACGCCTTTGGTACTTTCTGCCAGAGTTTTTTCCTCTTCTTCTGTCAGTTCCAGTCCAGAGGCTTGATTTCGGATCAACGCGATGCGATCGTCTAGCAACAAACTATCTAAACGTATTTGATTCCTCAACCGTTCGCGACTGGTAATCACCACTTTAATACCCAGATACAAATGATCCAAGAAAGATGTCACTTCTTCCTTGTCTTCTACCGTTTCTAGATTATCCACAATTAGCAAAGTTCGCTTCTCATTTAAGCAATGTCGCATCAGCTTTCGTTGATCTTCAAAAGGCGCATTGATAATGTCAAATCGGTTTAGACTTTGGGCTATTTCTTTAAAGATTTCCCGCAAATTATGCTGAGCAAATGATTTACATGACGCGATCCCATTGTAGGTGAGGCGTTCTAGCTTGGCGGATGTCCAAATAATTGCCTCGAAATTCGGCAACATTGGATTCTTTTGCCGGCTAGCTTCCAAACAGCGATATGCCGCTTCTAAGACTAAAGCACTTTTTCCCACACCACCAACGCCTTCCACTTCAATTAGATGCAAAGCTTGTTTGAGCGAGAGCAATTCCAGCAGACTATTCATTTCTTTCTCGCGTCCTATAAAGGTGGGACGATTTGCAGGTAAGTTATCAATTACATCATCTTGTGGCGGCTTTTTTCTGTAGTTGTCAAGAACGGAAGTCAAATTTTTAATGCTTACTTTCTTCCGTGTTAACTCTTTTATATCTTCATACCAAGCAGATAGATAGTTGTTAACTGTAGGACGCTCTATACCAATCTCCTTAGCTATTGATTGAGCATCATTTTCTTGCAAAGCTCCAAATAATACTTCTAGTTTTGTATCTCGCTTATAATTTTTTCCCGTTGCTTGACCCAAGTGTCTGAGTAGTCTATCTATATCCCAGTCGTTGCGAGCCTGTGAAAACTTTTCTTCAGGTAAGTTAGCCATAAAAATCACCTATTTTTGATTTATTGAGTATAGTAACACAGTGATTGACTCAAATGATTTAATTTTTATAACGGCAGTTAGTGAAAAATTAATTACTAATTAGTGAAACTGCGATGATTTTCTGATGATTGCTTAATGAAGCCCGTTCATCTCAAAATTCCCAGCGATTGCTAGCGTAGTATTACAGCGCAATTCGTGAGGATAATCATCAATGAAATCAGAATTTGAGCCGCAAATATCTTTGCCGGAAGATGCCACTTGTTTACCCAATTTCCCTAATGCTATCTGCCCATTCTGCGGCCAGGATTATTGGTTAGGAGAACGTTGTTATAGTCAAAAACAAGCGTTGAACTGCGAAGAATACAAACAACGATTTACTAGCGCTAAAGCGCAAGAACCTACCTAAAAGTAGGGTGCGTCAGAGTCGATAGATTGTTGTTATAAATAAGTTTAAATATATCTGACGCACCGGAAATTACCTACATTTCATAATAGGAAAGTGGCGAGATGTTTCACAAAAACAGGAATATATTGCTCATTTTATTGAGTAGTTTTACTTTGTCATTTGCAGCAGGTTTTTGCGTTCCACCAATTATCGAATTGATTGGTAAGAGTGAAACTCCGATCGCGAATGCTATCTATAACGGACTGCCATCCGTAATAGCAATCTTAGCTGCTCCTGGGGCTAAAAAAATTATCAGCAGTTCGGGAATTCGCGCTGCTTCGATCGCGGGTTCTAGTTTAGTATTAGTCTCTCTCTTACTTTTTGCCATTTCCTATCAGTCACCAATCGGTTTATTTGCTATCAGATTTATTGCTTCTGGTGGAGCGATAATTCTGGCATTTAGCGCCGATATCCTGATTAATCAACAGGTCGAATTGACAAGAAATATCCTCCAACCATTATTGCCAATAATCAGTCAGATCGGTACTGTTTTCGGTACATTTTTACTCGATGAACGGTTCGCAGGATTGAGACAAATTAGATTATTGTATCCTTTCGCTCCATTTCTAATCAGTGCTGCTGTTTTCTTTGTATTTTCCACTTTGGCGATCGCTTTATTCTGGCAAAAAAAATAATTGGAGGTAAACATGATGGTTTTGCCCCTTCATAGCAGAATTGCTATTTTCCAATCTGCTTTTATCAACCTATCTGTAGGTTTCTGCACTCCCCTTTTGTTTCCTTCTTCCTACGGACAACTTTTAACAAGCTTTTCGCTAGGAATTTTGATGACAGCGATTATTTTGACGATTACTAAAGTTTTTTCTCGTTGTTTGTTACCGAAAACAGTAGTTTTTCTAGTTAGTTTGGGAATATTGGGATATGCAGCTTTAGCTTTCGGCAATGCTAATCCAATAGTAGTAAATAGCTGGTTTTTTATTTTGGGTGCTGTCGCAGTTAGTCTAGAAGTTTTTGGACGGCTTTTTTATGCAAGAGAAAAACAGGAGGAATTGCGACAAGCAGCAAGCGCCGTCGCTACCATCTTTAAAAGTTTGGGTGCGTTGGGAGGCTATATTATTCCTGGGTTTTTCCTCACTTACTCACCAAATTTTACCTGGTGGATTTGCGTGATAGTCAGTGGAATTAGTCTTGCTATAGCGCTAGGTAAAAAATCCTAGCAGATGATCGCCAGCATGAGAAAATGCTATTCTAGTGGCACAGGCAAGATGCCTATCCCACTAGAAATTTCTCTCTCTTGTGGGGTGGGCGTCTCGCCCGCCCACTGTATCGAGACAAGATCTAACCCAAAAAACATTATTTAGAAACTGATTTCTTCTTCAAAAAACCGGTTTGTTTTGGGGAGGGACTTACAAGGTGGTAACCCCTGCGATCGCAAAGTTAGCTGCCGTCAAAGCCGCATCGCTAAAAACTGTAATCGTGTTTCCCTGACTGAGAGTAATTTGCGAAAAGAATCCTCCTGTAGTCAGGCTACTATTAGTCATAGCGCGTAACACATCCGTTCCATTATTAAAACCAAGCCCAACCCCGATCTGGATAACATCATCCGCTACGACAAAATCATTAATTTGATCTGCACCGCTTTCGGCGCGAAACACAAACATATCTCTGCCAGCACCGCCGAAAAGTTGATCGTTGCCGCGATCGCCCGATAAAATATCGTTGCCATCATCGCCGGAGAGATAATCTTCATTTCTCCCACCATAAATGATATCATTACCTTGACCGCCAAAAATATTATCGTTATTTTGATTGCCGAATAGAATATCGTCGTTTTCCTTCCCATCAATAAAATCATCGCCCGTTAAACCTAAAACCAGATCATTACCCGCATTGCCAAAAATGCGATCGGCCCCACCCAAACCATTGATAATGTCGCCCAAAACTGTACCGATGATTTGGTCATCTCCCTCAGTTGCGATCGGTAACGTTTCACCCTGAGTTTGAAAACCAGCAATTTGGTAGCCAATATCTGCCAAAATAGCTAATTCTGCTTGACCGGGTAAACGAGCTTGTGCAGTAGGATTCATCAGGCTCGGAAAATCAGAGCTTATATGAGATAAAGAACCATCATTTGCAATCGGAATTCCATTTCCGACCTTAACCGTTCTGGCGTTCGGCCCAGTAAAATAGCCGTCAATTACTAATTGTCTGAAAATGGGAGCGCCAAACCCCAGAATGTGTCCGATTTCATGCACAGCCGCCGCCGTAAAATCATAGTAAGACGAGCCGGTTGGCAGATCGTTCGATGTATTTGGAGTTTCGTCAAAAAACCAAGGTACAGCTTGCCCATTAATTTGAGGATTAGTATTAAAAGAGAGAATTCCTACATAAGGTTCAAAATTAGAACCTATGAGGCGGGCGCTAAAAACACTCCCCACAGCATCAAAACCAGCCAATCCCCCTATTGCGCCAGCGTTAATAAAGTTGCGATTGTTAAATGGGGGAGATGCCGCGCCAACAAAAATTAATAAATCGTCAATTTCCGAAGTTAAAGTTATTGGTGTAGTTTGTCCGGTTTGAGGGTTTCCCACATTGAAAGAAATCCCAGCCGGAACATTGGGAAATTCATCTTGGATATAGTTTTCCCAAACATTTGCCGCTGCTTCTAAAGCATTTCTTCTGGCTGGGTCGCTGAAGAAACCGTTGGTATCAAATCGATAATCAAATTCAATATTAAATGACATACAACCTAACTCAAAGCAATAAGCACAACTGAGAATGCCAATGCAGCCCAGCTTGAGTAGTGAGAAAATACTCATCACCGTTGGGCAACTTGTTGCGAGTCTCTAGTTATTTCTCTGGCTTAGGCTTTGACTTTTAGGGCAAATCTCTATTTTTGTTACAAAAATTTACATTTTAAATTCTACAAGAGCAAAGCTTAAGTAATAGCACGTACTATAAATAGTAAAAACACGAAAAAAACATTTTTTGCACCAGTATATACTCTATTCGTATCGTACTGAGTGCAGATTAAGTCAGGATTTAACTTGGATCGGACTCGCGTTCCTTCATATCAGGTAAAATCACAGAAACTGGCGAATGAGTAATCACGCTGATATGTCCGTCAGATTCCATAAATGCTAACTTTACCTCATTGAGTTTTTGCACTCCCTGCTTGCGAAGAATACTCATCAACTCATCTTGCGTAATCAATTGCTCTGCCATGTTCTCACGCAGTATGCGACCGTTGACTACTAGCGGCGTAGGAGGTGGACTGAGGAAACGTTGAAAGCGGGGAAACTTATACCCCAGCCAGTTTAAACTGTAACTCCACAAAATAATCGTGCCCACAAGAATAGCACCATCTGTGATGGCAGTATAGTTACTTGCCATCGCATTTTGGGCTGCTTCGGCAAACAAAACTACTACTAGCAAATCGGAAATTCCCACCGTTCCTATTTGGCGGTTAGGAAGAAAGCGCAGTATCGCAAAAAGCATTAGATAAACCAGCGATCCGCGCACAAAAAGTTCGGTGATTGACATACTGGGAGTAAATACCTTATACCAATCGACCGTAAAAAGTAAATCCATCATGGCTTTATATTTATTTGGGAACTGCGGCTGTTAAAACTTCATGTCCTGATTCAGTTACTAACACATTATCTTCAATGCGAACGCCAATACCGCGCCACCTGTCATCAACTTCTGGTTGTCCTTCGGCGGGTTTCGCATCGGGCCCGATGTAAATTCCCGGTTCTACGGTCAAAACTTGTCCGGGTTGCAAAATTTGCCAAGCTTCTTCTCCGTGCTTGTAGAAACCTGCGTCGTGAACATCTAACCCCAACCAGTGTCCGGTGCGGTGCATATAATAAGGTTTGTATTTTTCCTCTTTAATTATTTCGTCGATGTTGCCTTGGAGAATTCCCAAATCCATTAAACCTTCTACCAACACTCGTACTGCTGTGTCGTGAAATTGGTTCCAAGGATTTCCAGGCTGAACTTGGGCGATCGCTTGCCGTTGCGCCTCCAGTACAATATCGTAAATTGCCTTTTGTTCTGGGGTAAACTGCTCTCCTACCGGAAATGTGCGCGTAATATCGCCATTGTAGTAACCGTAACAGCAACCGGCATCGATCAACAATAATTCGTTGTCCTGCATCTGGCGATTATTTTCTACGTAATGCAGTATGCAAGCATTAGCGCCAGATGCCACAATGGAGGGATAAGCCGGCCCCATCCCACCGCGCAGACGAAAGATATGCTCGATTTCTGCTTGAATTTCGTACTCGTAACGTCCGGGTTGGGTAAATTCTCTGGCGCGATCGTGCGCTTCCACGGAAATTGCGATCGCTTTTCGCATTAATTCTAATTCTGCTGGGCTCTTGCTCAGCCTCATGGCGTGAAGTACAAAGTTAGTATCTTCGATCGCCACTGGCCCCGTACCCCGTTTAGAATAAGTTGCGATCAGTCGCCGCCAGTGTCGGATAATAGTTTGGTTGAACTTTTCATCCCGTCCCAAGTGATAATAAATTCGATCGGCCTTTTCCAGATACTTGGGCAGTTTTTCATCCAATTCTGTAATGGGATAAGCTTCATCAGCTCCGTATTGTTCCTTCGCCGCTTCCACACCAACGCGGTATCCCGTCCAGACTTCCTTCTCTGGATCTTTCGGCTGCACAAACAGCACAAAGCGATGTTCTGAGTGATGCGGTGCCAGAACTGCAACTGCTTCCGGTTCGTTAAACCCGGTCAAGTAGTAAAAATCGCTATCTTGTCGAAAATTATACTCGACATCGTTGTGCATGACTGCCATTGGCGCACTGCGAAATATAGCAGTGCCGTTGCCAATTTTAGCCATCAATTGTTCGCGACGCTGGCGGTACTCTGCTTGCATAGTGTTGATTTTTATTTCAATGCTATTGTATTATACTATTTGGCAACATTAGGAATTGTTTCTGGCTGTTTTTGCTTAAGGTATGCAATTTGGTTGGCGAGCGATTCTCAGCCCGGTCTGGAAATTAATCATTCCTCTTATTTTATTGATTACATTAACACGCCACTAATGCCAAACTTTGATTCATTTTTTATGTAGTTTATGAGGGAATGGATGATTAATTAACATTTTCCCATGCTCTTTAATATCGCGCCAATTTTTACGGCAACAAATCCAATCCCAGCTTTTTTACTAAGATTTTTAGTAACCATAACGCTAGCAACCTTGCTGTCAGCAGTCACCTACTATTTAGTTGAAATTCCTGTAGACCGATGAAAGTATTACAGGAATTCTTAAATAAAAGTACTGCGGCGATCGCACTAAAATTTGTAACTCAAAACACCGATCGTCGTCCCATTCTCAGGTAGTTCACCAGCACTAAACGTAATCGTATCGCTATCGATATTCCTGACAGGCATTCCAGTCATCAATTTGAGGAAATCTTCCAGAGGCACGATATCGCAACTATCCTTATCTGCTGCTTGCGTGCGGTAATGAGTGGGAATGACCAACTTGGGATTGAGAGTTTGGATCGCTTGTTTGGCTTCCTCTGGCCCATAAGCTTTTGGCCCACCGCCCACAGGAATGAGCAACACATCGGGACGTCCCATCAAAATTTTCTGCTCAATTTCGATCGGTGCTGCGGCTCCCCCCATATGCAGAATATTAACTCCGGCCTGAGTCCAACGCCATGCAGTATTTGTACCGAAACGGCGTCCGCCAAACTTGTCGTGGTTTGTCGTAATGCCTTGGTACTGTAAGCTGTTGTACTTGTAGACACCGGGCTCGTAAATTATCTTAGGATTACCGGGCAATCCTTCCACCGAGCCTTCATCGAATAACTGACTGCTAATCAATACCACATCCGATGGTACTTTAGGCGATCGATATCCCGCCGTGCAGCCCACCATCCGAAATGGATTTACTAAAATACGCTGATTACTACCAGTAAACAAAAAGCAAGTGTGGCCCAGCCACTGGATCGACAGCGACCCCCCAGTTTGCGCCCTGACAGTTTGAAATCCCGAAACCCAGGTAGTTCCTACAGCCGCGAGCAAACTCGCTCCCGCGTAGCGCATCAATTGTCGCCGTTTCATCCTTCCGCTCCAAAGCGATCGATTATCGCAATCTCAAAGTCTTTTCAGAAAATTTCTCAGTAACTGTTTCCCAGAAGTCGTCAAAATACTTTCTGGGTGAAATTGCACCCCTTCAATATGCGGATAGTGGCGATGTCGCACCCCCATGATCGTGCCATCCTCCACCCAAGCTGTAATTTCCAACACTTCCGGACAACTTTCTCGGTCAATTACCAAACTGTGATAGCGCGTTGCCAAAAGGGGATTTTCCACTTCCTCGAAAACGCCCACACCAGTATGATGCACCTGAGAAGTTTTACCGTGCATTAATTCTGGAGCAGAGACGATTTTACCGCCAAACACCAGACCGATGCCTTGATGACCCAAACAAACTCCTAAAATAGGGAGGTTGGGGCCCAGATCTCTAATTATTTCCGGAGAAATTCCCGCATCTTCCGGTCGCCCTGGCCCAGGAGAAATCACCACACCAGCCGGTTGTAGTTCTTTAATTTTCTCTAGGGTAATTCGATCGTTGCGGTAAACCTGAATATCGGCGGCGACGGGAAACTCAGCGCCGAGTTCTCCAAGATACTGAACCAGATTGTAGGTAAAACTGTCGTAATTATCGATGACAATAATCAAATTTTCTACTCCCGACTATTGTTCTAGCGCCTGGTCGATTGCACCAGAGCGATCGCCGGAGGCAATAGTAGCGCCCCAGCTACCAGCACAGCTGCCAGCGCTGAAATTAAGACAGCACCGGCGGCACAATCTTTAGCTATTTTGGCTAGCTCATGATAAGTCTGCTTAACGGTCAAGTCAACCACAGACTCAATTGCCGTATTCAATAACTCCATTGCCAGAACTAACCCAATAGTTACCCCGATCAGGGATATTTCCGCACGGCTTAAGTTTAGGAAAATGCTTAGGCCGATCGCCACAGCACCGATAATCACATGAATGCGAAAGTTGCGCTGGGTTTTAAAAGCGTAACTCAGTCCCGCCCAAGCATATTTGAAACTGATCAGTAAGCTGGTGGCAACCTGCCATGCCAATTGTCGGTCTCGCTGTGCAACGCGATCGCTTTGGTTGGAAGTCTCTGTCGAGAGTTCGCTAGGCATAGACAGGGAATTGGTAGCTGTAATTTTGCCGGTTTGGGACTTTGTTTTTTTTGATGAACTCAGCTGTTCATTAAATTTCATTTGCACACAGCGACAAAAGGAATAACTTAATCACCTCATCGTAACCTCTGCACGAGGTAACTGGAAGTTTATCAGAAAAATGCGTTTAAAACCCCGTGCTATAAGCACGGCTTTGCATTAGAGTATTAGTAAGGTTGTTAACCGTGAGAGCGATGAGGAAACAGGTTTGACGCCCTACTCCGCAATCTCAAAATTCCTCACAGTCAATGGTATAAAAGTAAGTCCAAACTGCAAGGACGCCAACACAATTGAATAACTACCGTGGGGCACACGGAAAGTCTAACGCTTGGGGAGTAGTCCATAAGAGTGCTTGCTGTAAAAGGTGTAGTCGGACTAAGCATGAAACTGTAAGACCAAAACTAAGTTTACTTGGCAAAGGCCGGATTCAGCCCAAGAATCACCGCAATGACGGGCGGTGAGTGTCAACCAGTTTGAATGTTAAGGCCGATATTTTCCAGCAAAGTAGCTTGAGTCAGCAGCATCCTACTCAAGCTCTCTTCATCCGGATGATCCCAGCCGAGAAGATGAAGCAAACCGTGAGCGGCTAACCAAGCTAGCTCGATTTGCAAAGGATGGCCCTGCTGTTGAGCCTGTCGCTGGGCAGTATCGACGGAAATTACTATATCACCGATATACAAAGGTAGGGACTCCCACATTTCATCTAGCTGGGGAGAGTCTACCTCCAAAGCAGCAAAAGCCAAAACGTCTGTCGGCTTATTTTGGTGACGGTACTGGTAGTTGAGAGTCTGAACTTCAGCATCGTCAGTCAAGCGGAGACTCAGTTCGTAGCTTTGACTTGGGGAGATATCCGGTTGCAAAGTTTCCAACCAAGCATGAAACCAAGTTTGCCAGGTTTCGGCACTAATTCCGGTTGACTGGGAAGATGTTTCCAAACAATCCTGTACGCTTACTTCTACTTCCACACCTCTTCCTCTCAGCGAGTTAGGTAGGAAAGACCGATGAGGAAGCCCAACAAAGCAACGGTTGTCAGTACAAAATGTTTTAGGGAAGTACCCGGCTTTCGCACCATATTACGCATTGCCAGTTTGACGTAACTCGGTTGCGCTTCGGTCGCGGACGCTGATGCTGTGGCTGTGGCGGTTTCGGCTTCTGTTTGTTCCGAGACTTCGGTTGCTGAAGATGATTGGCTCATAGGAAATTTGGATTCTAGATAAGAGGATTTTAGATTTTAGACAATAGAGGGAAAAATTTCTTCCTATAAATGTAACAGTTTGTTTAGCAATTGGTAGTTTAGCAGGGGGAGTGGGGGAGTGGGGGAGTGGGGGAGTGGGGGAGCGGAAGAATTAATATTTTCCCTCTTCCCTCTTCCCCCAAAACCCCAAACCCCAAACCCCAAAACCCAAAACCCAAACCCCAAACCCCCAATAAAAAAAACAACCAAAATAAAAACCACCCAATTAATTTAAAAAAACAAAAAAAAAAAAAAAAAAAT
>NZ_JBHFNU010000019.1:0-2540 GCF_041929145.1 Aerosakkonema sp. BLCC-F183 | reverse complement strand
GCCTCTTCATAGCGTCCTAAATTAGCTAGCGCAACTCCCCGATTGTTCCAGGCTAAATCAAAATCTGGTTTAATAGCTAAAGCGCGAGCGTAAGAAGCGATCGCCTCTTCATAGCGTCCTAAATTAGCTAGCGCAATTCCCCGATAGTACCAGGCTGCATCATCATCTGGTTTAATAGCTAAAGCGCGATCGAATGATGCGATCGCTTCTTCATACCGTCCTAAATTAGCTAGCGCAATTCCCCGATAGTACCAGGCTGTAACATCTGGTTTAATGGCTAAAGCGCGATCGTAAGAAGCGATCGCTTCTTCATAGGGTCAAAAGCATTGAACAACTGCTTCAATATTTCTAAATCTGAAGTCATTGGCGAAGATTTTCACTACAGCGCTATCCTAATTCAACTATAAATGATAAGGTACGCTAAGTGAACTTGCTCCGATCGCATTTCGCCATTGCTTAACATTTGTTTGCAATTCTGTGGATAACCAATTATCGAACTGGGGATAAACTGGCAAACGCGCTACCAATTGCCACCCCGCAGGCGATAAAATTTGTTGCAATTTCTGATATTCTGGATGCGGATAATCGGGGTTAACTTCATCTTTTGGCCCGATGCCTCCCAAATCTCGCGCACCAGCATCCAAACAGGCTAATAACCAACTTGGTTCTGTCACCAAATTGGGTGGAATTTGGATAGTAATATCTGATGGTAATATTTGACGAGCTTTGGCTATTAGTTCTGGTAATTGATGCGGGTCGAAAGGTGGCGCGTCAAAAGTTTGGTGGCTGCCGGGACTGTGGGGTTGTAAAATAACTTCTTGGATGTTATGATAGTTTTGGTGAATGTGTGAAATTGCCTCTAAAGTTTCGCAGCGATCGTCTGAAGTCTCCCCTATTCCCAAGAGCAAACCAGTAGTAAATGGAATCGCTAACTCTCCCGCCCATTCTAACTGTTGCAGGCGGTATTCCGGTATTTTGCTGGGAGCGTGTTTGTGAACGGTATTCAACAGCTTGGGTGTTAGTTCTTCTAACATTAACCCCATCGAAACATTCACATTTTTCAGTTTTGCCATTTCCGCAAAACTGAGCGGCCCAACATTCGTATGGGGTAAAAATCCCATTGATAGGGCCAATTGGCACAAATCGTAGATAAGTTGAAACCAAGCTTGTCGCCGTGACGAGCGGGGATGAACTTCGCCGCTGAGGATGAGAATTTCGCAAATACCTTTATTTTGGAGGGATTTTAGCAGAATTTCCGCATCTGGTAATGTCAGCCACGGGCTTTTACCGGGATCGAACCGAAAATTGCAGTACGCACATCTATTAAAGCATTCATAAGTCGGCACTAGGGTGTAGGCTGGGCTGTAGGTGACAGTGCGGGAAACGGATGATGCCATTTGCAAGAAAAAATCGCGCCTAATGTCAAAAGTTCGATCGATTTTAGATTTTATACGTTCTATCGAGATTTTAATCCAAAATCCCAAATCCAAAATCGATTTGCCCAGCCAAGTTATTGCCAGTTATCAACCTACTTCCCTCGTGTCTTTTTGGTTCCAACGTTTTTTAGCGTAGATGTTTTTGACGTGGGTTTTCACCGTGTTGAGGCTGATTTGCAACGTCTTGGCGATATCTTGGTAGCTGTAGTCCTGACGCAGCAGCGACCAGATTTCCATTTCGCGATCGGTCAGCTGGTACTTCTGCTGCTCGAATTGTAGCTCTTCTTGGAGGATGCGATCGCGATTTTCCAAGAACACCAAGATGTACTGGCGATTGCTTAGCGGCGAATTGGCGGTGTCACCCGATGGCAAGTTCAGCCAACTGGCGCGGATGCGAATAGTTTCTTCTTCAACAGTTTCAGACTCGGCGACAATAGTTGTGTTGGCATTGCTATTTTTGATTAAGCGATGGCAAACTTCCGAAATCGCGGTAGGCAAACCGGCGGGGGTGCGATTGGAAACGGCAAATTTTTGGCAGATTTCCTTGGCTTGGTGATTGGCGTACATTGGTTTGATGTTACGGGAAATCACCATCACACCATCGCGCAACGACTCCGCCAAAGCTATCCAGGGAAAATCGCAGAATATTGCCGAAGTAACAGTATTGGCTTCCAATTTATCGAATTTTGCCTGGGAGAGCGCTTCGCTGGCGAAGCGACGGTCTGACAAAGAACTGAACGCGGGTGTTTGTTGGGAAGCGAAAGCAAGTGAAGTAGCCATCAGTCACCATCTCTTAACTCTGAGGCTATTGTCTTGCGCTTAAAAATGAAGCTGCAATGAGTACACCACAGATAGGAGAATTTATGTCGCTGGTGCAGAAGGATGGAGAAACAAGGTGAAGTAGGGTGAAGTTTTCTTGCGGAGTACGGCGGTGATGGTAGGGACTGGGAAATAATAGAGGCTGGGGGAAGTCAAAAGTCAAAAGTCAAAAGTCAAAAGTCAAAAGTCAAAAGTCAAAAGTCAAAAGTCAAAAGTCAAAAGTCAAAAGTCAAAAGTCAAAAGTCAAAAGTCAAAAGTCAAAAGTCAAAAGTCAAAAGTCAAAAG
>NZ_JBHFNU010000018.1:0-69006 GCF_041929145.1 Aerosakkonema sp. BLCC-F183 | reverse complement strand
CTGCTGCACCCATGGGTTGCTAATTTTTTCTTTTGTAGCGTTTTTTGCTTGTGGTTGTTGCGGTGTCTGGCTTTTGGCGCTGGTATGTAGTTGGGCTACAGCCCTATTAGAAAACCTTGCATAAGAGGGCTGAAGCCCAACTACGTACCTGGGGCGGGTTTGGTTTTCTGGTTATTTGTTGGGCTTCAGCCCTCTTAGAAAACCTAGCATAAGAGGGCTGAAGCCCAACTACGTACCTGGGGCGGGTTTGGTTTTCTGGTTATTTGTTGGTAACAAAGGATATTTGCTAAACCCACCCCTACAAGTTGACTAAATAACGCAAGTTGCTAGTTATTTACATAAAGGTATGTAGTTGGGTTTGACGCCTCTAATGCTAGGTTTTCTAAGAGGGCTGAAGCCCAACTACGTGCAAAAAATAAGACTTAAAAGCTAGACAGACGAGTATAAGAATTTATCAGTGGAATAAATATTAATCTTTCAGTCCGTTTTAACGGACTTTCGCTATTAGCCAAGGAATTGATTCCTTGGCGGGTGTGGTAGAAAAGCGAATTGATTCCTTGACGGGTGTGGTAGAAAAGCGAATTGATTCCTTGGCGGGTGTGGTAGAAAAGCGAATTGATTCCTTGACGGGTGTGAAGGAAAAGCGTTGTGCGATCATCGTATGACAAATTATTCCATACATTCTTCAGCCAATTTAATAATTTTAGTAAACAGGAAATTATCCGCTAAATCTCTAATGGCATTTGCCAGATCGATATTTTCTGCTGGAATTTCTTCGAGCAATTCCAAAACCATATCGTCGCTGCATTCAGAAGCAGCATCGTGGAGTCTGATTATCCAATCTTGGGGCATTTGAGACAGCAGCTTCGGCAGTTCTGCTTCCGGGACTTTTTCGGAAGTTTTCTGGCTACATTCAGCTTCTTTGTTTTCGCTTTCCCATTCATATTCAACTCCCAGATATTGACCGATTTTTTCTAATAAATCGTCAGTTTGAAAGGGTTTGCGAATAAAATCATTGCAGCCTACTGCTAAAATATTTTTTCGCTGTTCCTCGAAAACGCTAGCAGTCAAAGCAAGGACGATCGTTCTGGGAAATGGGGGGACAGAATCTCCCGAAATTTTCTCGTAATTCAACCTTTTTTGTTCTTCGGCTCTAATTTGTCTGGTTGCTTCATAACCATCCATTACTGGCATTCTTATATCCATCAAAATTAAATGCGGTTGCCATTCTTTGTAGCACTGTACTGCCTCTTTGCCATTTTCAGATTCGCGGACAGAAAAGCCGATGGATACGAGTATTTTATTGAGTAAAAGACGACTTTCTGCAACATCGTCAACTATTAAAATACGATATTCGGGTTGTTCGGAAGCCAAATGAATAATTTTTCGATATTGCTTAAGTGTCTGAACTAATTTTGGATCGGCCAAACCGATTTGAATGTCAAAAGCAAATACGCTTCCTTGTCCTGGGGTACTGTTTACTCTAATTTTTCCTCCCATTAATTGTACGTATTTCTGGCTGATTGGCAAGCCCAAACCTGTTCCTTGCTGAGATTTACGACCTGTTTCTGTTTGCTGAAATGCTTCAAATAGCAGGTGAATTTCTTCAGGAAAAATACCGGGGCCCGTGTCTATGACTTCAAAATTAACAGTGAGTTTTTCAGGCTCGTTTTCTGTTGTTACTTCTGAAGCTATGGAACTAACATATACGCGCATTTTTACGCTGCCAACTTCTGTAAATTTAATGGCATTTCCCAGAAGGTTGAGTAATACTTGGCGCAATTTACCTTGGTCAGTTGTGACATACTGAGGAATGTTAGGGCTGCATTCAAAAATCAGTTGCAATCCTTTAGAAGCTGCTTTTAATTGCAGCATTTGTTCTAAACTGTTTAGCATTTGTATGAAGTCGAAGCTGCTTTCATTAAAATTGGTGCGACCGGCTTCAATTTTTGATACTTCTAAGATGTCATCAATTAGAGCCAGTAGATGTTCCCCAGCGCGATTGATAATGGCAAGATTTTTCTGATTTTCGCCGCAGATAGAATCATCTTTACTCATGATTTGGCTAAAGCCTAAGATGGCATTGAGCGGAGTTCTCAATTCGTGACTCATGGAAGCAAGAAATTCGCTCTTGGCGCGGTTGGCAGCATCGGCGGCTAAGACGGCTTTTTGTAAAGCTTCTTCGGCTTGTTTGAGGTTGGTAATATCTGTATGAGCGCCAATCATACGAATGGGAATTCCATTGGCATCTTTGAGATGAATAGCGCGAGAGAGGATATAAACTGTGGAGCCATTTTTATGGTGAAAACGCTGGGTGGCTAAAAATTGTGGAATGCGATCGCAGTTATAATCTTCTACGAGTTTTAAGGCGGCGATGCGGTCTTCTTCAAAGATTGTGTTTGCCCAAACCGATATGTCATTGGGAAATTCGTCATCGCTGTAGCCCAGCATCTCTTTAAACCGAGGTGAAAAGTAAATTTCTCCGGTGACTAAATCCCAATCCCAGAAGCCATCTTGGGAGGCGCGAAGCACTAATTCCTGGCGTTCTTTTGCCAGTTGCAGCTCTAATTCGGCTCGTTTGCGATCGGTAATTTCAACTATTACCGATCCTACATTAGAAGGGGTGCTGTCGTTCAGGGCAATGGGAAAATAAGAAACTACCCAGTGGCGCATTATACCGGGTTGGCTGGGGATTTCTCCAGTGATTTCTAGGTTAAGAATCGGTTCTCCCGTTGCTAATACTTGTTGATAAAGGGGTTCGAGTGTGGGGGCAATTTGGGGTAAAATTTCACGGATGGATTTGCCAATATGTTCGCCTGCGGGTATGCCATTAATTTGTGCAAAGTGTTCGTTGATTTGCACGTATCGCAGTTCGCTGTCTATGATATTCATACCCACTGGAGCGCACTTGAAAAAGGCATTTAATCTCGCTTCTCGTAAGGCAAGTTCTTGTTCTAAAGCTTTTTGCTGACTGATGTCTTTGTGCGTTCCCGTGATTCGCACTGGCTGTCCGGAACTGTCGCGCTCAGAAATTTTGCCCCGGCAGAGAATCCATTTCCATTCGCCGAGTTTCGATCGCATCCTAAATTCTACTTTATAGCAGCTATTTTTGCCTTGGGTATAGGCATCTAAGGCTTTTTGCATCAAAACGGTGTCTTCTGGATGCAGCAAGCTTTCAAAACCTTTTAAATTATTTGCAATTTCGCTATCTTGATAACCTAGCATTTCGTTCCAGGCGCGATCGCGGTAGATTTCACCAGTCTTCAAATTCCAGTCCCACAAACCTAAATTGCTGCCTTCCAAAGCTAGGTGCAAGCGTTCTTCGCTGGTGTAAAGAGCTGCTTCTGCCTTTTTGCGATCGGTAATATCGCGGGCCACCCAAGCGGCAGTATTTTCAGATATGGGCGCAATGCTGGCAGAAAACCAAACTTGTTCCCGACCCACACTCAAGCTATATTCGCAATTAACTATTTGCTGCAAATGTAGTGATTCTCTGATGCGACTGCGAAACATTACACTCGATTCTTTACACAACAGTTCTACTGTTTTACCGATAATGTCTGAGCCTGGAGGATACAATTTTTCTGGCTTTGTGGGAGCAACTTTGATAGTCTTGCCATCTGGATCCACAATTAATACGATGTCTGCCATCGCCTCAAAAAAACCGCGAATTTCTGCCTGAGAAGAACGCAGTTTTTCTGCCATTAACTCGCGTTCTTTAATTTCTTCTTTTAATCGCTCATTTTGTTCTATTATTTGTTTTTGTAGCCTGCATATATGTAACTGATTTTCAATCCGCGCTATCACTTCTTCCGTTTGAAATGGTTTGGTAATATAGTCAACACCACCTATAGAAAAAGCTTTAACTTTATCGATTGCTTCGTGCAGAGCGCTTAAAAAAATTACCGGAATATGGCGAGTTTTTTGGTTTGCTTTCAGCTGGGAGCAGATTTCATAACCATCGATATACGGCATCATAACGTCAAGCAAAATCAAGTCAGGCTGCTTAGCCTGAATTGCTGCTGGAACCATCCTCTCATCTCGGATAGGACGTACTTCATACCCGCGTCTGCTCAAAACCTCGGTGAGTAAACGCAAATTATTAATGTCATCATCAACTACTAAAATATTAGCTGTAAATCTATTGTTAATGTAACTATCTAATGACTCAATCATTTATCCTTCTCCCGGATATTTATAAAGTTTAATTGCCGTCACAATTTTTTGGTAATCAAACATTTGGATTAAATACTTAAGTCGCTCGGCTAACTGAAGATCTATAAGAGCGATTTCGTCAATAGTGGAAGTGATTTCATACCAGCTTGCCTGGATGCTGGCTTGCTCTAAACGCTCAATTAAATTTTTAGGTAAAACTGCGAAATCTATGGGCTTGATCGCAGCTTTTTCAATAGGAGTAAGAGAATGATTTTCTCTAGTGGCTATTTTGCTGTTATCTTCTAGTTGTACTTGCTTATTTAATTCTGATAGCCGATCGGCTAAGCCAAACTGAATATCAAAATAAAAAGTGCTGCCACAACCGACTTGGCTACTGATAGTAATGTTGCCGCCCATCAGTTGGATGAATTTGCGGCTGATCGGTAAGCCTAAACCGGTACCTTCTTGAGATTGTTTACCCGTCCTTGTTTGCAAGAATGGTTCAAAAATACTTTCTAATTCATGTTCCGGAATGCCTACCCCTGTATCTTCAATTTCAAAAGCCAGCCGGGAAGTATCTCCATTATCCAGATCCATAAATTCGTTTTCTCTGGTTTGGTTTCTGGCTTTTGTCTTTTCCATCGCTCGCACTGTTACGTGCCCTGCTTCAGTAAACTTAATAGCGTTACCGATCAGATTAATCAAGACTTGGCGCAGCTTTATTTCATCAGTCCGCACAAATTCAGGGATGCTAGCATCTCGATCAAAATTTAATTGCAATTTTTTCTCTCTAGCTTTTAAATAAAACATCCTTTCTAACTCATCCAAAAATCGATAAAAGTTAAAGGTTGTTTCGTTTAACGTCATTCGACCCGCTTCAATTTTCGCCATATCTAGCACGTCATTGATGAGGGTGAGCAAGTGTTCTCCGCTGCGGTTAATAATGGCGATATTTTCCCGATCTTGGGGAGAAAGTCCGGGACTTTGGCTGATTAATTGGGCAAAACCAAGAACGGCATTCAGGGGCGTTCTCAATTCGTGGCTCATATTTGCTAAGAAAGTGCTTTTGGCGCGGTTAGCTGCTTCTGCGGCTTCTTTTGCTTGAGAGAGTTCTGCCTCTGCTAGTTTGCGATCGGTAATATCTAAAACAATCCCATGCCAGACGATATCGCCATTGTTTCGGCGTTCGGGTTGGGAGTTCCCTTGCAACCACTTCAGTTGGCCCGAAGGTGTGATAACCCGCCATTGATGTTTAAAAATATCCATAGTTTCGAGACTGCGATCGACTGCTGCCAAATACCCTGCTAAATCCTCTGGGTGGATAAGAGAAAGCATCACTTTTTTGGCATCCTGGAAAGCTTCTTCTAGGGTTAGTTCGGTAATTTCTTCGATCGCCCGATTGCAATATTCAAATTTAAAAGAACCATCGGAATGTTGTACCAAAGAATAAATGTTTCCGGGGACAGCCGTTGCTAGATTTTGCAGGCGAGTTAAGGTGATTTTCAAGGTTTCTTCTGTCTGTGTGCGCTCGGTAATATCCAGCACGATGCCAAATAATTTAATAACCTGCCCTGCTTCATTAAAAACAGGTTCTCCTTTACCGAAGGTGTACCGGATCGCACCATCAAGTCGAATAATCCGGATTTCATGCTCGTAAGCTTTCCCCTCTCTGAAAGCAAGTTCGATATTCCGCTGTAAAATTTCTAGATCTTGGGGATGGGTGAACTGTAACAATCGATCGTAGGTTGGTTCGCCTTGGCGAGGATCGAGTCCGAAGATGTAGAAGGTTTCTTCAGACCAAGTGATTTTTTGGGTGACGATATCGAAAGACCAATTGCCTAAATGGGCAATTTTTTGGGCTGCGATAAGGGCACTTTCACTTTCCCGCAAAGCTTGTTCGGTTTGTTTGCGATCGGTAATATCCACCGACATTCCGATTAAGGTGGTAGGGTTGCCTGCGGGATCGGTTAAAATTTTGGCCTTTACCTGCAACCATCGCCATTCAGGGTTTTCTAGACTACCAGTAACCCGATGTTCGATTTGAAACCCTTCCCTTTGGGAGATCGCTTCTTGATTAGCTCGGTGCAGTTTTGCTCGATCGTCAGGATGAACCATTTCCAGCGCTTCAGTATAGGAAATACGAATAGGAATTTCCTTTTTGATCGTAGAAGTGAATAATAGCTCGTCAGTCTGGAGATTTCGTTCCCAGGCGATCGCATTCGATACTTCCATTGCTAGCCTCAATCGAGCTTCTCTTTCTTGGATAATTGCTTCGGCACGTTTGCGATCGGTTACATCCAGAACTATTCCATGCCAGACAATCTGGCCATTCTCCCGCCGTAGCGGTCGAGAATTGGCCTGAATCCACTTAATTTTTCCAGAAGGCATCATAATTCGCCATTCGTGTTTGAACGTTTGCATGGTTTCCAGAGCTTTGGCAACTGCTTGCTGATAGCCTGTGCGATCGTCTGGATGAATTTGATTAAATGTAAGTCCGGGGTTTTCCAAGGCTTCGGCGACGGGAATCTCGTGTATTTCTTCAAATGCAGGACTGAGGTACTCATACCGAACAGGGCCATCTGGATATTCGACAACGGTGTAGATTACTCCTGGCGAAGCTGCTGCTAACTGCTGTAAGCGAAACTCAATTTGCTGGAGAGCTTGTTCGGCTAGTTTGCGATCGGTTATGTCGATCATAATGCCAGTTCCATACCAGCATTGATTTGTCTCATCGCAATAGGTGCTTAAGGAATTAGCAACCCACCGAATGCTACCGTTTTTATGTCGGAGTCGGAATTCAATCGTGGTGGCAAAATTGGGTGTAAACGATCGAGCTAATGCTGGCTTGACAACAGTTTCCATATCTTCGGGTAAAATCAGCGATAGTAGCAGCGAATAATCGCCGGCAATTTCTTCACCTGCGTAACCGCAAATCGCTTCAATACCCGGTGAAAAATATTCATATTCCCAGCGATCGTTATCGCTCAACCGAACTCCCGATATAAAGGCAGGCGCATTATTCAACACCGATTTCAGCCTAGCTTCTGAAGTTTGTAAAGCTAGTTGTAATTGTTTGCGATCCGTAATGTCGATGGCAATTACCGTCACCATCCAGCACTTTTCAGTTCGATCCCATCGAGAATTAGTAGTTTCAGCAATCCACCGCATACTGCCATCTTTGTGGCGCAACCGATACTCGCGATTGGCGGTGCGTTGCTCGAAAATACTCGCAAATAAATCGCTTTCGATCGCCTGCCAATCTTCGCTGAGGATGCTGCTAATCCAAAGAGTTTTATCTGCTTTGATTTCGGTAGCGCTGTAGCCGGAAAGAGCCTCGCAACCGTTAGCAATATAATCGATTTCCCAGTTACCATCGGCAAATACGCGAAACCTGGAAATCGCCGCTGGAGCAGTATTTAAAATATCGTTTAATTTCGCTTCCGATGCTTCTAGGGCACGTTTTAAGTTTTTGCGTTCGGTAATATCCCGACAAATACAAAAAATGACTTTTTTGCTATCAAAAATAACATTATTTGCACTAATCTCTACATCATAAATCGAACCATCCTTACGGCGATGTCTGGTTTCAAATGTGTTAATACACAGATTACTTTCAGTGATTTTACGTTCGATTTTATCTCGCGTCCAATCAGCATCCCAATCGACTAGATTTAAGGTTAATGTTTCTTCTATGGTGTAGCCCAACATTCTGGCAAAACTAGCATTAGTTTCTAGGACATTACCTTGGGAATCGAGGACGACAATACCATCTACAGAACTATCCAGGAGGGTTTTGCTGCGAAGAATTTCCCTCCCTAGTGCTTGTTCTATTTGTTTGCGATCGGTAATATCTTTGAGCAAACCAATCACGCAATCTCGTTTATTTATGTGGCTGACTGTAGCCGATAGTAAAACTGTTCTGGCTTGGCGCGATCGAGTGCGAAGCACAACTTCAAAATTCGTGATTTTACCTTCCTTGGTAAGTGCTTGACGGAAGCGATGCAAGTCTTCAATTTTATCCCAGATCCCTAGCTCAACGCAGGTTTTGCCGATAATTTCTTCATAAGGATATTCCAAGAATTTGGCAAAGCTGTCGTTGACGTTCAAACAGCGTCCTTCCGATAAAGTGGCAATCCATAACGGATCGGGACTGCTGTGGAAAATGGTAGAAAATTTGTGTTCTGATTCCCGTAAGGCAATTTCAGCCAGTTTGCGATCGGTGACATCTTCTGCAAATCCAATGAAGCGCTCCGGCTTTCCCGATCGATCGTAAATTACGGAAATTTCCGCTTGGATCCAGCGAATTTCGCCATCCGGTCGAATAATGCGATATCCTCGCTTGACAGACTTTCCTTCAAATTGTATGCGTAAAGAGGATTGCAGCGATGAACGATCTTCTCGGTGAATTGCTGTTTCCCAAGATTGAGGATCTCGATACAAGCTTTCGCAACTGCGCCCCCAAATCTTTTCATAAGCAGGGTTAACATAAAGAAATTCACCCGTAGAAACCGATCGCACGAAGAATAACTGATCGATCGTCTGGGCAATTTCTTGGAAACGTTCTTCACTTTGGCGTAGTGCTGCTTCTGTTTGTTTGCGAACGGTAATATCCGTCGCTGTCCCTAAAAGTTGGGCGGGCTGACCGCTAGCTGTTCTGGTTAAAATGCGATCGTGACTGCAAAGCCAATGCCAATTTCCCTGCTTGTCGCGCATCCGATATTCTACTTCCATCCAGTCGTTATCTGACAGCAATGGTAAGCCAGCATGGACTTTTATAACTCTGGGCAGATCCTCTGGGTGCATGAGGATGGAAAATACATTGCTACCCATCGCTTGAATTTCTGCGGGAGAATAGCCTAATAATCGTTCGATTTGAGAATTGATATACACATTCCGCTGTTCGAGCAAATCGAAAATATACAGAATTGCCGATGTAGATTCTGTCACTTGTTCGATTAAACGCTTGCTTTCCAGCAACTCTGCTTCGGCGCGTTTGCGCTCTGTGATATCTCTTGCAGCGGCATAAATTAGTTTACCAATTGGCAGGGAACGCCATTCTATCCAACGATACGAGCCATCGCGATGACGATAGCGGTTAGTAAAATTCAAGACTACTTGCTGTTGTGATAGCTCGGCAATTGCGCCTAACGTACTTTCGAGATCGTCAGGATGAACGAAATCTAAAAATCTGCATCCTTCTAAATCGGCCAAAGTGTAACCTAATACCTTTTCCCATTCCACATTTAGCCGACGGAAATAACCATTTGTGTCGGCAATGCAGAGCAAGTCTAATGGAGCGGAAAAGAACTGCTCTAGTTCATCTGTTTTTTCTTGGAAGGCAATTTCTAGATATTTGCGATCGGTGATATCTACAACGACTACTCCCACTCCATCAGGAGAATTATTCACATCAAAAATCGGAAAGTACGAAACCATCCAGTAACCCTGAATTCCCTGCTTTGTAGGAACTTCCCCCCTTATTTCTAGATTGATAATCGGTTTTCCTGTCGCCAGAACTTGTTGATATAAAGGTTCAATTGTATCCGCTAATTTTTGGGGAACAACTTCCCTAATGGTTTTACCGATTTTTTCTTCTACCGTCAACCCGGCAATTCCTGATAAAACTTGATTTAGTTTAACAAAACGCAAGTTTTTATTGAGTATTCCCATTCCCACTGGCGCAGCTGCAATGAAGGCGTTCATTTGTGCTTCGCTGCGTTGCCATGCCTCGGTTCTTTCTTGTACTTGCGTTTCTAAACTGCGATTGTATTCTAATAAAACCTGCGCCATCTGGTTAAAAGATTCCGTTAATTCACTGACTTCTTTAGCACCAGTTACTGGAATATTGCCCTCTAATTCACCTTTACTTAAGTTTTTAGCCGCAGCATTTAAGTGCAAAATCGGTTTCGTTATTGAGTGGGTTGCGATCGCTCCCATCCCGATGGTAACTAATAAAGTAACAATACAAAGTAAAATTGTCTGGCGAGTATTTTCGTTAATCTGTGCCATAAAATCAGATTCGGGGATGGCAACGACGATTGAAAAATTAAAACTATATTTATCTCGATATGGAACAATTCTAATAAATAATTTTTCTCCTTGGCTATTGATTATCAATTGTTCGTTATTTTGGATGTGGCGAAAATTGCCGAAACGCTTCTTTAAGTGTTCGGCAATTTCCCTGTGTCTGACATTTCGACTATTGAAGATCGATAATGGGGTAGGCCGATTGTTTGCTTGCTGGACATAAGGCTTTTCTAATGTGGAGGTAGCTGCTAAATTACCAGAACTATCGATAATAAAAGCTTGGCCGGATCGCGAAAAGTGCAGCTTTTTCAAAAATGTACTGAGCGCGGCAAGATCTACATTAGCCGCAAAAACTGCTTGCAATTGACCGAGGCGATCGTAAACTGGCGTCACCGCAAACATTCCTACCGCAGGCGCAGCTTGGTAAACTACCAGTGGTGTCCAAGTTTTTTTTCGGCTGCTTTTTGCTTGCACGTACCAGGGAAGGGTACGGAAATCCATTTTTACCATATAGACAAGTTTTTGGGGCTTCCCCCTAGAATCAGTGGTGTAGAATTTCCGTTGTGTAGTCGCCGGATTTTTTGCTTCACTGTAAAAGATCGTACCGATCGGTAAATCTTTTCCAGATACCTTGCGAACAACTTCGCGCATATCCTGACTGAGGATGCGTCCGTATCCAACAGTTTCTCCGTTTCGATTGAGAAAGAAGATGCCTGTCATGGACGGATTCAGTTTTATCTGCTGCCAAAGCTGCTGCCGCACTTCCTCTAAGTTTCTAATATCTAGCGTTCCCTGTTGCCATGCTAGATGGTTGGTTGTTACAACTTGTTGGGGCGTCTCCAAATTGCTGTCGAGGCGATCGCTAATTCGTTCTCCCACCTCCTCCATCAGTTGTTTTACCAAGTCTTCCACTGCTTGTTGGCCATTTTTATAAGAAAGATAACCCACTAATCCCACCGCCGTTACAGTTTGCAAAACGAACGGCACAATCAGGACAGTTCTTAAAGAGAGTTTGCGTAACCAGCTAGTCACTATGAGGTACTGTTTTGAAGTTGAAAAATCTATTTAGATAAAATTATCCGAGCTTCCCCTTGTAAAGGTCTCCGCATTATCGCGGCAAATGAAGGAAACTGCGATAGTTGGGCCTTACCTGCACATACCTAAGTAGGTGCAGGTAAATAAAGTCAAAATAACTTAATGTTCAAACAAATATTATACTCCTTTAGGTAGGTGCTTTGGCAATAAAACTATGATAACCCTCGTCAAGCTTGTCCTTACGTACTTCCCAGGCAAGGGACGAAGCTGCCCATATATAAAATTTACTTAAAGAAAGAGTCGGATGGGGAAGATAGGGAAGTAAAATTTCATATTTTTCATATTTTGCAGCATTATCAACAAGACCTGAGAAACCGGGTTGCTTAACTAAAAATCTAGGCTCTTGACTTCAATTTGCAATAACCTCGGTGTATTGGCTTGCTGAAATATCTGAAATTTGCATCGTGTGCGAGTAATTATTAATTTTTTGGTGGCTACTATAAATTGTGTCTAAAATGAACAATACCGTGCGTAAAATTGATAGCCTATTGTAGAGGGCGTGAAATATTCAAGTTTTCCAAGCATTTTAAGCGTTCTGTGTGACTCACCGTACACCGATAATAAGTAGTTTAAATACCGAACAGCTTATCGCTACCAGTTATAATTATCCATAGCAACTCAAAGGAGTTATTATGGGTTTAGGTCTTCTTGCTGATGGCAGGTGGGTATCGGAACGGGAACAAGAAGATTCCCAAGGCAGATTTATTCGTCCAGTTACCAGTTTTCGTAACAAAATTACGGCTGATGGTTCTAGCGGTTTTAAAGCGGAAGCGGGGCGCTATCATCTTTATATTTCTTGGGCTTGTCCTTGGGCGCACCGCACCGCAATTATGCGAAAATTGAAGGGTTTAGAGGATGCGATCGGCCTTTCAGTTGTCCATCCCGTAATCGACCAAAACGGCTGGGAATTCTCCGACGAACCCGGTTGCATTCCCGATGCGGTTAATGGTGCGAATTATCTTTGGGAAACCTATCTCAAGGCAGATGCAAAATATGAAGGAAGGGTAACCGTTCCGGTACTTTGGGATAAAGAAACTGGGACGATCGTCAATAACGAATCCCGCGAAATTATCCGGATGTTGGATACCGAATTTCAGGATTTCGCGAAGTCAGATTG
The DNA here is from genome assembly GCF_041929145.1 of Aerosakkonema sp. BLCC-F183. Lineage (NCBI taxonomy): Bacteria > Bacillati > Cyanobacteriota > Cyanophyceae > Aerosakkonematales > Aerosakkonemataceae > Aerosakkonema > Aerosakkonema sp. BLCC-F183. The sequence continues at coordinate 56,612 of NZ_JBHFNU010000018.1, read as the reverse complement.
GCACTTTTTACCTGACGATTTAGTGGAAAAGGTTGACAAAACGATCGACCTCATTTATCAACCGATTAATAATGGTGTTTATCGAGCCGGATTCGCTACGACTCAGACAGCTTATGAAGAAGGCGTGACAGATTTATTCAACGCTTTGCAACATTGGAATGAAGTGTTAGGTAAACAGTGTTATTTATGTGGCGATCGCATCACCGAAGCAGATTGGTGTATGTTCACAACCCTCCTGCGTTTCGACCCAGTTTATTACGGTCATTTCAAATGCAACCTGCATCATATTTGGGATTATCCAAATCTTTGGAATTACCTCAAAGAACTTTATCAAATTCCCGGAGTTAAAGAAACCTGCAACCTCGACCACATCAAGCGGCATTACTATGTCAGCCATAACAAAATCAATCCCACTCGCATCGTTCCCAAAGGGCCAATAATGGACCTGGAATCACCGCCCGATCGCAAAATAGCCTCTTAGTTCACGGAGTCATTGACACTCTGCGGTCTCTCATACACGCAGATTCATTAAACCTCTCCTCCAAAAGAATAAAAAAGGCAGGCAAGATGCCTACCCCACAAGAATTTTTGGAGAGTTACGGGCAGCTGGAATTGAGCCAGAGGAATGATTGACCCACAGGGGAACCTTCGCGCCTGCATTTTATCCCCATTCACCACAGACCCTTGTGTTAAGCCGTACAATTGTCAATGTATACTCCAAAAAAGACGTTTTTTGTCTGCTGCTAACTTGCTGGGGCTGGAAATATGACATCCTATGCAACTTCCTCTGCTAGATCGGAAATGAGCGAACTGCGGCGTTTAAAAGGATTACTGCCGCCAGAAATGCAGAGTTGGGTCACGGTTGAAGGCACAACCGAGGTGAATCCACCCCTGATTCGCTGTGAAGAAATTGGCAAAGACCAGGTGGAAATCCAAATTGACCTGGTGAAATGGGATCAATTGGCAATGGATCAGCGCAATTTGCTGTTCTGGCACGAAGTCGCCCGCATTCAAAACGATACAATTCCCAGAGATGGTTGGGAAATGGCAGCGCTAGCGATCGGCTTGGGTGGCGCTGTGGGAGAATTGTGGGTGCAAGATGGTTTGTTGCTGCTGTTGGCGCTGGGACTTTGCGGCGTGTCAGGTTGGCGACTTTATCAAAAGAATAACGGCGAACGCACGCTCAAGGAAGCGATCGACGCCGACGAAAAAGCGATCGCACTCGCCACCCGTTTCGGTTATTCTCTCCCCAATGCCTACAAAAGTCTCGGTAGCGCTTTGAAAGCGATGATCGAATTATCCCCCGCCAAACGTCAGCGCAGCAAATACGAAGCGCGACTGCAAGCGCTCAAACGTAGTGCTAACAAGGCAAAAGCCAAAATGAAAGCTTCTCGCGAAGATTACCAATCGGAAGATATTTACGGTTAGGCGATCGGTTTTGCAAAAGAAACCCGGTTTCTTGAAGAAACCGGGTTTCTGAATTCAAATTAAAATTTAACCGCTTATTTTTAATCCCGTTTATTTATGACCGCTCTTACTCTTATCCTCAAACCTGTTAGCCAGATAAAATGGTTCTGCATCCGATTTGGGTATTATGCCGTTTTTGGAAATCGGCGCTCGATCGAAAACAAACTCATTCCCTGGTTTCATAAACACGAGGGAACTCATGTTCTTCCAGATGTTTGGAAATGGGTTCTTACTCCGGATAGTGGAGGAGACTTCGATGATTTCGGAAAGTCGTAAAATTTTTGCCAAACCTCCTATTCCCATTTAATATCTTCTAAACGAATTCCCTCGCCGGATCGCAGACGTTTTCTTGCTGCTGCAATTCGTTTCAAAAAGCGAGGGTCGTTTTCTAATTGATAGTCTGCTAAATCTTCTTCAGACTGCAAACCAAGTAATATTCCCACAGGTTTTCCTTGATGGGTAATGAGGATACCTTCTTGTTCTGCTATTTGTAAATATTCAAGTAGGCTCTCCTGTACCTCAGCCATCGTTACTTCCTTCATCAATTTCTCCCTCCTTTTCCAGCCAAGCCTCTGCTTCTGATTTTGCCACAACTGCTAAAACTTCAACGACTCCTTCCGCCACGTCGTAGAAGACTCGAATATCATCAACCCTAAGTCTATATTGAGGTCGTAAAAAGTCACGTAAGCGTTTAATGCGACTTTTACTGATTTTGGTCGGTTCGTATCGCAAGTAGGTTTCTATAGCATCTCGTATTGTACCTCGAAGATCTGCTCTGAAATTTTTTATATCTTTGACCGCCTCTGGATCGAAAATGATTTCATACCGCATATACATCCTAAGTTTTACTCAAAAGGCAAAAGCCCAAATAGAAGCTAGTCGCTCAGTTTTGCGATCGCAAGATGTTTACAATTGATTCATCATCTTGTGAGTCTGCGGTATTACTCGCACTTGCTTGACAAAACGCTTCATCAGTGCTTGCCATGACAAAACGCGATCGGGTGCAGGAACAACTACCGAATCTTCACCCGGTAGTGCCGTTACAGGTTGCAAAAATACTGGAATTGCGGGATTTACAGAAGCTACCAACTCACCAGCTTGTTCTAATTCGGCTGGATTGGTTTGACTGGAAATAATTATCTTGACAAATACTTCTACTTGTGAATTGCCACAAAGTTGCAAAAACTCCTGATGAGCTTGCCAGCGATTTTCGCCGCTAACACTGGGTAGTTTGATATCCATACCGATCGAATCCAAGTAAGGCAAAACCTGGGATAATTGCTCTGGACGATGACCGCCAGTTTCCAAGTATATTGGCAAACCAGAGATCGATCGCACTTCTGGTAAAAATTGCACCAAAAACGGCGCAGAAAGAAGCGGTTCGCCACCAGTTAAACTAATGCTATCGTGCAATCCCGGTTGATTTTGCCTCGCCACCCATGACAGCAAATCTGTTAGCATTACCGGATTGGTATGAGTTTCAAAATCGCGCCATCCCGGTGTTTTTTCGATTTTACAAACTTCTGGAACACTCCAAGTATGAGCGCTATCGCAAAAATGGCACCGCAAATCGCACAACGCAAAACGAATAAAAATTTGGCGCGTACCCACATTCAATCCTTCGCCTTGAATGGCGGAGAACACTTCAATTAAACGCGCTTTTCGTGGTGTGGCGATTTGCGTTGCCATAATTATCATCTCTAAATTTCAGAAGCAGCTCGTTCGATTAACCGTCGCGCCACAGTTTGAGTACCTGTGTGTTCAAAATAGTTGGTTGTCATGTCCAGAAATGCGGCGACATAATCCAGTTTATCATCAGCGATATCTACATATTTTTTGAGATTGCCAAGAAATATTTGTGGTGTCAGATGATGAGAACCTACAAAATTATTCATCCACCCTTGCACTGAGGCGAAACTTGCGCCAATAAAGCCTAATTTATCTCCCGTACTACCTCCCGGAATGAAGTTGCTCAAGCTTTGGAAGGTGGAATTTTGTTGTAAAAGAGATGGATTAAGACCACCTAAAGTTGATTGTACCCTGGAAACAAAATCCGGGCCAAGGGGAACCAGACCATCAACGCAAACTAAAGCAGCCATTCTAATGAGAGATTCATGATGATAACTGCTTAAGGCCGCTTTAAAATCATTAACTTCGATCGCAGGCGAGCCGTTCATCTTTGAAAAAGCGATTAGCTCTGCCACTAATTTTATCGCTAAATCGATAGTTTGTACTGTATCAGCCTTGGGAGTTAGCTTGTTTAAGAAAGACAAAAAACCGACTTTTTCGCCAATTTTGTTAGCCATTGCGGCTGCACCCAGCGCCGTATCCGCGTTATCTACAGTTTGGTATATCCACAAAGCTTGCTGGTATCCTTGAGAGCGATCGCTATACAAATCGATCGTGCGATCGCGTATTTTTTTCACTGTTTTATTATTGGTTTCCCCTGTCACAGCGCGAATAGTATTTTCAAACCCGACTAAATTTTGCCATTCACCTGGAACAACCGAATCCAAAGCTCGCAGCAAATAAACGGTTACATTGCTTGTCGGGAGATTATCGAGCAATTCATTAATAGGTTTAGTCTGACTCATCGCGATTTAGAATTTGTAATTTTAGATGGGAGATTGCTTGTGTATTTAGAATGAACCCTGCTTTTTTATGATTCCTTGTGGGTGCATCTCAGTTTGACACAACTACTATTATCTACAATTTTCAATAGCAGCTTTTCGGATTCTCACAAAGAGATGCACCCTGAAGACAACTTTTTTCTAAATTTCGGCAACAGCTCGTTCGATTAGCCGACGAGCTAAAGTTTGAATGCCAGTATGTTCGTAATAATTGGTTGACACATCCAGGAAAGCACCGAGATAATCCAGCTTATCATCGCTAAATTCGATAAAGTTGGATAGGTTATGGGCAACGTTTTGCGGTGTCAAACCGCGAGAGTTGACGAAATCACCCATCCATCCAGAAACAGAAGCAAAGCTTTCGTTAATGAAGCCGAGTTTACCAGAAGAACTACCGCCAGGAATTTGATCTTGAACGCCTTGGAAACTTTGATTTTGTTCCAATTCTTGCGGACTCATACTGTTGAATTTCGACAGAACCATTTGGATAAAGTCCGGGCCAAGGGGAATCAGACCATCAAAGCAAACTAGCGCCGCCATCCGCATCAAAGATTCGCCGCTGTAGTCCCCTAAAGATGCTAAGAAATCGCCAATGCTGTCGCCGGGAATACCGTTAATTTGACAGAAGGCAACCAATTCAACGACTAACTTAACAGCTAGGTCGATCGTTTGCGCTTTTTCTGCTTTGGGAGTAATGTTGCCGAGAAAACCCAGCAGAGGCACTTTCTCACCAACTTTGTTGGCTAAAGCAGCTGCACCCAACGCAGAAGAAGCTCGATCGACTGTTTGATACAGCCATAAAGCTGTTTGGTATCCCTGCGATTTGTCGTTGAACAAATAGACGGCGCGTTCGCCAATTTGTTTGATAAAATCTGGGTCTGTTTCGCCTGTGACGGCGCGAATTGTATTATCGAAACCAACCAAATTTTGCCACTCGCCCGGAACAACAAAATCGAGCGAGCGCAACGCCATTACAGTCATACCGCCAGTGGGCAGTTCATCAACTAATTGATAAATCGTTTTGCTCACAAAAAATCCTTGTTTGATGGTTGTTATCGGAAACGTTACTGCATGAAAATTTACTTGAGTTGGGCAATTCCGCTCAAGTTAAATTTTTGCAGCCAAGTGACGCGATCGTTCTTGGTAAAAGATTTATCGCGGGATGCCACTTTTACTTGGTAGCGATTATTGACGAGGACGCCTGTAGCGTTACCGGGAGCCTCCGCAGCTGGATAACCGCCAATTTTTTCGGTACTTTGCTGGTATTTCTTCTGAGCGTCTGGAGTGCTTACCGTATCGTTAATAGACATCACGGCAACATTCTTGCCATCTTTATTCAACTTATACTCAGCAAATCCTTTCTTTTCCTGTGCTGGTACTACTTGGTAGCCGTCAGCAGACTTAGGAAAGAATTTGTTAAAGCTGCTACCTTGTTCGGCATTCTTGGCAACTGCCGGAGTAGCGCCTCTTTGGGTGCTTTCCTTTTGTGCTTGGGCATATGGGGACTTATCCTGGGCCTGACAGGAGGTGGAAGTGACGAGCAGCAACACAGCCAGTAATAAGGCTGGTATAATTCTACGCAAACGATTGAAATTCATCGTATTCTCCAGATGACTGGGGTTACAGTTCCAATTTTGGCTTAAGGTTGGGCTGTTTGTGTGGGGAGTTCTCGATCGGGGGCTGGTGACTGCGGATATTCGATCGCTAATCCCTATAAGCATTAAAAATAGAATCTGTCAATATGTAGAAAGTTAGTTTCTTGTATAGTATGGCATGATTATTTTGGATGAATGCTGTCAGCCACTGTAAAGAAGTAGTTTTGGAAACAGCAGCATCATATTTTCACTATTGAGGTAAAATCTCAAGCTTGCTAAGACCGAGATATTTGTCTATCGTTTTAGTAGCTATGATGTTTTTATATTGTTTCCATAATTGGCTAAATTCCGGCGGTAGATTTTCGGGTTAAATTCTTGGAAGAGAGTCCTCAAATTCAAGCTCCCCCTCGTTTAAGCGTGCTGGAGGCAGTCGCCTTCAAGCAAAACTTTCAACAGCTTTGCCAGGGAAGTCCGCTTCCCAGCCAAATTATCGTTGATTTCAGCCAAACCACTTTTATGGATAGTAGTGGTTTGGGTGCCCTTGTCAGCAATCTAAAAACCGCCCAGCAGCAAGAAATTCAATTAGTACTCCGGAATGTGCGACCTCAAGTTATGGCAGTGCTGTCCCTGACGGGATTAAACCAAGTCTTTGCGATCGAGGAAATCAGCGAAATCAATCCTCCCACCGTAACCCGTCGCCAAGAATTTCAGCCACCAGTTACCCATCCTTCTGTCCGTTCCTGGGTAAAACGTGTCATAGACATTGTGGGGGCGTTGGTAGGTTTGCTAATTACTGCTCTTTTGTTTATTCCCATCGCTGTTGCTATTAAGCTGAATAGTCCAGGGCCAATTTTCTTCGGCCAAATTCGCTGCGGTTGGATGGGAAAGCGCTTTCGGATGTGGAAGTTTCGATCGATGTGCGTTAATGCAGAAGCACTCAAGTCAACCGTTAAAAACCAAATATCCGGCCCACTATTCAAAAATGATAATGACCCTCGCATTACAAAAGTTGGCCGCTTTTTACGGCGCACAAGTTTTGATGAATTACCTCAATTTTGGAATGTGCTAAAAGGCGAAATGAGTTTAGTTGGCACTCGTCCGCCCACACCAGATGAAGTGGAAAAGTACGAGGTTCCAGAATGGCAGCGTTTGGATGTCAAACCGGGTATGACTGGGGAATGGCAGGTGAGCGGGCGCTCTCAAATTCGCAGTTTTGAGGATGTGATTCTTTTGGATTTGAAATATCAAAAAAACTGGAGTCTCATGTATGATATGAAGCTCATTTTAAAAACTATTGTGGTTGTGTTTATAAAAAAAAGTGGCGCAGTTTAAGCAATTGAAATTTTTAGATTTTAAAATCTTTACGTAAAGAAACCGGGTTTCTTAAAAAAATCGTTGCTTTCTCAATTAGATATCGACTCAGAAACCCGGTTTCTGGCTTCGGCGTGCGTAACGTCCTGCTAAAATTACCCGTTATCTTGTACAATCAACACCGAGCAATGCGCGTTGTGGGTGACGTAGTTGCTGACGCTACCCAGTCCCATCTCTTTCAATCTAATCCGATCGCGATGCCCCATAACAATGAGGTCAGCATCCCAAGTCCGAGCTAAGTCGCAAATGCTCCACCTGGGGTTGCCCGTATTTTGGCAAAACTCGGCTTTTACCCCCGCTGTAGTGGCTTTGGCTGAGCGCGATCGCAATATTTCTATACCTCGCTCTTCAAACTCTTTCAGCCTCTTTAAATAACTATCGATCTGTTCGTGTCTGCCTGCATAATAACTCAAGCTAGGCTGCAATTCCATGTTTGGATAACCTTCATCTTCGGGAGATAAAACGTGCAGCAACATAAGATGAGCGTTGGTTAGTTTCGCCAAGGATAGAGCTTTCTCAAAAATATGCTTGCTGTCTTCAGAGTTATCCATTGCTACCAGTATTTTGCGGAACATATAAACTTTTTCTTCAAAGTAAGTTAAATGGCAGGACTTATCGCAAATCCGTTTTAATTGCTTTTTCTCATTGAAAGTTAATATCTGTAGAAAGGTTCGATCGAACATCTCTACCGCAGGGAAAAACGGAGGACTTGTACAAGCCGATCGCCTCTTGTCCCTAGTAGTTTACCGAATTAATTTTGACCTAGAAATAGAATTTTTCCTTTCTTTACAGTCCAAAAAAATTATCAAAATTAGTCTGGTGGACTACTAGCCAAACCTTTTTATATAACGGCTTGCCCTTGTCTGAGTACACCCCAGAAACCCGCTAAGTTCTGCGAAACCGGATTTCTTGTACCGCACTCGCCTGCAAGCTGCTGTATAGAAAATCTGCATAAGTCCTTAGTGATTTAAGCATAAATCAACTTTTGTCATTAGTCACGAGTTATAAACAAAAAAATATCAAAACAGCAAGATGAGTAGTTAGCGGTGTTTCCGCTAACTACTCACTCCTAACAGCTAACAGCCCAAATTAAACTCGCCCAACTGATGCTTCAGCTGACGCCTTCCACCTGCGCGATGTCTAGCAGAGTTTTCATCACTGAATCGGGGTTCAGACTGATCGAATCAATGCCCAGTTCGACTAAGAAACGAGCGAATTCGGGATAGTCAGAAGGTGCTTGACCGCAGATACCGATCTTGCGATTATTCTTCTTCGCTTTTTCGATCGCCAACCGCACCATTTCCTTCACGCCTTCGTTGCGTTCGTCGAAAATGTGGGCCACTAAAGCCGAGTCGCGATCGAGCCCCAAAGTCAGCTGCGTCAAGTCATTAGAACCGATCGAAAAGCCGTCAAACACTTCACTGAATCGATCGGCCATAATCACGTTATTGGGAATTTCGCACATCACGTAGACTTGCAGATCGTTTTCGCCGCGCTTGAGGCCATATTTTTCCATTTCCGCCAGCACCTTGCGACCTTCATCGGGAGTGCGGCAAAAAGGAATCATCGGGATAACATTAACCAAACCCATTTCATTCCGTACCCGCTTCAGCGCTTGACATTCCAAACCATACGCATCGCGATATTTTTCATCGTAGTAACGAGAAGCACCGCGCCAACCGATCATCGGGTTTTCTTCTTTCGGTTCAAACTGTTTGCCACCCAACAAGTTGGCGTATTCGTTGCTCTTGAAATCCGACATCCGCACTACTACCGGGTTGGGATAGAATGCAGCTGCGATCGTACCGATTCCGTGCGCCAACTTATCCACAAAGAAATCCGGCTTACTATTATATAGTGCAGTTAGCTCGCCAATTTCTCGCTTCACCGATTCATCTTCCAGTTTGTCGAAATGAATCAGCGCCAAAGGATGGCATTTAATATGGTTGGCAATGATAAATTCCAAGCGTGCCAATCCTACACCATCGCAAGGAATCGAAGCTAAACCGAAAGCTTCTTCTGGATTACCCACATTCATCAAAATCTTAGTGCGGGTGCGCGGTAAATTATCTAATTGGGTTTCTTGGACTTCAAACGGCAGCAGACCTTGATAAACCCGTCCTTCTTCCCCTTCCGCACAGCAGACGGTAACTTCTTGACCGTTAGTCAAAACACCCGTAGCATTACTGCAACCGACAATTGCCGGAATGCCCATTTCGCGAGCGATAATTGCGGCGTGGCAGGTACGTCCGCCTTGATTGGTGACGATCGCACTCGCTTTCTTCATGATCGGTTCCCAATCCGGGTCAGTCTTGTTTGTTACCAACACTTCACCGGCTTGGAATTGATCGATTTTGTGAACGTCAAGAATGACGCGAGCTTTGCCTTGACCGATCATTTCGCCCACAGCACGACCGGTTACCAGTACTTCGCTCTTGCCTTTGAGTTGATAGCTACGCAGAACGCTGCTGGATTTTTGAGATTGCACCGTTTCCGGACGCGCTTGCACAATGAACAATTCGCCGGTTAAGCCGTCTTTGGCCCACTCTATGTCCATCGGGCTGTAGCTACCCCGCAGTTCGGAATAGTGATCTTCAATGATGCAAGCCCATTTTGCTAATGTCAGAATTTCCTCGTCGTTGAGGGCGTATTTCCCCCGTTCTGATTCTGGTACGGATACGTTTTTGGTTTGTTTACCGCCGCCAACGTCATAAATCATTTTGATTTCTTTACTGCCGAGGCGTTTTTCCAGGATGGGGCGGTAGCCTTGTTTGAGAGTGGGTTTAAAGACGAAGTATTCGTCGGGGTTAACTGCGCCTTGGACTACGTTTTCGCCCAAACCATAAGCGGCGGTAACTAAGGCGGCGTTCTTGAAGCCGGTTTCTGTGTCGATCGAGAACATAACGCCGGAAGAAGCTAAGTCGGAACGTATCATTTTTTGCACGCCGACGGAAAGGGCGACTTCAAAGTGATCGAAGCCTTTGATGGTGCGATAGGAGATGGCGCGATCGGTAAAGATGGAGGCAAAGCATTTATGGCAAGCTTCCAACACTGCTTCTACGCCGTAAACGTTCAGGTAGGTTTCTTGTTGACCGGCAAAACTGGCATCGGGCAAATCTTCTGCTGTGGCGCTGGAACGAACGGCAACATCGAGATCGAGACTGTATTTTTCGCAGGCTTCTTTATCGTTGGGGTCAAGTTCTTGGCAAGATTCTCCTGTGCCGTATCGATCGCATAACTTTTTATATGCCTCAGCGATCGCTTCTTCTAAATCTTCCGGAAAAGGTGTGTTCAGAATTAAAGCACGAGCTTGCTTACCCTTCATCCGCAAGTTCTTTACATCATCTACATTTAGGTCGGAAAATAGCTGGCGCAGCGTTTTTTCTAAACCCGCTTGTTCGATGAAGTACCGATAAGCATAAGCTGTCGTGGCAAATCCAGTCGGAACTTGCACTCCTGTAGAAGATAGCTGTTGAATCATTTCTCCTAAAGAAGCATTTTTGCCGCCGACCAAAGGAACGTCGCTGAGGCGAATTTCTTCAAAAGTCAGCACTAAAGATTTTTCTCTTTCCAGCCGCGATTGTTCTTGTGAATATAGTTCTGTTTGCAACATTTATTTATCTCCCGTAATAAATCTCTTCAATCGTTACTGCTGTTTAGCAGAGGGAGCCTTTTGCAATGCTCGATTTTCTTTCTAATTGCATCCTATCGCTTTCTCTAGCCAACACAAAGAACATTCTTTTTGTTTCCTTACTTACCAAAAGTAAAAAATGTCTCTCTGCTTGTATTAGGGTATTTCTTAAGAAAAATAAATTGTTATGTTGCTAATTTCAAAAAAAACAGTTTATCCAACAATTGTTTCAATAAAAATATAAGTTTTTAAGGCAACGACAAGTGATAAAATATAAAAGCTATAAGTAGATTTTTTATGACTGAATGTTAAATTTCATTACTTGTAAAGCAAAGTTACATTTATAGAACTAACTGTCTTTGCCGCTCTTCCCGTCCCCCTGTCTCCGTTTTTTCGGCCATAGGGTATGGGGCGATGTAGTGTAGGGTGTTGGTAATGATTTTACGGCAAGCGTTTCATAAAATCGATCGGCTTTACTTATGGCATTATCTACCGGATAGCCAATCCAAAAAGGCACTTATACAATGTCGGCGTAAATAAGCGCATTTTTGTAATAATTCTTAATTTTAGCCAGCGATTAACTTGTTACACAGCGAAACAAAATCTACGCTCCAGAGTAACTGTTTGCCGATTTCGTCTAAACCTCAGCACTTCGATCGAACTTTTGGACGAGCAATTTTGTTTTTCAGATTTTTTTTAATAAATTGTGATCTTTTTAACAGAAAAATCTCAGCTAGCGTGGTTTGATATTTAATAGACAAAAAAAAGTTTCTGCGCGGGATCTCCACATTGTTGGTTTAATCTCAAAACAGGAGCGGCTCAATGGTTGGTTATACTTAATTTCACAAGTTAAACCAATAGAGCTGATTTTCTTTTAACCACAAGCAATTAAACCTGCTGATGTTTTAATCTACAACTTTTCACCAGAGTATAAAATACTAGGATTTATAACAAATGTTACCAATAAGCAAAAATTCTCTCTATTGTACTGGAGTTTCCTTTTTTTCCAGAAAGTTACTTAGGCGATCTGATTCCTTATAGGAGCCACTAAGTGGCAAAGTATTAGCATTTGTAGAACCTAGAGTAGAGCTACAAATTTGAATAAACAATGGTTTGCCAATAACGAGAAAGATTACAAACTATACAGTCTATATTTAGCTGGAGGAATGTTATGACTAAGTGTCTGTGTTGCTCGAATCAGTTACTGCGCCATATTAGACATAGCCGCGTTTACTGGTTTTGTTCCCACTGCTGGCAAGAAATGCCGGATCTCACAGAGGTTGTCGCATCTACTCAACCCTATAGACCGACAATTAAACAGCTGATCGATCGCTCTGCCTTAACTACTAGCTAGACAGTATTTAAGGTAAAAATTTTGAAATGTAAAATTTTTCACAATTTTGATATTGCCGATCGATCTCCAAAGTCTTTAGCGAAAAACAAAATTAAAGCCCCTGATAGAGTAATTCAAGGGCTTTAATTTGTATTTATTTTGAATAACAGAGCTTCCCTCTCGCAGCCCATTGAGAACTTTAGCGACTTTTATCAATCTTTTCCTTTGATGTCAACTGGATGAATTCATTTGATTTACTCCACATTAGAAATCTCATTCACCACTCGCAGCCGTCCCCGACGCACTCCGTACAGTACTCGATCGAGGATGCTTTGTTCTTCTTCGCTTAAACTATTTTGCAAAAGTGCTGCCATTAATCCGTAGCGATCCGCAAGAGTTATGCGTCCAGAACTGGTAGCTTCAGCAAATAACTCGAACAGGCCAGTTGGAAGAAGATTAATGTGATTAAACATCGCTTTTGCTTGAACTCGATGATTTTATTATGTTTCAAGCTTCTGAAGTGGAAAGCGATCGATCTGTAAAGAAATTGTGATATTTCCCTGTCCACTTTACCGATGCAGATCCATTATTTAAGCGATCTCGATCGCAATCACAGGAAAAATAGGGTTGGTAAGGGATGTCGATCGGAGATCGCGTCTGTTTTTTTACCGACCTTAAAAAAGTCAGCCATAAACGTAGTATATCTAGGAGACAAGCGAAGTAGCTTAAGGGAAAATACGGAAACTTGGCTGTCTTTTGCCTCTTTCAGCGTTACCATATCCGTATTTCTCCTGCACGAATCCTGAATTACCAGTAACTCTAACGATATGAATCACGAAGATTTGATGAAGATGGCGATCGAGCAAGCAAAGCAAGGCGACTTTCCCTTTGGTACGGTGATAGTCAAAGATGGCAAAATAGCGATCGCCGCCCATAACACCGTCAAGCGAGATAAAGACCCCTCCGCCCACGCAGAAATCAACGCCATTCGTCGTTTAACCGCCAAAATTGGCAATTACTCTCTCCAAGGCTATACCTTATATACCTCTTGCGAGCCTTGTCCTATGTGTGCCACAGCCTGTATTTGGACAGGCATATCAGAAATTGTTTACGGTGCTTCTATTCAAGATTTAATTGCCTGTGGCATTCCTCAAATTGATTTACCTTGCGAAGAAATCATTGCCAAAGGATTTAGGAAAATTCCCGTTACAAAAGGTATTTTAAAAGCCGAATCTCTAGAATTGTTTAAGAGTGGATCTGAAAAATAATTTTTGGGGAATTTTTACCACAGATGAATACAGATGAACACAGATGAACACAGATGAAGATGTAGATTTTTAGCGAGGCACAGATCGAAGCGATCGCAATTGCACTGAGCAAGTGCTTAAAGTAATTGCTTTTGCGTTCGATCGGTAATGCCTAAAACTTTTCTAAACGTCAGAGATATCCTTCTCGTTCTTACAAATTCCTTGCCTTCATACTTATCTTTCTTACGAGGTGCAATACTGTGTTGCCATTCGGATCTAGCCTGTTTCTGTAAGATAAGCAAACTTCCCGGCAATAGTAAAATTGGTATTTTTTGTTTCGTTTGGCTGTGAGTAAAGTCCATCACGCAAACACTCCCCAAACTTAATGAAATAATCGTTTCACCAAAACAGGGTACGCAGTCGATATGTGCAGCTATTCCCTGACCGGGTTCGTATTCGTTAATAATTAGTTGATCCGGTAAAGTTTCTGTTAAATTTTCTCGATAAAGTTGTTTGGCAATACTCAGTAACCAATCCGGTATATCGCCCAGATACAGCGATGATTCAATCGAGCGTTTTTGATAATTATATTTGTAACCGTAATGCTGAACTCTTCTTTTTAATTCAGTTGACCAGACTTGGCGATCGATCTTATCCAATAATTGACATTGTTCAGCCGCGCTAATGTAATCGCAAATGCACTTAAGGCCAGGAACTTCCAACATCATTACTCAATCTGAAAATACTACTCTGTTCTGTATGTCAATGGCATTCCTTTATATTCCGATAACCAAGCCGGAACAGGACTTAAGGAAATTGACATTGTACCATTTGGCGAGGCTTGATAAATCCATTGACTACCGGGACATACAGACGAATCCATACTTGAAATTGAGGCACAAAAAAAAGTTTTTCAATTTTGATGGCATTAATATGATTGTTGCATATGCTACACGAAAAGGTTCACTCCATTATCCCAGGTGAGAATTATACGAGCGTGGGGATTGAAATTTCCCTCTTTGGGAGATCTTGCCAGTAGTTGCTTGCCAGGAAAATTTTTTCTTCTCCCCCATATCCCCATCTTCTTTGCTTTTAACTTTTGACTTTTGACTTTTGACTTTTGACTTACTCCCCCTCCCCCGCATTTTGGGCAGCAGCGCGATCGGTTAATATATCAAAGCGTGTCTGAAAGTTAACACAGTAGGGAAACTTCGGTGTAACTCCGAGGCTGTGCGGCAGCTGTAAGCGAGCGTCAACTGCTTCGTAAGCCAGAATGCCTACCTGCAACTGTCCACCATAATTTCCTGCCTCGCACAGGAAGGGATTATATTAATGTTTGCTCCCAATTCATCCAATCCGACTTCTGTATCTAACTCCCAGTCCAAAGAATTGCCACCTCTGCCGCTGCAACGTCCTCTACTGGCGATCGGTCACGGCAGCAGAGATGATGATGGAAGGCAGAGTTTTCTAGAATTTGCCGCCGCCTATCAAGCTTTGGACACCTCTCGTCCCGTCGTACCCTGCTTTCTGGAACTGACCGGCCCTACAATCCAAGAGGGTATAGACAAGTGCGTCGAACAAGGCTATACCGAACTTTCAGCCTTGCCAATACTTTTATTTGCAGCTCGACACAACAAGTTTGACATCACCAACGAATTAGACCGGGCAAAACAAAGGCATCCCCAGCTAAAGATTCACTACGGGCGTCATTTTGGCGTGACCCCAGGAATATTAGAATTGTGGGGTCAGCGCCTTGCCGAACTCGATCGACCGGAGTGGAAGCGAGAAGATACCGTCCTCCTATTTGTCGGTCGAGGTTCCAGCGACCCGGATGCCAACGGCGACGTATACAAACTCGCCCGCATCCTTTGGGAAGGCAGCGGTTATCTGACAGTCGAAACTTGCTTTATCGGCATTACTCATCCCCGTTTGGAAGAAGGTTTCCGTCGCGCCAGACTCTACCAACCCAAACGGATTATAGTTTTACCGTACTTCCTCTTCACCGGACTTCTGGTTAAAAAGATTTTCGATATCACCGCCCAACAGCAAGAGCAATATCCCGATATTGCCATGACTTGCTTACCGGAAATGGGGCTTCATCCCCAACTTTTCAGGGTATTACGAGAACGGGAAATTGAAACTCAGCTAGGTCAAGTGCAGATGAACTGCGAAATGTGTAAGTTCCGCTTAGCATTTAATTCCTCCAGCAACGGACATTCTCACGCCCACGATCGTTTCCATGACGGACACGGACATGGCCATCACCATTCTCACGATCGCTCTCACGATGATTCTGCCCATAATCACGCCCACGAACATGACCACCATCACGGACACCACAGTCATCATAACCACAGCCATGACCATGACCACCCCGCCGTTGACCCTTATGCAGATTTAGAACAATATCATCAAAAAATTTGGCAAGCACCCTAAGAGATTTTGGATTTTGGATTTTGGATTTTGGATTGTATTTAAATCTGAAATTTGAAATCTAAAATTTGAAATTTGCTACTGACCACTGACCACTGACCGCTGACCGATGACTAAAGAATTTACTGTTGGTGAAAAAGTCCGAGTGGTGGCATTACCACCTTACGTCAAAACAGCCGAACCAATGCCAATGCTGCGTCCTCGCGACGTGATTCGCCTTGGCGAAGAAGGGATAGTGATCGATCGCCGTCCGGGGGGTTATTGGGGCGTTCGCTTTGCTAGAGGAGCGTTCCTAATGGATAGCCAGTACATTGAGTCGATCGAATCAGAAATCACCGACTCAACCTACTAATCCTTCCTGTTGCAGCCCTTCAATCACTTGCAGTCCGCGAGGATCGCCAACTCTCAACAGAGAAGCTTTGGCATCTTCTCTGACTCCCATATCGACATCTTCTTCTAGCGCCATAATGAGAGCGTCGATCGCACCAGCATAAACAACATTAGAAGGCAGTTCCCGGCAAAGTTGTCCCAACGCCCAGGCACAGTTACTGCGTACAGCAGCGACCGGATCTTGAATTAAAGCTTCAATCAGCGGCGGTACTCCCGCTATTACTGATTCGTAGCTTACCTCAGCCATTTGTGCCAAACCGCTAGCAGCCCACAAACGCACCGCAGAAATATCTGTTTTGAGGGCGTCGATCAGAGGTGGCAAAGAACGGCGATCGCGACAATTTCCCAAGGCCCAGACAATGCCTTTACGAACATAGCCATTCCAATCCCGATTTAGCTGGGAGATTAAAGGCTCAACCGCATCTGGACTGGGGTTTCTTCCCAGTGCATAAGCTGCACTCACCCGCACCAAAGGACACGGATCTGTCAGTAAGCAAATCAAATGCGGGATAGCGCGATCGTCCTGAAGTTCGCAGAAAGCCCGCGTCGCGATCATCCGTTGCTGCGTATCTTGTGCCGTCAGCAGCGCCAGCATTGCCTCTGGATCTGGCTTGGCAACTTCTGTTTCTTCCAGAGGTTCCAGTCGATCGAGGGGACTTTCTAAGTCAATCTCTGGATCTAGTAGGGTTAGGTCGTCATCGTCATACATAACTGTAAACTACCTTAATCAGAGCCAATCCCACCAGTTTTTTCGCGGTGGGGATTGGGTGTGGGGTGTAGGGTGCCGTCAGGCAGGCTCAGCATCTCAGAAAAGTTAAGAAACTTAAAATTATAACGCAGTTTTTTAATATACAAAACTTAAATTTGGTATATTACACCACATAAAGGGCTCATTCAATTAAGACCCTCAAGCGCAGGAGTGTAATGTGACAGATCACTTAGAACCCTATCGGCAGCTAGCTCGTGCGATCCGATTCGCTCCCCCGCAGGGGCAACATGAGCGATTCAATCGATTGGTGCATCAGCCGCTTCCCGTACCGTCAGTGCCTAATGTCAATACAGCACAGGTGGCACAGTCATCTTTTGTTACACCCGATCCAGGGCCAAGCCCAGATCCGTCAGAACACGCGGCGGCGCTAGTGCGTGCAGCGGTTTCTAAGCATACCGTCCTGCCACCGACCTATAACATTCAAGAAAATATAGGCGATCGCATCAGCCGCTTAGCAAACCACAAAATAACCGCACCGCTTATTATAGCGCCTAAAATTCCCGAACCTGACCCCAACTGGACGCCACCTCCTCCTCCCGTCACTCAAAATTTAGTTACTCAAGCACCAACGCTGACAGAGGTAAGTGTTGAAAATAAGTCAGCTGTCCCTCACCCAGAAACCCCTGTTAACTTAAGTGAAGTTCCGACAACAACATTTGTCCCAACTGAGGATGTCTCTCCCCCAGAAACTCAGTCAATAGACTTAAGTCAAATCGAAACAATCGTTATCGAAACTGAGGATGTCTCTCCCCCAGAAACTCAGTCAATAGACTTAAGTCAAATCGAAACAATCGTTGTCGAAACTGAGGATGTCTCTCCCCCAGAAACTCAGTCAATAGACTTAAGTCAAATCGAAACAATCGTTGTCGAAGCGGAAGATTTAGTTCTGCCAGAAACGCAACCAGTAGAATCTAATCAAACTGACACAACAGTTGTTGAAACTGATGATGAATCTGCCCCAGAAACTCAGTCAGTAGACTTAAGTCAAATCGAAACAATCGTTGTCGAAGCGGAAGATTTAGTTCTGCCAGAAACGCAACCAGTAGAATCTAATCAAACTGACACAACAGTTGTTGAAACTGATGATGTCTCTGCCCCAGAAACTCAGTCAGTAGAATCAAATCAAATCGAAACAACAGTTGTCAAAACAGAGGATTTAGTTGCGCCAGAAACGCAACCAGTAGAATCAAATCAAACTGACACAACAGTTGTTGAAACTGATGATGTCTCTGCCTCAGAAACTCAGCAAGCAGATTTAAGCTTAGCTACTGCACCTGTGGAAAATGAAGCAGCCATCACCGCAGCGGTAACGGCAGCAGCAGAAATTCAAGATGCCGTACCTGTTGTCGAAAAAGAAGATTTAGCTGGACAAGAAGAACAAGGAGAAGAACAAGGAGAAGAGTTAAATCAAACAGCCACAAATGATGGGTCAGAATTGGCAGTTTCTGAAGTAAAAACATTGCCAAAATCAGAGAGCGAAGCATCGGAAAGCAACAACCTTACAGTTACTTGTCCGAAATGTGACTCTACTGATGTTCGCAAAAATGGCCGTCAAAAGGACAAACAAAAGTACCTTTGCAAAAACTGCGGCAGACAATTTGTTTGGACTGCTTCTGTGGAGGAAAAAGTTCAGCCGAAGTCTGAGACAGAAGAACCAAAGCCTGTTGATGAAATCTTCACCCCTAAATCAAAAGGTTCCAAGAGCAAACTTAAGAAACCATCTAAAGGCTTTGGACGTGGCAAAAAAAGGTAAGACTGTTGTCGGTGTCGTAGTTGATAGTTCATAGTTTAAAGAGAATGGCTAATAGTTAATCGCCACGAACAATTAGCCATTAGCGATCGACTATGAAATATAGCAACCGCTCATGTTAGGATGTTCTTAATTCCTGAAACATTTGATTGTAGACACTTCTTCCCCGACACCCTACCCCCTAGCTATATGAACTATAAGATAGGTTTAACCATCGAAAGGGAGTGTGTTTGGTAGCCCAACTTGCTGTATAAATTCACAGCAGGTTGGTTGACAAGAAATACCTGAAGACCAATTTGGCGATCGCCCCTTGCTTTGGCCCACTCCTCACCCAGGCGCATCAGAGCTGTAGCGATACCCTGACGGCGATGTTTTGGCAGCACGTAAAGCAAAAAAATATGGGCATGACGATCGCCAGAAACCTGATCGATCGCATTACCCATCCACAAGCAAGCTACCCGATGCGAGTATCCTCGCTTCTCCTTACCCCCCTCAATCCCCCCGCTACGGGGGGAAGACAACGAAAAATTTTGATGACTGGGAAGTTGGTCGGGATTGTCTTCCCCCTTATCTAAAAATTCCACTAACCAAAGCGGCGTATCTTTGGAAAAATATCGATCGACAGTATCAGCCAAATGGGAAATATTGCCACCAGGAAAAAGCTCCTGGTAAGTTTGCTGCATAAACTTTACCAGCACCGCTCGATCCAAACTTGACCCAACATAAAGCTGATAGTCTGGGAGGATTAGCATTTATAGCTCAGCCAATCGGGTAGGCATGGCCCACCCCAGTGTATCAACAGCACCCACCTCCTCAATCGGTGCCGGTGCAGCCATATCGGAGGGCAAAAAGATCCGAGCGCTGACGGCTACCAAAGCCACTAAAAATACCAGCAAAATCAAAAACGGAGTTACGTATGCACGGAAGAAAGCCATGTTTGGGATTGGATAAACCTAGCTAAAGGTAAATTGCTGAGAGATTTTTCAAGAATTGTAACGCTCTCTCTTTTAGTTTACAGCTAAGCATCGAAATCAGGCTTATCATCCAGTCCGGGTCTTGGCATTGCCACAGGCTCAGGATTCCAGGGTGCGAACACCGGCAGCAACAGCAAACCGGGTAAAGACGCTGCAATGGTGATGAGGAAAAATACAGACCAACCAGTGCTTTGTGCGATCGAACCGGCTGGTGCCACTAAGATATCGCGACTGAAAGCCATAAAGCTAGAAAGCAAAGCATACTGAGTAGCAGAAAAGCGCTGGTTGCAAAGAGTGGTCAAAAAGCCCAGAAAAGCTGCTGTTCCCAATCCCCCACAGAAGTTTTCGATATTAATAGTCAGCACTAACATCTGATAATTTTGGCCTAGCTGCGATATGCCAAAATAACCCAAGTTACTTAATGCTTGCAAGCCACCGAATAACCAAAGCGATCGATTAATTCCGATTTTGCTGAGAATTGCGCCACCTGCTAGAGTTCCCACAATCGTCGCCACCAGACCCATACCACCCTGTATTGCGCCAATGTCGGTTTTGGTAAAGCCAACATCGAGCAAAAACAGCCTGGACATATTACTAAGTAAAGAATCGCCGAATTTGTAGAAAACGATGAATAACAGAATTAATGCACCTTGCAACCAACCGTTACGCTGGAAAAATTCTAAAAATGGCAATATTACCGCTTCTTCTAATGATGGCGGTCGGATGTTGTCCGAGACGGGTTCTGGTGCGAAAATCGAAGCAGCCAAACCGATCGCCATAAAAGCAGCCATCAATAAATAAACTACAGGCCAAGGCAGACGATCGGCAAGGATAAATGCCAGCGAACCTGTGACTAGCAGCGCAATGCGATAACCTAAAACGTAAACTCCTACACCAGCTCCGAGTTCTAGTTTTTCCAGAACGTCCGTGCGATATGCGTCAATAGCGATATCTTGCGTGGCGCTGAAGAAAGCAATCAATACAGCGTTGAGAGCTACGAATTGTAGCGCTTGGGCCGGTTTTTGGATAGCGAGAGTTGCGATCGCCAATACTAGAAGCAATTGCGTTAAAAACATCCAGCCGCGACGCCTTCCCAAAAATGGGGGCACAAACCGATCGAGTAAAGGCGACCACAGAAACTTCAACGAGTAGGGCAAACCCACTAAACTAAAGAACCCAATGGTACTGAGATCTACGCCTTGTTCCTTCATCCAAGGTTGCAGAGTAGTGCCTGTCATGAACAAGGGCATTCCCGCCGAAAATCCCAATAATAAAAGAGCCGCCATTTTGCGGCTCCCAAAAACTTTTAGAAAAGAGAGAGTTGATTTCACGAGCGATTACACAACACTTGTAGACTTTGTGTTATCTTCCCACAAGAAAGAACATCTGTCCGGAGAGATACCTATCTTCGCCTGCTTGATGATTTGGCGGGTGGATCGTAACCGCGCCAGACACCAACCAATACGCCTTGTACCTGCACTTGATCGGCTTGAGCTTCAATGGGGGTGTATTTGGGATTGGCAGGTTTGAGGGTGATGCGATCGCCCCTCTTGTAGAAGCGTTTCAGGGTAGTACCCTTTCCTTCTACCCTTGCCGCTACAATTGTGCCGTTTTTGACCAGATTTGGATCTGATATCGGTCGCATCATCACCACATCCCCTTCTGCAATCAGCTCTTCGATCATGCTGTCGCCGACTACCCGCAGTGCAAAAGTTTTGTCTGGCAGTAACACAGTGGAAATATCCAGTCTTTCTACTGCATCGGTGAACGGTTCCACCAAACCGCCAGCTGCGATCGTACCCAAAATCGGCACACCTTCCGAACGCTGTTGCAGTATCTTAATCGTGCGGGCTTTTCCATCAGACCATTCAATGTATCCTTTTTTTCGCAAATGTTCCAGACGACTTTGTACCGGTGCGGGCGACTTTAGGTTCATCGCCAGCATCATTTGTCGAATCGAAGGAGCATATTGATGCTGGCGAATGTACTCCACCAGCCAGTCGTACAGTTCCTTTTGAGCTTCTGTGAGAGTTTCCATAATACGCTAGGGACAGAGTTACAAGTTATCAGTTATGAGTTATGAGTTTTAATTTCATAACTCATAACTTTTCCTCTTAGAACATTCGTACTATTAAAACCCCCAATCTGTCCAGTCTCTTTTTAAAGAGGGTGTCCTTTCGCAACAAGGATTGAGAAACCGGGTTTGAGGACGAATTTATCCTGAAAGCCAAAAGCCAAAAGTCAATCATTCCAAATAACTCAAGCGTGAATCGCCACAACTCTGTCTTGGTGCTAAATCATCTTCTTTTTTTTGACTTTTGACTTTTGACTTTTGACTTTTCCTTAATCGTCAGCCCCTAGTAAACTAGCAAGCAGCGCCTTTTGCGCGTGCATTCGATTTTCTGCCTGATCCCAAACCATTGACTGGGAACCTTCGATTACTTCATCGGTAATTTCCTCACCACGGTGAGCGGGTAGACAGTGAAGAACGATCGCGTGTTTGTCAGCAATGCTCAACAATTCTTGATTGACCTGATAAGGTTGAAAAATCGGTATGCGGCTACTAGCGGAATCCTCCTGACCCATGCTAGCCCAGACATCGGTGTAAAGCACGCAAGCACCTTTTGCCGCCGCAATGGGGTCATCTGTCAGCATCACTTCCGTGCGATCGCCCGCAATAGCTCGTGCCTGTTCTACAATGGCAATATCTGGCTGGTATTCCGGCGGTGTAGCAACCCTTACATTCATCCCCATCATCGCGCAACCCAAAATCAGGGAATTTGCCATGTTATTGCCATCGCCTAAATAAGCCAAAGTCACACCCTTGACTGAGCCATAGGATTCTTGAACGGTTAATAGATCTGCTAAAACTTGACAGGGATGTTCTGTGTCGCTGAGAGCGTTGATCACGGGAATCTTGGCACAGTCAGCAAATAGTTGCAGATCCTTCTGGTCAAATGTCCTCACCGCCAAAATGTCCAGATAGCGATCGAGAACTCGCGCCGTATCCGCCAAAGGTTCTCCCCGACTCACTTGGGTGACATTGGGATTGAGGTCGATTACCTGACCTCCCAATTGGTACATCGCCACTGAAAAACTCACCCGCGTTCGAGTGGAAGCTTTGTAGAACAGCAACCCTAAAACTTTGTTACACCGCCAGTTTACCTTTCCTGCTTTCATCTGCGCTGCCAGTTGCAGGAGTTCGTGTAACTCGTCTGCACTCAGGTCTGCCAGACTCAGTAAATCTCGTCCTTTCAATGTTTCCATGTTCATATCCGATCGTTAAGATCAAATTGGCCTTTCGAGTATATTGGTAAAATTTTCAACCACAAAGGCACAAAAATATGCGCTGTTTCACCGGATTGGTACGCCTATTCGCGACGCCTTTCCCAGGCAGATTCGCTCTTGCGGAAGCAGAATGGCTTTACAGGCAAGACAAAATAGGCTGGAACCGATTGCCGTCAAAAGCGATCGCATATTTTGCCATTAGCCTGGAATGTGTCTGCAAACCTCACAACAGGAGTACGCAGCTAGCGACCTATGGTGAGCGATCGATCTCTTTTGGTGGAGACCGCTTTCCGGGAGATGGCGAGGTAATTTACGCTTGAGATTATTATTTGATATACTTTTGGCTCTTTTACCCTGCTTCTAAAAAAATCGTACTCTAGCACAACCGTGCAACTAAATTTGGTATTATACTTAACACAGCAGTTATTTAAAAGGGTAATCGGGATTAAGGAACAGCCAGAAACTGAAAAAAGGAATTTTCGCTTTTGACTTTTCACGCTTGTCTTTCCCACCCGGTAGCATGTTTACCATATGGGCGATAAGTTGTCCATTTTACAAAAAATTTTTTCACGTAACGGTACTGCCCATAGCCGCTCCTGTTTCATAATGCCGATCGCCAATCACATTTTTACATAAAAAGATGCTCAAAAAGATGCTCAAATTTTACTTCAATAAACAAGTAAACGAAGAAATAAACATCCATTACAAAGCTAGGGAATGGACGACAAGCTTTTCCAGTTCCTAGCCTTAAATAAATCTGTCTAAAGACAGAGAACAGAATAAATACCTATAGCTTAAGACATAAAAAGAATCTTTTTAAAGATGGGGTGCATTTTATTTGGTTCAAAACCCAAATAGAAAATCCATTTACCAATCTCCAAAGATAACATCATGACTTATAAAGCGCTAACAAAGCAGGAGACTGAATATCATAAGATCCGGCTACCTTATGAAGAACTGTTTGAGCAAGTTATAGAAAATGCACCAGCGGCAATTGCCATCCTTGACTCGCAGATGCGCTATGTCAAAGTCAGCAAACGTTGGTTAAAAGATTACCAACTTAAAGAGGGAAATATTATTGGCGAATCTCACTATCAAGTTTATGGAGGCGACCCGGAACACTGGCAAGAAATTTATCAGCGTTGCCAGACAGGAATAGTCCATATATGGGAGGAAGAATTACCGCAGGAAAAATCAGACAGCCGCTATAAAATCAAGTGGGAAGCTCAACCTTGGTATGTGAAAAGTTACTCCGATATTCAGGATGATTACGGCAAAAATCCTTTAAAAAAAGGTGACTTTGGAGGACTGATATTATTTGCCGAAAAAAATCTTATTGTTGAAAATAAAAATAATAATTTTCACAAAAATGCGGATTTTTTTCCTAGTAAAGAGGAAGAAGTAGAGGCTTTAATAGCTAACATTTACGAGTGCAGGCAAAGCGAAATAGCTCTGAGAGAAAGTCAAGAACATTTAAAAGCACTAATAACGAATACTCCGATAATTTTGTATGCGATCGATAACAACGGAGTTTTTATCGTCTCGGAAGGTAAAGGGTTAGAAGCAATAGGCAAAAAGCCAGGAGAGGTAGTCGGACAATCGGTGTTTGACTTGTATGCCGATCGACCGGATATTTTAGAGCAAATTAACCATGTTTTGGCTGGTGCGGAAGGAAGCTGGATAACCGATTTTGGCAGTGTAATTTTTGAAAATAAAGCAACGCCTTTGCGAGATATAAACGGACAGAATATCGGTCTAATCGGTACAGCGACTGATATTACTTGTCGCGTCAAGGCAGAAGTTGAATTAACCCAACAAGTTCAGCGAGAAAAACTGTTAAATCGCCTGACTAGCCAAATCCGTAATTCTTTAGATTTCAATACCGTAATCGAAACGGCAGTACAAGAAATCCAGGAATTTTTACTGCTCGATCGCTGCCAATTTGTTTGGTATTTACACGAGACATCAGAACCTTATTGGGATGTAGAGAAAGAAGCTCGCCATTCAGAATTACCTGACTTAAGAGGACGCTATAAGGCACGCAAAATAGGTGCTTTGGCAGAGCAGCTATTACGCTTGGAAATATTGCAAATTGATGATGTAGAAAATGTCAGTGAGCCTGAATGGAAACATCTGCTTTCTTCTCTCGGTTTTAGTTCAATTTTAGCAATGCCGACCCGCTCTCTCAATGGTGCGATCGCCGTGATTAATTGCGTTCGTACCGAAGTGGCTCGACCTTGGAATAATAGTGAAGTAGAACTGCTTTCTGCTGTAATGAATCAATTGGCGATCGCTATTAACCAAGCCGAACTCTACGCCGAAGCAAAAGAAAAAGCAGAAGAATTAGAACGCAGTTTGCACAAACTCAAAACCACCCAATCTCAACTCATTCACACAGAAAAAATTTCCAATTTAGGACAACTTGTGGCTGGGATCGCTCATGAAGTTAATAATCCTGTTGCCTTCATCTGCGGCAATTTACATATCGGTATTCGTTACACCAACGATTTGCTCAAACATCTCGAACTTTATCGTAGCATCTATCCTAATCCCCCAGTTGAAATTGAAGAACACGCCGCTCAAATAGACATCGATTTTATAAGTGAAGATTTGCCCAAAATGCTCTCGTCTATGGTATTTGGAACCGATCGCATCCGGGATATCATGCAGTCGCTACGCAACTTTTCGCGGGTAGAAGAAACATATGCAAAGCCTGTGAATATTCATGAAGGTTTAGATAGCACTTTGACAATTTTGCAACATCGTTTGAAAAAACAATGCAAACGTCCTGCTATTAAAGTGATTAAAGAATATGGGGACTTACCGCTTATTGAGTGCTATTCCGGACAATTGAATCAAGTATTTATGAATATTTTAGCTAATGCGATCGATGCCTTCGATGAATATAACTCGACGCGGAAATATGCCGATATCGAACGCAATCCCAACATGATTTTAATTCGGACTGAAATGTTAGATGACTTTCATATCGTCATTCGTATTAAAGATAATGGCCCAGGTATACCGGAGAGCGTAGTATCTCGCTTGTTCGACCCATTTTTTACAACTAAAGCAGCAGGTAAAGGCACAGGTTTGGGATTGTCTATTAGCCATCAAATTGTGACTGAAATTCACAAAGGTCAAATCCGATGTATTTCTGTATCGGGACAAGGAACAGAGTTTGCGATCGAAATTCCCATCGAGCAACAGCCTACTCTCCACCAGTGTACAGCTTGTTGAATTATATCTCTCCTATTTCTCGTTCCCAGGTAGAATCTGGGAACGAGGAACAAGCAAATTTAACCACTGAGTCAAGAGAACTTTCAAAGTCCAAATTTATTTTGTAAACTGTAGTAACTACAGGTACGTTTTTGAGATTAAAATGTTCATCTTCGCCAATTTATGATAAGATGGCTTATTCAAAAACATACTGTTCGGCTACTTTCCAGTAGCGGGAAAAGCGTTTCAAATCAATGTAGCCATCGTAGTCGAAAAATGGCTCGATCGCCAAGACTTCGATCGCCACAGAACGCTCAATTTCTTTGCAAATAGTATCAAACCGAGGACTGGGACTTTCTGCCGTCACAACCAAATCCGCGTTATGTTCCTTCGCAAAAGCGACTACTTCATCTGCCACATTACCGCGACGGATAACCACCGGCAATTCTAGCAAACATTCATAGATAAATGCGATGCGTTTGAGACGGATTTGCCATTCTGCCAATAGCTTATCATCCCAAACCCAAATCGCCGCTACATCGGGGCATTGTTTTAGTGCTGGGCCATAGGGACTCAGACAATCACCATGCACCCAGACGATCGATTTATTGCTCATTGTTAATTGTTAGTTGCGAATAGTTAATTGTTGATTTTTCATCAGACTTATCCTCCAAATAAATTATCACCAATGGTGTATTTGGATTGGTAGGTGAAACATTTGGACATAAAATCTAGGCGATCCAACATAAATTGTCGCCCAAATGCTTCACACCTACGAATGTAAAAGAAATTGAGATTATTTGGTGAAGATATCTATCAGTCATTTTAACCTGAGTGCCTTTTTTCTTCTAACTTTTGAACTTTGACTTTTAACTTTTGACTTTCTAACCCCGACCTCCTTTTTTCCCTCGCTGCCAACTTTGGCTACCGCTGCGATTTTCAAAAGGTTGGGCTTTTGGGAACAAGCGCTTTTCCAGTTCTTCGTAACTACCTTCAAAATCGCAATGACCGTAAAAAGGACATTGGCGACAATAAACTCCTTCCGTGTAACGTTCCAAATTCTCGCGGTTGAAAAAGTAAGGTTTGTGGCTAAAAGTGCTGGCTACCCACTGCCAAGAAAGATTATTGCTGGCAGGGTCGCCATCTAGCAAATGTTCTAGAAACCATTTTGCACCAACTTGCCAAGCAACGCGCCGCCAATGCACTATGTAAGCAGCCATCCACATCCGTGCGTGATTGTGTAAGTAGCCAGTTTCCCGCAAGTCGCGGCTGAAACTATCCATACAAACTAAACCTGTAGTTCCGGCGGCGACCTCATCAGGTATAGTGTTGGCGTACTCTTTGACAGAGTAGCCGGTTTTGTATGATTCTCGGTCTTTCCAGATTTCATCCCCTAATTGAGCGTACAACCGTTGCCAATAATCGCGCCAGCCGAGTTCGTTAATCAATTTGGTGGCTTCGTCTCGATTTTTGACCTTATCTAACACGAAATCGCGCACTTCTGCTAAAGTGAGAACGCCGTAGCGAAGGTAGGGAGATAGGCGCGTTACCGCACCAGTCAGAAAATTGCGCGATTTGGCATAACGTGGGGGGTCTACTTTTTGCAGCACTTTCTCGGCGGCTTTGCGTCCGCCTGCTGTCTCGCTGATGCGGTTATCCCGTGCTGCTGCTGCGGGAAATTGCTCTCGCAGGTAAACAAGCAACTCATCGCGGCTGCTAAATTCGCGTCGCATATCTTTAGTTTTTGGTAATTTTTCGCTGTTCATTGTTGCTTGTTGGTTGTTATTTGTTCGCTTGTCCTTTTGCTTCTGTTCGCAAAAGTGATTAAACTGCTTTGTGTTGATTGTTTGGAGACAGATTATGCCTCTTCTTCCCAGATGTGCAGGATCGATCGGCTTGAAAAAACTTCAAAATCATCTGCGTGTTAGTATTCCTCTGCTGGTGTTGGCAGTAGTCGGAACTCAAATTTATGGGCGGACAGTGGCGCTGGAATTTCACCCCAAACAGGGGACTCTGGTAGCGCAAAACACTTCCTCAGCAAATTTTACCTTAGCCAAAACCTTGGCTGAACATACAGGGGGAGTGGCAGCGATCGCCATTAGTCCGGACGGTCAAACTATTGCTAGCGGCAGTAGCGACACCACAATCAAACTTTGGAATTTGGATAACGGTGAACTCAAAAGCACTCTTTCCGGACATAAAGCTCCCGTTTTATCAGTTGCTTTCAGTCCGGACGGTCAAACTCTGGTAAGTGGCAGTAGCGACAAAACAATCAAAATTTGGAATCTTCGCACCGGCAGACTGCGCCGCAGTCTTTACGGACATTCTGGGGGAATTTATTCTGTAGCGATCGACTCTCAAGGTAGAACTTTGGTGAGCGGCAGTGGAGATGGTACAATCAAAATTTGGAATCTCAGAACGGGACAATTAGAGCGCACTCTATCGCCGCGATCGGGCATGATTTTATCTGTTGCTATTAGTCCTGATGGAGAAACTCTCGCCACTGGCAATCAAGACTTAACAATTAAACTTTGGCATCTTCGCACTGGCAATCTGCTGCGGAGTTTTTCCGGACATACTTACTATGCTGTTTGGTCGGTTGCTTTTACTCCGGATGGCAAAACTCTAGTTAGCGGTTCCGAAGATACGACTATAAAAGTTTGGGATGTGGCAAGTGGAGAAATTCTGCGCGATATTACCGATAGAAGCCCGGTTTTTTCTGTTGCGATCGGTCCGGATGGTAAGACTATTGCCAGTGGCGATAAATCCAATGAAGTGAAACTTTGGAATATTAACACTGGCGATTTGTTGCAAACGCTTTCCGGTCATGCAGGTCAAGTGCGATCGGTCGCTTTTAGTCCGGATGGAAAAACGCTAATCAGTGGTGCTAGTGGTGCTGGAGATAAGACAATCAAAATTTGGCAATTGCCGTAAGCAAAAACTTCTCAATCTAGGGCGATCGCATCTTATTCGAGATATTTTTGCTGGCGATTGCCCTGGAAATATGGGGATTAAAAATAAACAACATTTGAATTTTTTTTAGAATAAAATTTGCCTTATTAGTATTGTAATTTTTTGGTAATTATAAAACTTTTTATTTGGGTACTATATCATCGGTTTCCTAAAAAAATGCGTTCTTATCTGCGTACCCTACGGTCAGGCTATCGCCTACATCTGCGGTAAAAATTTAACCCCGGATCTCCCATAGATAATCTTGACCATCAGTTATGTAGTACCGATGCAAGCGGACACGATATTATAGTAAATTTTTGTGAAGATAATTTTCAAAAATGTTATGATAAATTTAATCAAAATTTCACTGTTTTGAGCGAGATTTATTTACACGTTTTAAATCAAGAAAACTACTATAAAATAGTGAAGCTGAATCTTTGTAGAAACAAGTTTAAATTTGAGTCGATCGCTATGTCTCGCAGGCCCATTTATCTCGATAACCACGCTACCACACCCCTCGACGAAAGAGTGTTAGCTGCGATGCTTCCGTACTTTACGGAAAATTTTGGCAATCCCGCCAGTAACAGCCACGTTTATGGCTGGGAAGCCGAAGCCGCTGTTAAGCAAGCAAGGCAAATTTTAGCAGATGCAATTCAGGCAACGCCAGAGGAAATTGTTTTTACCAGCGGTGCTACAGAAGCGAATAATTTAGCGCTCAAAGGTATTGCGGAAGCTTATTTCCAAAAAGGGCGTCATATCATTACCGTGCAAACAGAACACAATGCCGTTCTCGACCCTTGCCAGTATTTAGAATCCCTCGGATTTGAAGTGACATACTTGCCAGTACAAAAAGATGGATTAATCGATTTAACCGAATTGGAAAATTCTTTCCGTCCGGATACAATTTTAGTTTCCGTGATGGCTGCTAATAACGAAATAGGTGTATTGCAACCAATAGCAGAAATTGGCGCAATGTGTCGCGATCGCCAGATACTTTTCCACACAGATGCCGCCCAAGCTATTGGCAAAATTCCGCTCGATGTCGAGGCGATGAAAATTGATTTGATGTCTCTAACAGCCCATAAAATTTATGGCCCGAAAGGTATCGGCGCACTCTACGTCAGACGCCGCAATCCCAGAGTGAAGTTAGCACCTCAACAACATGGCGGCGGACACGAACGGGGAATGCGTTCGGGTACATTGTACGTGCCTCAAATTGCTGGATTTGCGAAAGCTGTAGAATTGGCAATCGCGGAAATGCCTTCGGAAACGGAACGCCTCACCGCTTTGCGTCAGCGCCTGTGGGAAAATTTGTCGCCCTTGGGCGACATTTTTCTGAACGGACATCTCACAAAGCGATTACCGGGAAACCTGAATATCAGTGTAGAAGATGTAGACGGCTCGGCGCTATCATTGGGATTGCAACCGATAGTCGCGGTATCTTCCGGGTCAGCTTGCACTTCTGCTAAAACTGCTCCCTCCCATGTTCTCACGGCTTTGGGACGATCGGAAGAACTCGCATATGCTTCAATTCGATTTGGCATTGGCAGATTTAATACGGCAGATGATCTAGATAAAGTAGTCAATCATGCGATCGCTACTATTCGCAGTCTTCGCAAACAAGCTTCCCTTGTCGGCTAAGTAAATCGGTAATCGGAAATTTGCAATTTGCGATCGTTTCAGCTATCCCCGCAAGGAAACTCACACCTACCCGATAGGGAGGTGTTGAGAGGAATTGCAGGTTAAAAACGAAACGTCTCCCGAATAATAACAACTGCGCTTTGTTGAAAGAGTGGCGGCGGTCAACCAGCCCTTCAGGTATCAGTTTAAAGCTCAAGACGCCGAGGGAGACGCGATTACATTCCACTTAGATAGTTTAAATCCTTTACCAATCCCAACATTGCCCCCGTTTCTTACACTTACGACCCGGTAACATCTCAAGTGCTAACGGTAACAGATGGTCGTGGCGAAACTAAATCACCTCGACCACATAAGCTCTCCAAACATATGGAACGATTGCTGCAAATAGATAGGAGATAAAATGGCAGAAAAAACGCTTGTTAAGGAATTTTGTGACTTAATCCGCCAAGGAGATTTAGAGCGACTTGTCGCATTAATAAAAGAAGATAAATCTCGTTTATACATGACGACTGTGTTTGGTACATGGCTACATTTTGCTGCAAGTGAAGGGAAATTAGAAATTGTGGAATATCTTATTGCACAAGGACTGGATGTTAACACCCACTGTGAAAGTGTTAGTAGTTTATTCACCCCTATACAGGCAGCCGTCTATTCTGGCAAAGCAAATATTGTTCGTTATTTACTTTCTTGTGGGGCAATAATTGATACCAATAGAGGTTCCATAGAAAATATTCTATTTTTAGCTTCTCATCGAGGCTATACAGAAATAATTCAACTATTAATTGAAAGTGGAATTGATGCCAAGGTCAAGTATAATAGCGATACCATGAAAAATATGGATGCTCTAGCATTAGCCTATGAATATGGTCAAGAGGCTGCTGTTAATATACTCCGACCTTATTCACTTGGGTAACCTGTATTTTGGCATGATAAACGTGGAGAAAAATATTACAGTATGCCTGTTATTAATAATAATTATGTTCAGCAGGGATGGAGAAGATTTGATTTTCAAGGGAATCGAATCGGTACATATGATTTACATAATCAAAAGCGAATTGGAGATTAACAATGTTTCATATTAAATTCATTCAAAGCTCATCTTCTGATTACCAAGTAAGTAATACAAAAAGTGGGGAATTTGCCATCGGAGAATTTAGAGACTTTTTCCACTCTTCATTATCTTATTGGACTCAACAGCAATATTCAAATCAATGGAAAGAAGGACTTCGGAGAATATGTAGGGATGGATTAAATACATCTCTAATAACAGATATGTACGACCCAAATTCATCTAATATTATTCAATGGTGGATATTGCGCCCCAAGGAAAATTTAGTTTATATCCGCAACGAGCTATTATTTTTGGAAAAGGCGTTTTGGTAGCAATCGTGCAGAAACTTACGCTAAGCCTGAAAGCCTCTGCGGATAAGCATTATGGCTATCAACTTTTTTAGCTTCTCTCCAAGCCTACCCATCTCAACAGCGGTGTACCAATTGAATTAAGACAAACAAAGAGCGATCGCACTTGAAAACACACCCTCTAAAATCGCCTGTCAGCCGTTTGGAAAAGATGGGTGGGGTTAAAACTTCTTCAGAGCAAGAGAGCCTCTTATAGGGCGAGTGTAGGTAGTTTAATCCCACACAACTTGCGATCGCTCCTCCACCACCTGCTTGTAAACCGCTTCTGTTTGCTGCGCTAACTTAGGCCAGCTAAAGCGCCGTTCTAAGTCTACATAAGCATTTTCCACCAACCACTGAGAATAACTTGGATTTTTGAGAACTTCCAGAATTCCCCACGCCAAAGAATCAGAATTGTTAGTCCAAGTCACTACACCAGTTTTGGTATGTCGCACCACCTCCGGCAAACCGCCAGTATCGGAAACCACCACCGGCACGCGAGCGGCAAAGCTTTCTAAAGCTACAATCCCAAAAGGTTCGTATAAACTCGGAAAAACAGCGCAATTAGCAACTGTCTGGAATTTATCCAGATCCGCATCTGACATAAAGCCGGTGAAACAACATTTATCCCAAATCCCCAAATTCCAAGCTTGAGTTTTCAAATGGTTGGTATTTCCGCCACCGATAATCACAAATCTAACATTACCTCCCATTTCCCAAATTACCTTTGGGGCGGCATTCAGCAACACTGGAACGCCTTTTTCATAAGACATTCTACCTACGTAGTAAACAATTTTTTCTTCATCCCTGGCAAAGTGGCGACGAAAATCCCAAGCGTTAAATTCGTGCAAGCGGGGTTTCTTTTCGGCTCTAATGCCGTTGTAAATTACATCTATCTTGTCAGCAGGACTTTGTAGCGCTCTTTCTACTTCCTGGCGCATATAGTTGCTGCAAACAATCACCCGCCAAGCGTTATAGACGAGAAGCTTTTCTTTGCCGCTCACGTAGCGCTGATCGTTATTGTGGATACCGTTGTAACGACCGTACTCCGTAGCGTGAATAGTTGCAATCAGCGGTACTTTGAAAATATGCTTGAGTGCGATCGCCGCATCTCCAACTAACCAATCGTGAGCGTGGATCAGATCGAACGGCCCGTCTTCCAACATCAGCTTACCGCCGTGACTGCCCATACTATTGTTCAAATTCGCTACCCAGTGGAAGAAATCGTTACTCCAACCTACCGGCACCCTATGGACGTGTATACCTTCCACAATTTCATAGAGAGGTGCTTCCCCAAATTCTGATGTAATTAGGTGGATTTCGTGCCCCAGTTTGACAACTTCTGGATACAGCTCCGCTACATGACGAGCAATTCCCCCGACAATCCGAGGCGGAAATTCCCAAGTCAACACCAGAATTTTCATTACTGCCCATCCCGAAGACTTAATTTATGTTTACTAATTTTCACATTTCTCAATACTTATTAGCATGACAATTGTAGCTAATACATCTATTTATATGTCAAAAATGTCATAGACATATAACTAGCACTTACACCGCTTACTTTAAAATCGCTTCTATCTCTCGGCGGAACGTAAGCCACGCCGCAACTGCATCTGGATTGTCCGTCGCTCCTCTGTGCAATAGAATAACTCCATCTTTAAAATCGGTAATTCCGTATAGATGGTTACCAGATACCCCATCGATCGCGACAATGCTATCTTTTAATATTTGACGATCGGTCTTGAAGGCAACTTGATACTCGCGTAACTGCCACAGATCTGCGATCGCATATTCCACATTCACAACTTCCCGTTTATCGTTCCGTAACTGCAATCCTGGAAAGCGAATAATTTCGCGGCGGCCAGAAAGATGCGGCACAATATAAGTCGTGGCTGCCACACTTGCATTTGGGGGGATTTTTGCCAATAATGAGTAAATTTCACCAGCGTGCTGCCATTGGCGAGGCAAAGATACATATACCCAAGGCTTAAATGAATCCGGCACCAGAAAAGATATAGTTCGATTCGGATTAGAAGTAATGGTAAAAAATAATGAAATACATATACAGATTACCCAAAAGCGGCGAAAAGACAACTTTTTAAACTTTTCTGGATGCTGAGACCACCAAAGAATCGCTCCGTAAAATAATCCCGGAACTACAGTCATAGCATAGCGAATATTAATTGCCAAAACAGACTCCCCCCGACCCAAAAAAAGTTTGAGCAGAGGAAATCCTGCGATCGCCCAAGCTGCTGGGGAAACAGCTGGCACAAAAGCTAAAGGCAACCACTGGGCCAACAGATATTTAATCGTCTCAGGAAAAGGCGAAAACAGTTCTACCAGCAAGCGCCAAGGATTCTTCACCATTCCCCAGATAATTTCTAAAGTAGAAGCCGAATCACCATCAGCATATTGACCGAAGCGTTCGATCATAAACCGCTCGGAAATATCCGCAGAAAACAGCGGCATAATTAAATTGGTGAGCAGAATCGTGTACCCAAAGCTGAGAGCGCAGACGGCAAGACCGATGCGGGGATATCGCTTACTGAGTATCATGTATACTCCCACACCAAACAACCCTACACCAGAATCTTCCCGTACTGCTAAAATTAAAACTGCGAGAACCGCAAATAGCCACCACCAGCGTTTTTCCATTGCCAGCAGCAATCCGAACACGAACAGCGGAATTTGGCAAATGTCGTGAAAGTTACATAAAGTCGGACCGACGACCGCATTAGCCGTGTAAAAACTACCAGCGATCGCAGCAGCTATAGGCCCTTGAACATAAAGTCGGGCAAGTACGTACAAAACCAGACCGGCAGCAGTAACTAAAGTTACTAGCAATACCGTCAGAGTTGCTGGGGAGGGAAACAAAGCGTATAGGGGTATCCACAGCAAAAGAGCGGGTGTAAAATGTTGGCCTAAACGATGGTAATATACATTCGGGACATCGTTACTGTGAACGACATTTGTAGATAATTGCGAAGAGAGAGAGCTTTGAAAGAAGCGACCGTGAATGCCGTTCCAGAAAACTTGATTGAAAATGCCTTGGTCGTAGGAGGAATAAAAGGTGTAGTGTCGATGCAGGGTTAAGGTTAGGGCCAACACAAAGAATGCGATCGCACTACCGAGTGCAACCAAGAGCCACGGATACTTCCGCCAGTTTAACAGCATTCCTCACCCACTCTCTGCGAGACTCCGCACTTAGTATAAGCCGCCAGAGTGCATTCTACCCCCTCGAACAGATCGCTCGTTAAATAACTTCTATCTCTTGATAGAGGTGAAAAAGAGAATAACAAAAATTTGGTACGAAAATCGCCAGAACACGGTAGCTTATAAGTAGGAGTCAAAGGGCAACCAGTGTGCCTGGAAGCAAGCAGTTCGATCGTCCTTACCGTTGGAAAAGCTTTACCAGTTTGTCCATCATGCTCAAAAGAGATTACATGGCAGCGAATGCTGAAAAGTCTACTCATACACAGACGCCTCTACAGTTGCTATTATTTGTAGACCAGCGTCCCAGTTCTCAGGAACAAATCCAGCGACTGCACAAGTATCTCGAAGATTTAAAGAACGACTATCCTTTTGAGCTAGAGGTTGTTGATGTCGGCGAACAACCATATTTAGCCGAACACTTTAAACTGGTAGCAACCCCAGCTTTAATCAAAATTCATCCTCCCCCTCGACATATCATCGCTGGCACTAATTTGGTCGCTCAACTGGCAGACTGGTGGCCGCGCTGGAAACAGTCGATGGATGAATATCAAAACCTAGATGGGGAATCTTGGCCAGCAGGTACAGATCGCGCCGATACACGTTCCTTTGCTCACGTTGCAGAACTGATCCGCATTTCCGAAGAAATTTTTCGCCTCAAACAGGAAAAAGAAGAACTGCAACAGCAATTGCAGTTCAAAGATCGAATCATCGCTATGCTGGCCCACGATCTCCGCAATCCCCTCACAGCCGCTTCGATCGCACTAGAAACCCTAGAAACCAACTCCGATCTAAATAACCGCAACTCGCCTCGACTGACACCAGCCTTAGTAAATCAGTTAATTAAACAAGCCAGGAACCAAACTCGCGCGATCGAGCGCCTAATCGTCGATATTCTGCAAGGATCGCAAGGAAATAACGGTTCTCTGAAGATAGTGCCTCAAAAGGTAGATTTAGGAGAACTTTGTCAGGAAGTGCTAGAGTGCCTCAAACACAGGTTTGCAATGAAATCCCACCAGATCGAAACAGATATTCCCAAAGATCTGCCTTATGTTTATGCCGATCCAGAACGAGTGCGTCAGGTGCTGGTAAACTTATTGGACAACGCCAATAAATATACACCCCCTGGTGGAACCATTCAAGTTTCCGTTCTCCACCGCACAGCGCAGAAAGTACATTTGACTGTATGCGACACTGGGCCCGGAATTCCAGAGGAAAATCGCGATCGCATTTTTGAAGAACGCTATCGACTCAAACGCGACGAAGCTTTAGATGGATATGGCATCGGTCTATCCCTGTGTCAAAGAATTATTCGATCTCATTACGGTCGTATTTGGGTAGACTCCGTTCCCGACAAAGGAAGCTGCTTTCACTTCACGTTGCCGGTTTACCGATAATGAAAGTCAAAACTCAAAATTTCTCCTCTTCCCTAATCCCTAATCCCTAAT
Source organism: Aerosakkonema sp. BLCC-F183 (assembly GCF_041929145.1). Lineage (NCBI taxonomy): Bacteria > Bacillati > Cyanobacteriota > Cyanophyceae > Aerosakkonematales > Aerosakkonemataceae > Aerosakkonema > Aerosakkonema sp. BLCC-F183. Next base: position 19,863 of record NZ_JBHFNU010000018.1, on the reverse strand, counting down.
CCCTAACCCCTAATCCCTAACCCCTATCCCCTAACTATATTTCTGAGAGCATTGATAATCTGAAAGTTAGCTTCGGGAAAAGTATATAAGTCTAACTCATCTAATGTGACCCAACGAACTTCATCGCATTCCAAAGGCTGCGGTTCGCCGTTGGTGTGGCGGCAGTGATGTACCGTAAGAGTGACGGCAAATTGACTGTAAATGTGATCGATCGCCATCAAGCGATCGCCTACCTGAATTTCAATACCTAACTCTTCCCAAATTTCCCTTTTGATACACTCTTCCACAGTTTCACCAGGCTCTATTTTGCCACCCGGAAATTCCCATAAACCTCCCATTAAACCACCCTGACGGCGTTTGTCAATTAAAATTTGTCCTCGGTCGTTCCAAATGACAGCAACACCAATAAACTTATGGGGTAAAGACATACAGATTGGGGATTGGGTTTAGGGCTTCGGGCTTGGAAAAGAAGGAAAGAGCGAGAGTTTCAGTAATTAATAACGTCCTAACTGACTTTCATAGGTTGCTATAAACTTAATTGTATTTTCTGTTAAAAATTAGTTTCCAAATCACAATAATCGGCAGAGCTATTTTACAGCCCGCCGATCGGTTGATGATGGCCAGATCGCGAATATCCGCGTGCCAATCTGAAGCCAACTTACTACTCAGCTTCTGAAGCATTGGCTTCAGCCGCCGAGAAAGATCTTTCAAAAGCCATACGCTGTTCTGCATTGCGGAGAAAATATCCACTAATCATCGCCGAAGCCAACAGCCGACCGAGATGTTCCCGACTCGTAGTAATCGTCACCCCAAAATGTTCTGACGGTAAGTTACCCAACAGACCGATAATATTCCGTTCCATCACTTGATAGACATCTCCGGAAGATGGTCTGGAAAGCTGTGCCATAGTTTCTGGGCTCATAGACTGGACATACTGCCAGAGCCAATTGTTACCTGACTCCGACTCATTGCCAAACAACTCTGGGCCTTGACTGGATGATTTGTTCACTTTTTACCTCTGTAGCAGTTGGGAGCTTTTGATTTGACTAGCTAACAGCAGCTTGTTATTCAAAAAATCGGATGCAGATTATTAATTGCTTCTGAAGACTAATTTAGCAGTTCGCTCTTGACAGTGAAGTCGCTTTAACCGAACCACAAATTCCGGATTTTCCACCCCTACCTAACATTGGCGATCGACAAACAGCTATATCTCTGTTTACCTCTTCTGATTGTGAATGACAAGTTCCTAACTGGCGATAAATTCATCTATATCTCCTTTGCGCTTGCGAAGCTTACTCAATGCTTCTCTTTCGATTTGCCGTACTCTTTCCCGGCTAATGTTGAGGAGATCGCCAATCTTTGCCAAGGTTAAAGCTTGTCCGTCTTCCAGACCAAACCGCATCGCCAACACCTGCCTTTGTTGAGGTGTTAGATCCGCCATCAGCTTTTCTAAATCTGTCTGAAGAGCAGACTGGATGGCAAATTCCTCCGGAGAAGCACCCGTATCCTCCAACAGTTCTCCCAGCTCCGTATCCTGATTATCTCCCACCCGCAAATCTAGGGACAAAGGCTGACGTGCCTTTTCCAAGTACTCCCGGACGTGCTTCGGGTCTAATTCCAACTCCTTGGCCAATTCCGCAGCAGTCGCAGCGCGTCCTAACTGTTGAGACAGTTGGCGCTGAACTTTTTTAATTTTATTTAGCTTCTCCGTGATGTGGATAGGCAGCCTAATCGTGCGCCCTTTTTCAGCTATAGCGCGAGTGATTGCCTGACGAATCCACCAATAGGCATAAGTAGAAAACCGATATCCTTTAGTCGGGTCAAATTTTTCAACCCCTCGCTGCATACCGATGCTGCCTTCCTGAATTAGATCCAACAAGTCAACATTGCGCTTGATGTACTTCTTGGCTACCGACACTACCAGTCGCAAATTAGCTTCAACCATTTTGCGCTTAGCGTTTTCACCTTCTTTAATCTGTCGATCGAGTTCTGCTTGGGACAGCCCACATTGTTGCGCCCACTCAGCTAGAGTAGGTTCTTGGCCCAACTCAGCTGCTAGCGCCTCTCTCTGAGCTTGCAATGCTGCCCAGCGCTGTACTTGTTTGCCATACAAGATCTCCTGCTCGTGGGTGAGTAGGGGAACCCGACCTATTTCACGCAGGTAGGTACGCACAAGATCTGTAGAAGTCTGAGCGGTCTTCATGGCGCTTTCTGGGTAGAAATATTAATAATTGTAACGTTTATTAGCAAGATTTGTACACTTCTCCAAACATATTGCTGGTGTCCTTTAGCTCCACAAACAGAGAACAGTACTTAGAGATTAACCATATAATGCAGTTAAGAATTGCATTCTGCTACACCAGGACGACGCCAAGAAAGTAAAATTTTTTAACAATCGGCACCATATCCTTCAGGGAGCGGGGGAGCAGGGGGGCAGGGGGGCTTTCGGAGCGGGAGATTTCAAATTTCAGATTTATCAAAATTTGAAATCTGAAATCTAAAATCTGAAATTCTCTTCCCTCTCCCTCTTCCCTCTCCCTTTCCCTCTTCCCTCTTCCCGACGCCCTAGACCCGACGCCCTAGCCCCTAATCCCTTTCTTTTGACTTTTGACTTTTTCTAGCCTCTGGTTTCTGACCTCGGTGAGTGCAAAAATAATCCTGACTTATTTTTGAGTGGGAGTTACATACAGCATGACAATTCATACCACACTACAGCGTGCTTTTGAACAAGGCCGTGCCCTCAAAATTATTAGCGGCTTGAATAATTTCGATCCAGCACGAGTAGCAGCGACCGTGAAAGCAGCAGACAAAGGTGGCGCGACCTTTGTGGATATTGCTGCCGATGCAAACTTGGTGAAGATGTGCCGCGAACTCACCGAGTTGCCCATCTGCGTTTCCGCAGTCGAACCCCAGCTATTTGTCCCAGCTGTAGCAGCTGGTGCCGACCTCATCGAAATTGGTAACTTCGATAGTTTCTACGCGCAAGGGCGTCGATTTGAAGCAGCTGAAGTATTGGAAATTACACAAACTACGCGATCGCTCCTTCCCCAGATTACCTTATCAGTGACCGTTCCTCATATTCTCCAACTGTCCGAACAAGTGCAATTGGCAGAAGCCCTAGTCAAAGCCGGTGCCGATATCATCCAGACAGAAGGTGGAGTAAGTGCCACCCCAACTCATGCCGGAACATTGGGTACGATCGAAAAAGCAGCTCCCACCCTAGCCGCAGCCTATGAAATTTCCCGTGCCGTTTCCGTGCCGGTGCTTTGCGCCTCTGGAATATCCAGCGTCACAGCACCCCTAGCCATTGCCGCCGGTGCTGCCGGTGTCGGCGTTGGCTCAGCTGTCAACCGCTTGAACAGCGAAATCGCTATGGTAGCTGCTGTCCGCAGTTTAGTAGAAGCATTGGCGACCGTCAATCGTTCCCGCCTTTGGGTCTAGTAGTCTCTAATCCCTAGTTTTGAGGAGTTCGCGAAACCCGGTTTTTGTCAAAAACCGGGTTTCTCGTCAACAACAACGCATCAGTTTTCTCTCGCCGATGCCATCGCCCATAAGCTTTGAGCAGTCTCAGCAAACATTGTTTCGGCTAAAACATCTTTCAAAGCGTAAACCACCTGTTCTTGCTGCGTCAAAGACAATTCTGGGAAAATCGGCAAAGACAAAACTTCAGCACACGCCTGCTCGACAGCTGGCAATTGACCGGCTTTGTAGCCCAAACTTTCGTACACAGGCTGGAGATGCAGTGGTAGGGGATAGTAAACCATTGTATTGATTCCCCGCTTCTGCAACTGGCTGCGTACTGAGTCGCGTAAGGAACTTTGAATTTTCAGGTATAAGTTTTCAGTTGAACTGGTAGATGGGAAATCTTCTTTTCCTTTAGCTATTACCCGAATGGTGTATTGATTCCAGACACTTTCACCTCCATTGAGTGCTTGAGGTAAAGAAATTCCCGAAATCGGTGCAAGTAAATTGTGGTAATTAGCCGCCGTTTGAGTGCGTTGAGCGTTCCAAGTATCGAGATAGCGCAATTTAACTAGGAGAATAGCAGCTTGGATAGTATCTAAACGACTGTTAACGCCGATCGCTTCGTGGTAATATCGACTGCTGCTACCATGCTCTCGCAGCATTCGGATTTTTGCCGCTACGTTCGGATCGTTGGTAGTTACTGCACCACCATCGCCACAAGCCCCCAAATTTTTAGTGGGGAAGAAACTAAAACAGCCGATATGTCCGATGCTACCGATTTTGCGACCCGCCCACCCTGCGCCCGTAGCTTGAGCGCAGTCTTCTATTACTGCCAAACCGCGAGATTCTGCTATTTCCATCAAGCGCGTCATATTGACTGGTTGCCCAAACAAATGCACTGGCAGAATGGCCTTAGTTTTGTTGGTAATAGCAGCTTCCAACTTCTCGACATCTAAATTGAAAGTTTGGGGGTCAATATCTACAAATACTGGCGTTGCGCCAACTGTACTGATTGCCTCCGCTGTGGCTATAAACGTAAAAGGCGTCGTAATCACTTCATCGCCAGCGCCAATATCCAAAGCTCGTAATGCGAGGTAGAGGGCGTCGCTGCCAGAATTGCACGCTACGCAATGGGAAACGCCTATGTAATTGGCAAACTGTTGCTCAAAACTCTCCACCGGAGAACCGCCGATGTATCGGCCAGAAGCCAGCACTTCCAATACAGCTGCGTTTATTTCTTTCTCAAGGTTTTTGTACTGACGTGCCAAGTCAACAGGGGGAATGTTATTCACTCGCCTACCACGAAGTTTTAGTTTTTACTACTACAAGTCCCGGATAGCCCGTCAGCCCCGCAGTTGTCTCTGCAAGGTGAATGGTTTTCTCGGTGTATATTTTCCAACGGTTATGGTAGATTATCTTAGGCGAGAAAAGTGTCTTGTCAACTGGTTGTGACAATCTGCCCCAGGCGCAGCTAAATATAAGCCTTTAAATGCTTGATTTGGTGCGGTTTTAAATATTACTGCGCCGAATGACGTTGTAAAATAGGAAGTCATCGCAAATAGTTCTCGCAAATAGTTCGATCGCACCTCAAACCCCCAAGCCAGTGGATTTAGCTAAATTCGACCCCACAAACTTCACTTGGGCATTAGGACTCATCGCCTTTGCCATCGGTTTATCTGCTTGGGAAAAGTTGGGCTTGGAATGGCCTCTGGCGATCGCGACAGGTCGCACTATCCTACAATTGCTGGGAGTTGGGTTTGTACTGGAGGTGGTTTTCGCTCAGCCAAACCCCATACTGGTTATCGCAGTTTTGTTTGTAATGCTGATAATTGCTACTAGGGTAGCTAAAAGTCGCATTGGTGACAAAATTCCCCAAATGTTACCCGTCGTGGGAGGTTCGCTTTTACTCAGTACTGCCCTGACGCTAGTCTACGTCAATTTTTTGGTGATTAAACCGCAAATTTGGTACGAACCGCAGTTTCTGATTCCGTTTGCAGGTATAGTACTGGGAAATGCTATGAACGGCGCTGCTTTAGCCGGTGAACGTCTCGTCAGTAGCCTCAAAAGCACGCGCCTGGAAATTGAAACTCACCTCAGTTTGGGTGCTACTCCTCAACAAGCAGTAGCGCAGTACCGCCAAGAAGCGATTAAAGCCGCAATGATTCCCAACCTGAATACCATGACGGTTGTGGGTTTAGTGACATTGCCAGGAACTTTCACAGGTCAGATATTGGGCGGTGTCAGTCCCTTCATTGCGGCATTTTACCAGATGTTGATTTTGGTGATGCAGGCCAGCGCTACCCTGATTACTGCTTTTTTGATTACGCAGGGAATTTGTCGGCAAGTTTTTAACTCCGATGCACAACTAAAAATTTAAGAACACCGCAATTCATCTGTGTTTATCTGTTTGCATCTGTGCTTAAGAATATGCAATATTTTTTTTATTTTTGCCATTTGGCGCAGCAATATTTAAAGCATCGCCAAATGAATTTTTAGATTGTGTCCGGTTGCATCGGTAGTCTAAGACTGATGCTCTCATATTATCTGTGCGAGAGCGGGGGTAAAATTTTTACCGCAGATGAAGACAGATAAGAAATCAGATACGAACACATTTTTTTCAACCGATGCGACTGGATATGATATGAAAGTCAAAAGCCAAAAGGCAAAGAGAGAGGGAGGAGGGAGACGAAAAAGGAAAAGGGAAAAGTCAATAGACATCTCCAGAAAAGAATCTCTCTCGGCAGGCAGGATGCCTACCCCACAAGAATTTGTGGAGATGTCTAATATATTAATTCTCGCACTCCCCCTTTCCTCCCCACTCCCCGTCCCTCTTGTTTTTGACTTTTGACTTTTGACTTTTGACTTTTTTAGCCTCTAGCTATAATTTTTATCTCGGTTTGGGAACATACCTACCAATCAAAGCACGATTGTGATCGTAAATTTCTAGAGGTACGCGAGCATTTTCGCTAATTGCTTCCAATGCAGCTTGTAAGGTTTTTAAATGATCGTCTACACCAGCAAGAGTATTAGCGTCGCCATTCAAACCGGCAGTCATAGCAGTCCTTCTCACGCTGTTGACATAAGCAGGCGTTAGATAAACCTTGATTCCTTGAAGATTAATGGTATGGTCGCAAATTTTGGGTACGCCAGCACAAGTTTTATTGAGATCGCCTGTAGCTTTTTGCACAATTAAAGCTACCTGCAATTTAGCTTGTGCTTGTCTTAAAGAATTGATGTAACTTTCACTCAGCGGCTGAGCTTGTGAGTAGTAATAAGTACCAGTAGGTACTTGTTGGGCGTAGGTGGAAGCTCTGCGCCAAGTCGCGACAGCTTGGGTCAATTGGTTCTGTTGCTCCAAATTTTTGGCAAGGTCACCAATTGTAATGGCTTGATTGTAAATTTTAGCGGCATTCTCTTCTTGGTTTTTGCGATCGCGCACTGCGGTAAAATTTGGCTGATAGCTGGCAATTAATTGCTGCGCCTCCTGGTAAAATGTTGTGGTTTTGGGAATGGAAGAAAGAGAAGCGATCGCTGCTTGCCAAGTTGACTCAACTTGTCGCCAGTGACCTAAAGTTTTGGCTACGCCTTGACGCACTTCCGCTAATTGAGCCGTTTCTTTGCCATTTGCCAGTTTGATTTCAGCTTGTTGCTCTTGCTTAACTCGTCCATCGATAGCGGCTAAATTGTCTTGATATTCGGTTAATTTTTGTTGAGCTAGAGGATAAATCAAGCTATTTTTGGGAATTTGTTTAACGGCAGCGATCGCTTCTTTCCAAACAGACTGTATTTCTTGCCACTTTTGGACTGAATGAGGAGGGTTTTGGCTTGTTTGAGAGGCAAATTTTGCCTTATCCATAGCCTTTAAAATTATGTCTATTTTAGTAACAACTCCTTTGTAAATTTGCAACTGTAACTGCGCTGAAGAGCGATCGCCAGACCAAGGGGGAATGCTTTCCAACTCCTGAATCGCTTTCGAGAGTTTTTCTTTTCCCAGATTGATATCTTGCTCGTTTTTTGCATCTCTGAGGGTTTGTGCTGACTCTCGACTGAGCTGCTTGGCGGTTTGGATGGGTGTACATTCTCCGAATACGCAAGGACGAGTTAAGGCGTAAATAAAACCTACAATCGCTACTGCTGCTACTCCAACCCCAATTTTGGATGCGGACTGGGGCAGTTTAAATTGCCGTCTGCGGCGACGCAAAACTCGATTGCGTTTCGGCATTTCGGGGTCGGGTCTGGAATCGATCGCAGCTTCTTCTAAAGGTAAATCTTCTATGGCATCGGATCTGTTCGATCTTAAGGTAGATGCGGCAGTTGCTTCGCTGTGATTAGGTGTAGTTTCATCATGAAAAATCGAGCTATCGGGCGATCGAGATGATTGCGGAGCGGATTTTTGCGATTTTAAGCTGGATGCTGGTGCAGTTTCGGTGCGCGGGTCTGGACTTTCTTCGTCAAAAATCGAGTTCCAGGACGATCGAGATGGTTGCGGAGCGAATTTTTCCGATCTTAAGCTGGATGCGGCTGCTTCGGTGGACGAGTCTGCGGTTTCTTCATCAAAAATCGAGTTCCAGGGCGATCGAGAATCATCTCGATCCGATGTTAAGGTCGATGCAGCAGTTGCTTCGGTGCGATCGTCTGGTGTTTCTTCATCAAAAATCGATTTCCAGGGGGATGGCGATACGGGAGGATCGTCGCTTTCCTCTTCCCATCCAAACATATTGCGATCGGCATCCTCCCAAGAGGGCAATTTTTCCAATTTAAACTCGTGGGCGGCAAAAGGTTGCCTTTGTCCCGCCGCTCTCAAGAAAAGCCGTACTTGCTGAATTTGTTCCCACACTGGGTTCGGGAATGCTACCTGTAGCGCTTCAATAGTTTCCTGTAGCACTCTGAAAATGGGCTGCGCTTCGGTAATCACCGGATTGGGGTCTTGAGCCAATGTTACCAAAGTGCGATCCTGAAGAACGCACTTAACCTGAATGGGAACTTCTATTGCTAACTCTGAGTTCAAGCTGTCTTGCAAAAGTTGCCCCAGTGTTTGTAAATCATTTTTCCGATCGGTTGTTTCCATTTGCTATCACCCTTTGATTTGAGATTTTGGATGCGAGGATTTTCACTTTGAAGTTGGGACTTGGGATAGATGATTTTTTCTGATTTTAGAAGTTTCACAAAAATATCTCCGGAATTACGTACCTAAAAATACTAAAAAATCTCCACATTTTAGGTGGGCATAAATGGCGATCGACTAATAAATCAATATTTACAAATACGCTCATCCCTCTAATTCCTTGGGTGTAGGTAATCTTCGCTCCATCCCTCTATGATTTGTTTGACCGTCTTTTTTTTGTTTGCTGCTTATGAGTAGATTTGATGCAATCTTCGTTCGCTTATCCTGATATGTAATACCTTAGTTTTCACGATCGTAATATCTACACAACATCTAAAGCAGTATGTTACCATGAACATGGTTGCTGACCCACCCGAAGGACTGAGAGGCTACCTAGATAAATAAGTATCAAAAGTATGTACTCGGCAGAAATCGGGAAAGAACCAAGCCTAGCCGATCGCCAGTAGGAAGCTCCAACTATAACGCAGTTTAGCTGGAGTACTTCACAGTAGAGGATAAGGCATATTTCGTTTTGTGCAACTCCCCGATCCTGATGTCTGCAAACACTCCCCTATCTGAACAAGTTGTACTGATTACCGGCGCTTCTGCTGGTATTGGCGCTGCTTTGGCGCAAGTTTTAGCCAAAAAGTTTCCTGGCATTCGATTGGTGCTGGCGGCGCGTAACCGGGCAAAGCTGGATACGGCTGCCACATACTGTAGCAAAGCTGGGGCAGAAGTTTTGGTTGTTCCCACGGATATGTCGTCGATCGAGCAGGTGGAAGCTTTGGCTAGATCTGCTATCCTGCGATTCGGTAGGGTGGATGCTTTGGTGAATAATGCAGGTTACGGTCAAATGGGGCCGATCGAATTGATTCCATCTGAATTGGCGCGGCGGCAATTTGAGGTGAATTTGCTTGGGCCATTAGCTTTGACTCGTGCTTTGATACCTGGGATGCGCGATCGCGGCGGTGGCAGAATCGTCAATATTAGTTCTTTAGGAGGAAAACTGGCGTTTCCTTTTGGGGGTATGTACAGTTCCTCGAAATTTGCTTTGGAAGGGCTCAGCGACGCTCTCCGTATGGAACTGGAACCTTTCAATATCAAGGTCAGCGTCATCGAACCCGGGCCGGTGACTACCGATTTTTTTGATGTTGTTGCTCAAGGAGTTGAGGAGACAATTCGCGATCCCGAACAGACTCCCTATCGCGCTGCTTTTAAGAATTTAGAAGGACTACAGCAACAAACTAGCAGTCGCGCTTGGACTTCCGAACGGGTGGCTGAAGTAATTGTGCGATCGCTTACAGATCCGCGTCCCCGTCCGCGCTATATCGCTGCTACGGGCGGCGATTTCTTGCTGTTTATTATGACCAAAGTGTTTCCGACTTGGGCTGTAGACCGCTTCTGGCAAAGATTTTATGGCATCGATTTAGTAGCTCGTGAGTGGCAGGAACAGATGAAAAATAAAAATTAAAAATTAAAGAGGAAGGAAAAAATTAACTAATTTACATCAAAGATGTGGAAAAAGTGGTAAAGTAAAAGTGAAGAAGATTTCTTTCCTCTGTGATTTTTAATTAATATTTTGATATGGACTTATTAGAGTATCAGGCAAAAGAATTATTTCGCGAAATCGGTATTCCCGTTTTGCCTTCCCAAAGAATTGACAGGCCCAGAGATTTAAAGGGATTGAAAATACCCTATCCGGTGGTACTGAAGTCTCAAGTGCCAGCAGGGGGAAGGGGAAGAGCAGGCGGAATTAAGTTTGTAGAAAATACGATCGATGCCATCGCAGCCGCGCAAACCATTTTCCATCTGCCGATTATGGGACAATACCCAGAGGTGTTGCTAGCAGAAGCCAGATACGATGCAGAAAGGGAATTTTATCTAGCTGTGGCTCTAGATTGTACGCTTCGCCGCCCCGTGCTTTTGGGTTCTCCTAAAGGAGGCATAGATGTGGAAGCGGTGATGGAACAAATGCAGCAGGTGGTAGTAGAGCAAGAATTTTCCCCATTTTACGCTCGGCGGTTAGCCCTGAAGATGGGATTGCAAGGCAATTTGATTCAGTCGGTCAGCGATATCCTCCAAGCTATGTACAATTTGTTTATCCAGAAAGACTTGGATTTAGTGGAAATCAATCCTCTAGGTGTGAGTCCGAATGGAGAAGTGATGGCTTTGGACGGTAAGGTGACTGCCAACGATTGTGCTTTGCAACGCCATCCGGATTTAGCTATACTGGCGACCAAAGTAAGGCGGGGGAAACCGCATCTGTGCGGTCATTGTGGAGAAACGCCTGCACCGGTTAGCGAAGATTTATGGCAACTGGAAGGAAATATCGGTATAGTCTGCAATGGCACCGGTTTGGCGATGGCAACTTTGGATTCAGTTTACCAAGCGGGAGGAAAGCCAGCTAGCTGCTTGAATGTGGGTGAAGAAGTTCCCAGTAATGTAGCGACAACGCTGTGCGATCGCTTGGAAAGGGGTTTGGAAACGATCGCACACGAAAATAATATCAAAGTCTTGCTCGTGAATATTTTGGGTGGCGTGACTTCCTGCGATGAACTTGCTGGGGCTATTTCCAACTTCGTACAACGAAATTACGGTGAGGGGCTGGTTTCGCCTTTACCCAGCGGACGTGTGCGCCGTCCCCGCCAAGATAGCACAGAAACGGGCAACGGTTACAACCCCTATTTTGTCGTGCGTTTGGCCGGTAGCGAGATCGATGCAGCAAAAGAGCGTTTGGGGGCGCTGGGAGTGTCTGTAGTTGATAATTTGGATGAAGCAGTATCGCAAGCAGTAGCTTTGACAAAGCCTTCTGGTAAGCGTTCTTGATGTAGGGGTTAGGGGTTAGGGGTTAGGGGTTAGGGGTTAGGGGTTAGTGGTTAGGGGTTAGGGGAAAGAGGGAGGAGGAAAAAGGGAAAAGGGAAAAGAAGAAAGGAGAAAAGAATGCAATTAGTTCTGGAACAAATTATCGTGCAACCAGGGCAACAATTGTTGCTGAAAGATATTAGCTGGCAACAATTTGAAACTATTTTAGAGGAATTGGGAGAAAGTCGCGCTGCAAGACTTTCTTATAGTGATGGGTGGTTAGAAATTATGGTGCCTCTACCAGAACATGAAAAAGATAAAGAAATTATCGGCGATTTGGTTAAAATTTTGTTAGAAGAGATGGCGATCGATTTTGAAGTTTTGGGTTCGACAACTTTTAAAAGCGATCGCATGAGGGAGGCAGTGGAAGCAGACACTTGTTTTTATATACAAAATTATGCGGCTGTTATCGGTAAAAATAGTTTGGATTTGACTGTCGATCCGCCGCCAGATTTAGCCATCGAAATTGATATAACTTCTCGAAGTAAGTTTGATAACTATCGGCGTTTGGGCGTGCCGGAATTGTGGCGATATACGAGACGCGGATTGTCAATTAACTTGTTGCAAGAAGGCAATTATGTAGTTGCCGATCGCAGTCCAAATTTTCCCGATATTCTTATTATAGAATTGATTAACGAATACGTACAAAAAAATCTAACTGTGGGGAGAAGCGCAACTATTAGAGCTTTTAGGAATTGGGTAAGGGAAAATTTGGGGTAAATAAATATGAGATATTTGGAGACCGGGTTTGTATGTACTTGACTCATATGAAAACTGTTGTATATAGAATGCGATCGAACTTTTGATATCCAGCAGCAACTTAACGGTGAATTATCGAATAATGATAGAATTATTCCAGACTAAAACTCGGCAAATCGTATTGTCGATGAAGTTGAACAAAGCAACAATAATTTAGATGCTTTGGTCGGTGCAGTCAACTACCCAGTTAAGTAGGTGCAACAGGAAATACCAGTGATTGAAGCGGGACAAGAGGAAACAGCTAAAATTCAAGCTGAAAATCTGGGAAAATTAGTTAAATTTATTAATAAGCCGAAATCTGAATAAGTGTAACCGTTAGGCGTTTTGTAATGAATGTAAAGCCAGACAGCAAAGTTTTAATCCAAGGTATCACCGAACCGCTTGCTGCTATCCACGCTGCTAAGATGAAAGCTTACGGCACTAATGTCGTTGCTGGGGTAAGTCCGGGACAGGGGGGACAAACGGTACAGGATATCCCTGTGTTCGATTTGGTGGAACAAGCACTGCCGATAACTGGCTCGATCGACACTAGCATAATCTTCACTCCACCATACCTGGTATTGGATGCCGCACTAGAAGCGATCGCTGCTAATATTACGCAACTGATTATCGTCACCAGCGGTATTCCACCTCTGGATATAGTTTATCTGCTGAGAATTGCCGATGCTAACAAAACTCTAGTTGTTGGCCCTAACAGTATGGGCATTATAGTACCGGGAAAAATTTTGTTGGGCACTCATCCAAGTGAATTTTACACTCCCGGTACGGTGGGACTGATCAGCCGTTGCGGCAGTCTGACTTGCGAAGTTGCTTTGCAACTAAGCCAAGCGGGATTTGGACAATCGATCGGCGTTAATATTGGTAGTGATGCGATCGTTGGTTCTTCTCTTCGCCATTGGTTGCCAGTTTTAAATAAAGATGACAATACCAAAGCGATCGTTTTAGTCGAACAAATGGATGGCGATAGCGAAGAAACGATCGCTCCCTTTATTGCTGACGAAATTACTAAACCTGTAGTTGCTTACATTGCCGGACGCTACGCACCAACAGTAAAACGACAGCGCCGCGCCAGCGACTTGATTGTTTCTCAGCCAGTTATAGAGGATGAAATTAGCACGGCAGAAGCGAAAATAGCTGCTTTTGAAAAAGTCAAAATTCCCGTAGCGCAGCGCCCTTCTCAGATTCCCGAATTGGTGAAGAAAGCGCTTAAAAAATAGCCAAAAGGGAGCGGGGGAGCTAAAAGTCAAAAGTCAAAAGTCAAAAGTCAAAATTCCTCTCTCTCCCTCTTCCTGACGCACTAGCTATAAAGAAGAAGGTGCTGAAAAAAGCGATTTGGAAGCAGATTCACCTGCTTTTCGCAGTTTTTTCGTCAGCTGTAATGTTAACAATCCCAGGATACTCCACTGACCTAACAAGGATAGAAAAATTGTGGTAGCGCTGGCGTATTGCATACCAAGCCAGGGGAACCCAGAAAGCAGCCACAAACCAGGCATTTCATTGGGTGATATTCCCAGAAAAGCAAAACCTAACGGAGGCAATACAATCAATCCATTTATCGTAATAAGAGCCCACCAGAGGCGTTTTGGTGTTTTCATTAACATAATTTGTTGAGCGATCGCCGCACAAATTAAAATCGAATTCGCGCTCAAAATCAAAACTATCAGTGCTTGAATTTTGTACGGGCTTGGGATAACAAATATAATCCAACTGCCCCAAATTGCTGTTTTGATTGCCAAATTGAGTGCGATCGCTACCAGCACGGGACTTTTTTCTCCCCAAATCAAATCCTGCCATAAGGGATTAAAAATACCTGATGAAAAACTTGACCTCACAGATGCCGAATTCAGTTTTAATTTTTCATTTTTTATTCTTAATTGTTCGTAGCGAGCCCAATCTTGCAATTCCTGACGCTGCGGCGATAAAAGACCGATTAAATACACAAAGCAGAATAGATTTAAGCATTCCACAAATGCTATCAACTCAAACCAACGCCAATAATCGCTAGAATGTACCGAGTTTAAGTTTTCTCCTAGAAAAAACCCTAAAATGCAGAGTTCCAAACAAGCCATTAACCAGTAACTTTGACCTTTGCTTATCAAGGTAGCGCTTGGTTGGCGAAAGCGCCGATTTAATGCTTGCCACGACCAATAACCCCAGAATCCCAAATTCAGCAGTAAAAAGCCCATTAAAAGAGATATGTTAGTACCGATCGGTAAATAAAACCATTGGAAATTGCTGTTATAAATATCTTGTCTTTTTGCAGCATAGATAACAGCGCTGAGAATTTGCAACCAAGGCGATATAAATATCAAGGTGAAAAAGGTGAACGGCCAAGTAAAAAATCCCACCTGGAAAGACTGAAGCAGCATCATACTGTATAATAAGAAGCAACTTCCGCCTATGAGTAGATAAAAGCCAACAAGTAATCCGAAAGAAAATCCCGCTCCGATCGCAGATGCTAAATGTAAAGGAATAGCTAGCAGAATTCCTATATAAAGTAAAATAGGAGCGCCAAGGAGCTTACCAATTAAGATATTTTCGCTAGATTCGGGGCTCAATTTAATAAAGTTAAGTGTGCCGCGACGCTGTTCTTTGCCCACATCGCCGATCAGCATATGGACGCCACCGACTAATAGCACAAATGCGAAAATTAAACTCAGTTGATTAAATAAATCGAGCCACCAATTCTGCCAATCAATAAGAACGAACCCGGCAGGATTGACAAGGCATTGGAATTGTTTATCTTTTAGGCAATAATTGCTATAATTTTTGCTGCCAAAAACTTGTAGGTAGAAAGGCATAAAAATTAAGCACTGCGTCACCACAGATACAGCACCTGTTACTGCTAAATTGCGAAATTTGAGCCGTCCTTTTATTTCTCGGTATAGTTGCGGATTCCCATCACCTAATCTGTCTAACAAACGTAGGTTTTTCATGCTATTTTTTCTCAAATTATGTAAACTTAAAAATGGAGGTTTGCTGTTTTTTTGTAATTAACACAATGGCTCTTTGGCTTGATTGGGAAAAATGTTTTTTCTGTCCCAAATGTGGTAATGGTGGGTGACGGCACGGCAAATTAATTATCGGTTTTAACGCTGAAATTATTGCCGGTGCCTAACCCCCCTACGGTTAAATAACTGATGGCTGAAGGCTTTTTTTAAGCGCGACGATCGGCTAACAGCGCTTTGGTAGCAGATTCACCAGCTTGTTGCAATTGTCGGGACAATCGCATATTCAACAGTGCTAGGATGGCGAACTGTCCGAGAATTGCCATACATACAGTTGTAATTGCTGTATTTTCCATGATGGCAACCCAAGGGAAAGCGGAGAACAACCAAAGTGCAAAGGGTGGTTTTGCAGAACCGATCGACAAAACGGCAAAAACCAGAGGTGGCAAGACTATTGCCGCACCCAAAGCACCTGCTGCCCACACAGCTTGTTTCTGTATTCTCATGAATAGCATGAGTTGGGCGATCGCTCCATAAATGGCGATCGTACTCACCATCAGCGCTAAACTGAAAAGAGCTTCGCCTTTTTCTGCATCTTGAGGCCAAACGATAATCCAACAAATTAGGGGCAGACAGGCGACGATCGAATTAAGTACGATCGCCATTACGTTCGGGCTTTTTTCACCCCAGATCAAATCCTTCATTAAAGAAGGATTCCAGAACAACTTGCGATTCGCTGCTTTTTCCCGGCGATATCGCGCCCAATCTTGCAATGCTTGTCGGTGAGGTGAAAGTGCCACTATCAAACACAAAAACAGCAGCAAATTGAATACAAGTAGGCTATTCAAGTTATAAGATAACCAATTTGGAAAAGACTGCCATCGCGGCATTTTTTGGATCGCCAATCCCAAAATTACGGTTTCAAAACAAGCTGTCAGCAAGTAACTTTGTCCTTTGCTCAACATTGTTTTGGTGGGATTGGGAAAGCGGCGCATCAAAGATTGCCAAATCCAATAAGTCAACAACCCGCAATTCAATACAGTAAAAGCAACCGCACTGATAATGTTGCTACCTAAAGGCATAGAGAACCATTGCCAAGTTCCTATTTCTTCTGCTAAATAGGAAAATGTAGAGCGATAATCTCCAGAAATGCCTGAAACTAGATGCCAAAGCATCCAGCATGGAGACAACAAATTTAACAAATCTATCGGGTCGTGAGTGATGGGTTTAAAATTAGCAATCCACAGGAAAATGAATACACCTCCACTTGCCAACCAAGGTTGAAACCCGCTAAATGCGGAACTGAATAAACCGAATAGCATTGCGCCACTGTAGAATAACAGGCAGCTAACAGCGATAACTCCGTAGAAGGTTAAAATTAAACCTAAAGAGATGCCGCCGGAAATACCAGCCCACAGATGCAGAGGCACAGCTAAAGCAGCTACTGTATACAGTAAAACTGGAGATCCCAGTAGTTTACCCCCTAAAATGCTTTGGGTAGATTGGGGACTCAAGCGGATAAAGTTGAGCGTACCGCGACGATCTTCCTGTGCTAGATCGGCAACTATCATATAAGTGCCAATTACTAACAAACCGAAGATGGCGAACAAACTCAACCAGACAAAAACGTCTAGCCACCAAACTTGCCAATTAATGACGAAATTACCGGCAAAATCTTGGAAACATTGGTATGCCTGATAATATTCTTCCTTACCAGTGCAGTATCGGTTAGCGATCGGACCTGCGTAAGGTTTTTCTGTAGGAAGCTGGCCGTAGAAAGACATTAGCAGTAGCAGCTGACCTAGTAGGGAAATTCCGGCTGAGATCGCTATATTTCTCGTTTTTAGGCGACCCTTGATTTCCCGCAATAACTGCGGGTTTAAATCGCCGATTCTCTCTATCAAGTTAAGTTTCACGATCGAAATTCTCCCAAGACAATTTGATTGTTTTTTTCATTTCAAATCTACAATTTTCTATTTTAAGTTTCCGCACCTCCTGGCAGCAAAGCTCATTCCGAATTCTTTCTCCTTTTCCCCGACGCCCGACGCCTTTTTTTGACTTTTGACTTTTGACTTTCGCGTAGCGGCGTTAGGATGCTTGTTTGTGACCGAGTTTAAGGAAAATGGTTTCTAAATCTTCTTGGGTGCAGTGGAATTCGGTGAGGGGAATGCCAGCTTCAACGAGCGATCGCAATAACTTAGCCGAATCTTCCGGATTTCCAGAGAAATGAACTTGTACTTGCTTCGTTGCTGGCAATACCTCCCAATCTTCCACAAAAGAATAATTTTTCAGTTCCGCTACAAGTGCATCTGGGCTACCCAAGCTAGACATGACAATTTGCTGGCGACTGAGGCGGCGATAAAGTTCCTGTAGGGAACAACTTTCTACCAAATAACCCAGTTCCATGATTCCCACCGAGGTGCAGAGTTCGGCTAAGTCGCTGAGGACGTGGGAGGAAATCAAAATCGTCATCCCAGCTTCCCGCAGCGCCTTGATGATGTCCCGAAACTGCATTCTGGCAATGGGGTCCAATCCGGAAACAGGTTCGTCCAGCAGCAGTACGATCGGCTCGTGAATAATAGTTCTAGCAAGACTGAGCCGCTGTTTCATCCCTCTCGATAGGGTAGAAATTTGACTGTTGCGTTTATTAGTGAGTTGCACCAGTTCCAGAACATCGTACAGGCGCTGACTGCGGCGCGGTTCCCGCAAGCGATAAAGTCGGGCAAAATAGTCCAGATAATCCCAGACTGTGAGGTCGTCGTAGAGGGGAAAGTCATCCGGAAGGTAGCCCAGACGACGTTTGAGGGTAGGATTGCTTCGATCGCGCAACAAGCGATCGCCATTAATATAAATTTCCCCTATAGTTGGTTCCTCAGCAGCCGCCAACATCCGGATCAGCGTTGTTTTGCCAGCTCCGTTTGGCCCGATCAATCCGTAGACTTCTCCCGCTTCTATCTCTAAATCGATATCGTTGACGGCTATATGCCGGTCAAATTGCTTGGTCAGTCCACGGGTAGAAATCGCCAATTCCTTTGCCATAGGTTCTCCAATTTTAAGAGGGGTTAGAGGAGTGGGGGAGTGGGGGAGTGGGGGAGTGGGGAAGTCAAAAGTCAAAAGTCAAAAGTCAAAATTCCTCCCTCTTCCCTCTTCCCTCTCCCTCTCCTTCTTCCCGACGCCCGACGCCCGACGCCCTAGTCCCTTTTTTGACTTTTGACTTTTGCCTTTCTTAAATGTATTTCCGGACAAGTTGCATCCATGCACTCAATCCCCAGAAACCAGCAATCGTTCGTCAGGAATAATGTGGAAAATGACGACAATCGCGGAAAACATGGTATGCTCTGAGTCGAATCCGATTACGGTGTTGCCTTAACCGGTTCGCACAGGTCCTGTCCTCATCCTGATGAGGGATTAAAAGATGAGAGATTGAAAGATTAAAAATTGAAATATTACCGCTAATTTAACGTTTACTTACACCTTTTGACAGGCTCGTTGTCAAAATTGAAACCAAAATAGCCACAAATGGCATTTGTACCGATCGCTAAAATCTTTCCCAGGTAAGACTTACAGGCTGGTATCCTCCCAGGCCGATCGACTATCGAGCATTAAGTATAAGTATTTGGGAATACATACCATAATTTTTGCTAATTCGGCAATGGATTGCTGAGTTATTCACATTTTGTTACAACGGAGGAAGACTTTCTATAGACACAAAACTTTATGTTAGGTGGTCTGACTGGTTTTACTAATCCTGGTGGTGGCGATTGGGGCGAGCGGATGCTCAACACTGTCGCCAGCCAATCCATCCGCCACTTGTTCACTAAGAGCGAGTCTGTGGAGGTCTCTGTGCGCTGCTCTCCCTCCAGCAAACTGTTGCAAGGGAGCATCGACAGCTTTAAAATGAGCGGTCGCGGTTTGGTAATTCGCAGGGATTTCCCGGTTGAGGAGATGTCGTTTGAAACGGATGCGGTATCCCTGGACTTCAGCTCGATTTTGAAAGGTAAGATTACCCTGAAGCAACCCACGCAAGCGATCGCTTTAGTTACCTTATCGGAAGAAGGTATAAATCAAGCCTTTAAAGCGGAATTGGTGAGAAAGCGCCTCCAAAATCTTTCTCTGGACTCCTTAAACGAGCTGACGGGGGGAGAAGACGTTTCTTTTACAGAAGTGCAGCTGCAACTGGAGAACGGTAATCGCATTCGGCTGTTTGCCAAAGCGGAGCTACCCTCTAGCGGTACAGTACCGATTAGCATGACCATGACGCTGGGCGTCGAACGTCGTCGCCGCATTACTTTTAAAGACCCCCAGTTTCACCCAGATGGCGTACCGGAAGAGTTGCGAGAAACTTCTCAAACTTTGGCAAAGGCGCTGGCTGAGGTGTTGGATAACATGGTAGATCTCGATCGCTTCGACCTCGACGGCGTAACGATGCGAATCAACCGCTTGGAAACTCAAGGCAAAAAGTTGCTCTTCAGCGGCTACGCTCAAATCGAACATTTCCCCGGCGTCGGTTAAATAGACATCTCCAAAAATTCTTGTGGGGTAGGCATCCTGCCCTTTGAGATGTCTAATATAGTTAATTAAATTTTTGACATCCTCGCCGCCGTGAACGGACGGCGATTCCAGAAATCACTTTCTGGGTTTCCTCTTTCCACGACTCGGCTTACATTGAGGAGTTTCCTCACCAATGTAGAGGTCGATGTCTCCAGAGGCGTTTAACGTTCCCGT